>NZ_JOGB01000006.1 GCF_000719335.1 Streptomyces sp. NRRL S-87
CCGCTCGGAGAGCTCCATCTGGGCCTGCTCGGAGCGGGCGGCCGGCCGGCGTTCGGCCTTGACCGTCAGCATGTTCCGCTCGACGTCGATCTCGATCGCGTCCTTGCTCACGCCCGGGACGTCCAGGGCGATCACGTACGCCTCGCCGTCACGGTAGGCGTCCATCGGCATCAGGGACGGCTTCGACCACGTACCCGGACCCATCAGCTGCTGGGTGAGACGGTCGAGCTCACGGAACGGATCGGTGCGCATCAGCATGGGAACCTCCTGATGTCTCTGCAATGGGTGCCAGTGCGCTTCAGGTACCACCGTTGTAACATGTCATCGAAACGATGACAACTGTGTCTGGTATCCGATGGACGACCCGGCCGGAGCGATCCGCACCCGCCCGGCGCTCGGTGGTCCCGACCCCTCCTGGAGGCACCGTGCCCCCTGCGTCTGACGAAAGACCTACCGGCTCCCCCACCTCGTTCCTGGCCGCGGCCGCCGCGCTGGCCGCCATCGAGCGGGAACTCGAGGACGCCCACGGCGCGGCCGGCGCCAAGTCCGCCGACCCGCGGGAGGCACTCGCCGCACTCCTGCTGCTGCGCGAGGTCCGCGAAGAACTCGCCGGATGGGAGTCCGGACTGATCGAGACCGCCCGAGCCGCCGGCGCCAGCTGGGCCGACCTCGCCGGACCACTCGGCGTGGCAAGCCGCCAGGCCGCCGAACGCCGCTACCTGCGCCTCCGCCCCGGCGCCGCCGGCACCACCGGCGAGCAGCGCGTCCAAGCCACCCGCGACTCCCGCGCCGCCCAACGCACCATCAACGCCTGGGCCCGCGACCACGCCGCCGACCTGCGCCAACTCGCCGGCCAGATCACCGCCCTCACCCCCCTCGACGCCCCCGGCCGCGCCTCCATCGGCGAGGTCCGCCAAGCACTCGCCAGCAGCGACCCCGCCGACCTCATCGGCCCGCTCACCGCCGCCCAAGCACACGTACGCCCCGGCAACCCCGCCCTCGCCGACCGCATCGACACCCTCATCCAGCACACCGACCACCTCCGCCGCTCCAGCAACAAGAGCCGCCGCACCGCCACCGACCGCACGGACGACGCAAGCAGCCCCTGACCGGACCGTCGACGACGGCGGCACACATGGTCGGCCGCGGGAGGCCGGCAGGCGGTGACCGCCGCGGCCGCATGGCGCGGGGCCACGGCCGTCCCCGGCCGTTCCCCCGACCGGCCTTCACGCCGAGCAGCGCCGGCGCAGGCGTGTCACCGTGAGGGGCGACAAGAGGGTCCACGCACGGCGGGGCCCGGCCGGACGGAGAAGACCCCGGCCGGACCCCGCCACGGACGCCGGCGCCCCGGTACGGCATCACCCCCCGCACGGAGCTGCCCCCACGGGGCGCAGCAGCTGCTCGGGGAACCGGGCCGCCGCCGGGCCCGCGGCCCCGTTGCACCCCTGGCCCCGCTGCCGCACGGCGCGGAGGCCCGGACGCCCTCGACGACCGACTGGAGAACCTGTGCTCGAACGCAAGCAGCTCAAGGACCGCACGCAGGTCACCTTCGTCCTGCCCGCCGACGCCCCGGCCGGACCGGTGAGCGTCGTGGGGGGACTTCAACCACTGGAACCCCGCCGCCCACCCCCTCAACCCGCGCGGCGACGGCACCCGCGCCGCCACCGTCGCCCTGCCCCCGCACACCAGCCACGCCTTCCGCTACCTCGCCGCCGGCGACTACTGGTTCGACGACGAAAGCGCCGACCACCACGACGGCACCAACAGCCGCCTCAACACCTGACCGCGGCCGCCGAGCGGGCCGCGCGTAAGGCGGCCGGGGCGGGGCAGACGCCAGGGATACCAGCCTGGTCTGGTGGGAGACCCCGCGCCCCCAACCAGTCACCCGCGGTGGCTGACGGCGGGTACGGGTGGTCTCGCTCGGCTGTGCGCGGCCCGGCGCCGCGCGCCTTACGGCCTACTCCGCCCCCAGCTCGGGGAGCCGACCGTGACGGGCTCCAACCCCGAGGCGGATGAGGACCATGTTCCCCACCCTCGACGTCGCCGTCCACGCACGCCCCGAACGCATCGTGGTGAGCATCTGCGGCGAACTCGACATCGACACCAGCCCCTACGTCACCGACGTCACGGCCACCCTCCCCCTCGACGGCCCGGCCCTCGCCGTGGACCTGTCCGGCGTCACCTTCATGGACTCCGCCGGCCTCGACATGCTCCTGGACCTGCGCCGGCGGATGGCGACCGAAGGCCACCGCCTGCACCTCGTCAGCGTCCCCCGCCAGGTGCTCCGCCTCCTCGACATCACCGGCAGCCGCCACCTCTTCACCCTCCACACCACCACCCCACACAGCAACGTGTTCCCCCGCGCGGCCTGCCAGGCCGTCTGACCGGCCGCCCCGGCCCCACGCACCTCGCCCGGCCCGCCGGCCCGCCGGCAGCCGGATCAGTTCGCCGGGCTGGTCAGGATGCAGTGCGGATAGTCGTTGTCGGGGTCCCCGACGGCGACCCAGAGCTTCAGGACTCGGCCCTGCTTCAAGGCGGCGTACGAGTCGGGCCGCCGCTCGACCTCCTCAGGGTGGTAGACGTCGAAGGAGTGGCCGGCGTCGAAGGTCACACCGACGAAGCTCTGCTCCCTGCCGGAGCCTTGCCGCCAGGTGCCGGTTCCGGACCAGGTCAAGCTGTCGTACCAGCCCACTGCGACGCAGATCTTGTCAGCGTCGAACGTCCCGTCCCGCTTCAGCGTGAGGGTGCCACCGTCGGCATCGGTCCACGTGGTGGCAAGTTGGGCCGGTTGCAGCACGACCGGTTCGCCCTCGGGCGGCGGCATGACCGTCAGCCTGCCGCAGGCCGTGAGAGCGAAGGCCATGGCGACCAAGATCAGCGAGGCACGACGGCAGCGCGACACACTCCACCCCTGGCGGGTTCCGCGGGCCGCGTACGCGACCGGAGGGCTCAAGAACACGTGCCTACCCTGACACACGATCTGAACGCGTTCAAATCAACTCGTCGGCGGGCAGGGTGTTCGCCCTGGGCGGGGCTGGGCATGAGCGGGCAATGTCGTCTTCGGGCGTCGTCCCCCGGGCTGAACGGGAACCGGAGGGAGCACCGGCCTGCGTCGGCGCCGCTCCGGCCCGCCCGCAGCGTGCTGGACGGCCCTGACCCGCCCTTCCTCATCCCACCGGACCCGGCACCCTGCCCGAGCGCGGCAGAGGGCAGTGACCCCGAAGGAGGAGCACACCCCATGAAGAGGAACCAAGAGCGGAACCCCGAGCGGAACCAGCAGCACGACCAGAACCGAAAGCGGGACCAGGACCGGCACCCCAAGCCGACCCCGCCGTCGCAGGCACCCGGCGAGAGCGGTGACCGCGCGAGCCGCCGCCAGGCGGAAGAGGCAGTCGTCCCCGGCTCGGCGGACGGTGAGGCCGGCGACGCCCTGAGCCCGAGCCCGCGCGCCCAGCGCGAGACGGCAGGGCCCGCGAAGCACGGGCACTCGCGGGCCTGACGCGCCGCCGTTTCGCGTCGGTTCGCCTCCCGGTGGGCCGCGGTGGTGCCGCGGCCCACCGGCATGCCCGCCGGTGGCGCCGAGGACGCGGCGGACCCGGCCCATGTCGAGCGCCCCTGCACGACAGAGGTTTCGACACGGGGATCCGGGCCAGACGAGGGACTGACGTGCAGGGAAGCCGATCCCGTGGAAGGGGAGCCGACGTATGACGAACGTGTCGCCGCTGCCGGGCCGAGACGAGGACGACCGGGAGTGGCACGGGCGTGCCGCGTGCCGTGGTCTCGGAACCGACCCGTTCTTCCAGCCGGCGGACGAGAGCAGCGCGGAGCGGGCGGTCCGGGAGGAGGCGGCCAGGCAGGTGTGCGCGCCGTGCCCGGTGCGGGTCGAGTGCCGGCGCCACGCACTGAACTCCCGCGAGCCCTACGGCGTGTGGGGCGGCCTGACCGAGGAGGACCGCCGCGCCCTGTACGCCCGCGCCGGCTGAGCACGGCCGCCCGACCGCGAGCACCCGACAGGCCGGACACCACGTGTTCCGGGGCCGGGCCCGGGGTTCACGCGCATAGTCGCCGCCATGCCGGGCACGCGCCTCGCACCACAAGAGGAGCTGATCGCGCGAACGGCGTGATCGCAGGAAAGGGGATGTCGGTCATGGAGCGCCAGGCAGAGACTCAGCCGGTGACGAGCCGCATTCCGCTCGACGAGGGCGTCCGGACGTGCCGCCCCGCCGTCGTGCGCCCACGGCCGGAAGACGCCGACGGGCAGGAAGCGCCTGCGGCGCCGGACGGGAACATCATCAGAGGCGAAGACTAGGCGCCCGGCATGCCTTCCGCCCAGGGCTCTCGCGCGGTCGCACGGGCTTCGCGACTGCCGCTCCCACCCGCACACCGGGAGATCCGGGTCGCGTCCGTCCCCGCGGGGCACGTCTACGTACGGCACGTCCACGCCGGGGACGGATCCGACGGGGTCGTGCTGCTGGCCGACCCGCGCCCCAACGGGGCTCCGAGCACCTCGCAGCGCTGGTGGCCCCCGGTCATGCTGGACCCGGCGTGGGTCCGCGCCCACCACGACAGCTTCGACGTCTACCACCTGCACTTCGGGTTCGACGCGCAGAGTCCGCAGCAGCTGGCGGACCTCGTCGGTGAATTGCGGCGCCACCGCAAGCCGCTGGTGCAGACCGTCCACGACCTGCGCAACCCCCACCACCCGGACCGCCGGGCCCATGACGCTTCCCTCGACGTGCTGATCCCCGCCGCCGACTGCCTGATCACCCTCACCCCCGGCGCCGCGGCCGAGATCGCGGCACGCTGGGACCGTACCGCGCACGTCCTGCCGCACCCCCACGTCGTGGAGGAGCCCGGACTGTCACATCCGCGTCCCCCGCGCCCGGGCTTCGTCATCGGGGTGCACGCCAAGAGCCTGCGGCCCAACATGGCGCCGCTGCCGGTCATCCGGGCGCTGGCACGCATTTCCGCGGAACTGCCGGACGCACAGCTGCGCGTGGACATCCACACCGACACCCACGACCCCGGTGCCCGCGCCCACGCGCCCGAGGTGGTGGCGGGGCTGGCCGAGCTGGCCGCCTCGGGGGCGGTGGACCTGCGGGTGCACGACTACTTCGACGACGACGCGCTGTGGGCGTACCTGAGCTCTCTGGACCTCTCGGTGCTCCCGTACACCTTCGGCACCCACTCGGGCTGGCTGGAAGCCTGCTACGACCTCGGCACCGCCGTGGCGGTCCCGGACTGCGGCTTCTACGCCGAGCAGCGCCCCTGCCACCTCTACCGGCACGACCCCGACGGCCTGGACGTACGGTCCCTGGACACCGCCGTACGCCAGGCGCACGCCCACCGTCCGGCGCCGCGCGCCAACCCTCAGGCGCGGGCGGGCGAACGCGCCGCCCTGGCAGCCGCGCACCGCGTGCTCTACGAACGCTGCCTTACATGATCCGCCCCTTGCGCATCGCCCTGATCGCCTCGGCGCGCTTCCCCATCAGGGAGCCGTTCGCCGGCGGACTCGAAGCCCACACCTGGGCCCTCGCCACGGCACTGCGCCGGCGGGGCCACCGCATCTGCCTGTTCGCCGCACCCGGCTCCGACCCGAACCTCGGCGTCCGCGAACTCGCCGTGCACACGCCGCACCTGAGCCGGGCCGCGCGGGCCGACCAGAGCATGACCGATCCGGCCGCGCTGTACGAGCACCACGCCTACCTGCGTCTCATGCTCGACCTCGCGCACGGCAACGGCGGCCCGCCGTACGACCTGGTGCACAACAACAGCCTCCACTACCTGCCCGTGGCCATGGCCCCGGCCGTGCCCGCTCCCGTCGTCACCACGCTGCACACGCCGCCCACGCCGTGGCTGGAGTCCGCGATCCAGACCGATCCGACGGGCTCCGGGGTCTACACGGCCGTCAGCGCCCACACGGCGCGCTCCTGGCAGCCGTTGGTGCGGTCCGCGCGGGTGGTGCACAACGGGATCGACCTGCGGCGCTGGCAGGCCGGAACCGGAGGGGGCGATCTGGTGTGGTCCGGACGGATCGTGCCCGAGAAGGGCCCTGACCTGGCCATCGCCGCCGCGGCCGAACTGGGGCTGCCGCTGACGCTGGCGGGGCCCGTCGCGGACGCCGGCTACTTCCGCGACCGCGTGGCTCCCCGGCTCGGCGGCGCAGTGCGGTACGCGGGACACCTGGCCCGCACGGAACTGGCCGCGCTCGTCGGTTCCGCCCGGGCCACCCTGGTCACTCCCTGCTGGGACGAACCGTACGGACTGGTCGTCGCCGAGTCCCTGGCCTGCGGTACCCCCGTGGTCGGCTTCGACCGCGGCGCCCTCGCCGAGATCCTCACTCCTGACTGCGGCCGGCTCGTCCCGTACCCCGACGTCCCGGCGCTGGCGGCAGCGGTCGACGAGACCACCAGGCTCAGCCGCCGCGCCTGCCGCCAACGGGCCGAAGCCTTCTGCTCCCTGAGCCGCATGACCGACCGCTACGAGGCCCTCTACGAGGAGCTGCTGCCGTGATCGGCTACTACGTCCACCACCACGGCCTGGGCCACCTCCACCGCGCCTCGTGCATCGCCCGGCACGCCCAGAGCCCCGTCACCGGGCTCTCCAGCCTCGACCCTCCCCCGGACTGGCCGGGCGAGTGGATCCGTCTCCCCCTCGACACCGGCGGCCACACCGCGGTCGACACGCGGGCCCAGGGCCGACTGCACTGGGCGCCCCTCTTCCACGACGGCTATGCGGAACGCATGTCCGTCCTCGCCGGGTGGCTGGGGCGGGCCCGGCCGGCACTCATGGTCAGTGACGTCTCCGTCGAAGTGGCCTGCCTGGCCCGGCTGATGGGCGTGCCCGTGGTCGTCGTCGCCATGCGCGGGCACCGCCTCGACGCCGCGCACCGGCTCGGCCACGACATCGCGCTGCGCCTGCTCGCGCCGTGGCCGGCCGCCGCCCCCGAGCCCGGCTGGCCCTCCTCCTGGTACGACAAGACGATCTACGCGTCCGCGTTCTCCCGGGACGACGGGCGCGTCCCCGCACCGCCGCCGGCTGACGGAACCCGACGGGTGCTGCTCATGCTCGGAGCAGGCGGCAGCGGCATCACCTT
This sequence comes from Streptomyces sp. NRRL S-87, assembly GCF_000719335.1. Classification (GTDB taxonomy): domain Bacteria; phylum Actinomycetota; class Actinomycetes; order Streptomycetales; family Streptomycetaceae; genus Streptomyces. Next base: position 7,097 of record NZ_JOGB01000006.1, read on the forward strand.
CGCGCAGGTACGGGCCGCCCGGGCGGCGACGCCGCGCTGGCGGTGGGACCTGCTCGGCGGGCCGGGCGGCGCCTGGTCGGCAGACCCCTGGCCGCGGATCTGCGCCGCCGACGTGGTCGTCACCCACGGCGGCCAGAACGCCGTCGCGGAGTGCGCGGCCGCCCGCCGCCCCACCGTCGTCCTGCCCCAGGACCGGCCCTACGGCGAACAGCAGGCCACCGGCCGGGCCCTGCGCGACGCCGGACTGGCCGCGGTGCGCGACCACTGGCCCGCGCCTGAGGAGTGGCCGTCCCTCCTCGACGAGGCGGCGGCGCTGGACGGCGACTCCTGGTCCCGGTGGGCCCCCGGCGACGGCGCCCGGCGCGCAGCGCGGGCCCTCGACGCCCTGGCCGACCCGTCGGCAGCGTCATGAGCCGCCCGGGCCACGGCGCGCCCGCGGACCCCGCCCGCCTCGCGGTGATCACCCTGGTGGCGGGCCGGCACCGTCACCTGGCCCTGCAGCAGGCGGCGCTCTCCCGGGCCGACCGCGTTCCCGACCTCTACGTGGTGGTCACGATGGACGATCCCGCGGCGGCGGCGATCGCGGCCCGCGGCCGTCCGGCGGCCACCGTGGTGCCCGTGGCCGTGCCGCGCAGCGGGCGCCTGCCGCTCGCAGCCGCCCGCAACGCGGGAGCCCGCCGCGCCCTCGCCCTCGGCGCGGACGTGCTCGTCTTCCTCGACGTCGACTGCGTCCCGGGCCCGACGAGCGTGGCGCGCTACGCCGAGGCGGCCACCGACGGGGCGCTGCTCTGCGGGACGGTCGCCTACCTCCCTCCCCCGCCCGGAGGCGGCTACCGCCTCGCCGACCTGCACGAGCTGGCCGCCCCGCATCCCGGCCGCCCGGTGCCGGAACCGGACCGGGTGCTGACCGGGGGCGACCCGGATCTGTTCTGGTCCCTGTCGTTCGCGCTCACGGCGGCCACGTGGCGGCGCATCGGCGGGTTCTGCGAGAAGTACACCGGCTACGGTGGCGAGGACACCGACTTCGCCCGCCTGGCACAGCGCGCCGGAGTCGACCTGTGCTGGCTCGGCGGGGCACCCGCGTACCACCAGTACCACCCCGTGGAGAACCCGCCGGTGGGCCACCTCGACGACATCCTGCGCAACGGTGCCCTCTTCCACCGCCGGTGGGGACGGTGGCCCATGGAGGGCTGGCTGCGCGCCTTCGCCCGGATGGGACTCGTCCGGTTCGACACCGCCGCCGGCGTCTGGAGGGCCACGCCCCCGTGACGCGGGCGGCGGCGGGCCTGGCCGGGATGGCACGGGCCAGGCCCCGGCGGCGCGGCGGTGGCGCGGCCAAGCGCCCGGCCACAGCGAGGCCGGACAGGCGTCAGCCCTTGCGCAGCTTCTTGGGGTTCTCCGGGTCGACACCGGTGTAGGCGTCGTTTTCCTTGCCACCACTGGGGCGCTGTGAGCGGCCGCGCGGACCCAGGTCGTGGTGGCCCTGCTGGCGGCTGCCCTTGGCGAGGTCCTCGCCGCTGCGCGACATGCTCTCGACAGGTGCCACTTCGTCGGCGCCGTCGGACGGTGCCGCCTTGCGTGTCCGGCCTGAGGCGCCCTTGGCGGGGGTGTCGAAGGAGCGCCGGGCGCTGGGGTTGTCCTGGGTGTGGGTGGAGTCGACGTCGACCGACCAGCCGTGCTGCTCGGTGCCCTCGTGGCGGCTGGGTCCCTCACCGTGCGGGGGGTGCGACTTCGGGGTGGTGGGCATGTGCCTGGCCTCCTTGAGATCAGCGATTCCGCCTCGGTCCTCGCCCCTGCCCCGAGGTACGCCGCTCAACCGGTATTCGGGCCCTGCATCAGACAGGCTCTCCGGCGACCGACGACCGGCACACCGGCACACCGGCACACCGGCACACCGGCACCAGGAGCGTCGCCGGGACCCGCCGCGCGAGGGCGGGTCCGGGTTCCCGACGACCCTCGCGCAGGGGGTCCTGGGGCTACTTGGCGAAGAAGGCGCCGAAGCGCGCCGCTCCGTGGCCGCCGCCGAGGTTGAACGCCTTCGACCCCGTACCGGTCAGGGCCGTCGCCGTGGTGGGCAGCTGCCAGACCCTGCCGACCCAGCCGTCCTCGCCGGAGCCGCCGACGTACGCCTCCGGCCGTCCGTCGGCGTTGCCGTCCACGAGGGTGACGGCCTCGCCGAAGTGGTCGCTGGCCTCGGACGTGCTCGGCACGCCCGCCGTGCCCTGGGTGACGACCTGCGCGCCGGTCGTGGTCACACCCGTCCTGCTCCCGCGCAGCACGGTGATCGAGCCTGAGCCCCAGGGACCTGTGCCGACCGTCTCACCGGGGGCGCCGACGACGATGTCCGCGTAGCCGTCCCGGTCGACGTCGCCCAGGGCGACGTCGTCGCCCCACAGGTCGCGCTTCTCGTTGGTCCCCGGGACCCCAGGGGTGTTCTGGTCGATGAGCCGGGCGGGCAGGGTCTTGCTGACGCCGTCCGGGCCGCCGTACGTGACCGAGATCGCGCCGTGCTCGTCGCCGGCGGGCATGGAGTCGGGGGCGGCCACGACGTCCCGGTAGCCGTCGCCGTTGAGGTCGCCGAGCTGAACGCCGTAGCGGGCGTCCAGCGTGCCGCCCTTGACCAGGCCCCCGCGGGTGCCCTTGAGGACGAAGCCCCGGTAGCCCTCGGACATCTTGGTGCTGGTGCCGGTGGCGACGATGTCCGCGACGCCGTCGCCGGTCATGTCGTCGACCTGCACCCCGGTGACGGCGACGCCGTCCGCGGCCTGGGTGTTGCGGAACACCGACGCGGCGGGGAGCCCGGTGGCCCGGTCGATCGGGCCGTACTGGATCCGCAGGCCCCAGTGCTCCGATTCGGAGCCGGTGCCGTCCCGGCCGGCGATGACCAGGTCGGTCTTGCCGTCGCCGTTCACGTCGCCGGCGGCGATGGTGTTCGCACCGTCGCCCTGGCTGATGCGCGTACCGCCCGCAATGCCCTTCGCGCTGCCCCACAGGACCAGGGGCGAGGCGGTGCCCGACGGGGTCAGGATCACGTCGTCGAAGCCGTCCGTGTCCACATCGCCGTACGAGGCACGGTAGCCCCACCCGGTGGACGACTCCGGGAGGTCGCCCGGGACACCGGGCGTGGCACGGCTGACCAGCTGCTGCTTGTCGTAGCGCAGGCCCGCGGCCGAGCCGTACACGATCGACACCAGTCCGGCCCTCCTCACCCCGTCGACCGTGGCGTTCGGGGCACCGACGGCGAGGTCGGCGTAGCCGTCACCGTTGACGTCGGCCCCCTTCTTGACCACCGGCTTCACACCCGCCGCGGCGGCCGACGGCGCGGCCTGCGCCGGGATCGGGCCGGTGACGGCGGCGAGCACGGCCACGGCGACGGCCGTCGCGGACAGGTACCTGCTGCTACGCAAAACGTTCCCCCTCTTCGCCCCGGACAGGCGTGCCCGGGCAGATCCTCGTACTGCTGCCGTGTCCGACACGCGAAGCCACCAGAAGGTTGGAGTGACGCCGGTCACAGCCGCGGGGCGGCCGCGCGGAAGCCGCGATCCGGGTGTCCCGTCCTGATCGCCGGGTCGCCTTCCGCGCGGCCGGTGTCACCCGGCCGCGTGGCCGCGTGGGGTGGTGAACACCTCGGCCAGGGCGGTTGCGGTCCGGGCCACCAGATCGTCGTCCGCCTCCGCGTCGCTCTCGGGCTTCGTCGTCAGGACCGCCAGGACCAGCGGTGCCCCGTCCGGGCGCCACGCGACGCCGACGTCGTTGTTCGTGCCGTAGGAGCCGCCGCCCGTCTTGTCGCCCAGGCGCCATGCGGTGGGCAGCCCTTTCCGGAAGCGCTTGTCGCTCGTCGTGTTCGCGCGCAGCCATGCGGTCAGCAGGTAGCGGTCCGGAGCGTCGAGCGCGTCGCCCAGGACCAGGCGGGCGTACGTACGGGCGATGGCCCGGGGGGGTCGTGACGTCGGTGACGCGGTCCGGTTCCGCGCTGTTCAGGTCGGGCTCCCACCGGTCCAGGCGGGTCACCCGGTCACCGAGGGAACGGGCGAAGCGGGTGATCGCGGACGGGCCGCCGAGTTCGCGCAGCAGCAGGTTGGCCGCGGTGTTGTCGCTGTACGTGATGCTCACCCGGCACAGTTCGCCGATCGTCAGGCCGTTCGCGAGGTTGTCCTCCCGCTCGGTCCACTTGGAATAGCCGGACCGGTCGATGTCCTCCTGCGTGTAGTGGAGGCGGCGGTCGAGGAACGAGCCGTCGCGATCGAGATCGCGCAGGACCGCGGCGGCGGCAAGGGTCTTGAACAGCGAGCACATGGGGAAGAGCTCGTCCGCCCGGTGCGTGACGGCCCGTCCGGTGCCCGTGTCGAGGGCGTACACCCCGAGGCGCGCACCGTGCTCGCGTTCGAGTGCGGCCAGGGCCCGGGCGGCCCGATGACCGGCCGGGGCCGCGGCCCGCGTCCCGGGCCAGGCCGAGGCGGGGGCCGAGGAGGCGGGGGCGGGGGTCGCGGCGGTGAGCACGGCGCCGGCTCCGGCTCCGAGGGCGGCCAGAACGCCGCGGCGGGCAGGACGCATGGGCATGACCTCTTTCTGCAGACAATCGTTGTTGATCATGACGCGGGCCCGGGTTGCGACGGTTCCGCGACGGTTGCGCCCGCTTCTTCTCCTTTCCGTACGGTTCCGTCGTTGCGGCCCCGCCACGACCGCGGCGACGGGGTCAGGCGTCCGGCATCGCGTGGCCGGCGGGAGCCGCCCGGCGGGGGTGGAGCGGGTCGTAGCGCAGGCCGCGCCACAGGACGCGGGTCGGGGACGGGTCGTCGGGGGTCAGGTGATCAGCCGGGACGGACCAGTGCCGTACCGGGCTGGCGGAGGTGGTGAGCGCCGGCCATCCCGGGTCCCCTTCGGCCGCGAACCGGGCCCAGGCGCGGAGCATGCGGCCGGAGAGGGCGCGGTCGCCGTCGTCGGGGGTGCCTCCGATGAGGAAGGCCGCGCCGGCGTCGTCCAGGTTGCCGAAGGCGAAGGGGATGTCGGCGCCGTGCCAGGGCCTGCTCCCTTCCCGGCTGCGGGTGAAGCGGGCCAGGTGGGCCCGGCCGCCGCCGTGCGCGTGGTGCTCGGCGAGCCTCGTGGTGTACTCGCCGAACTGCACGTCGCCGAAGAGCGCGAGGTAGCGGTCGAGGGCCGGGGCGTCCGGCATCAGCGCGGCGTAGCCGTCGACCACGTCAGCGGGCAGTCCCAGGGCCTCGGCGAACTCCGCGAGCGCGGCCTCGGTGGCCACCGCCCGTACGGCCCCGACGGTGTGGAGGAACCACTGTTCCTCCAGCGCGTGGCACACCAGCAGGTCCACGTCCCGTGCCGCCCCCGAGGCGAGCGCGCTCAGGGGGTCCGTGGGCAGCACCTCGCCGTCGACGACGGGCTGGAAGACGACCGGGGCGTAGGCGTGGATCGGCGTCACCGGATCGGCGGCGCAGCGTTCGGCGACCTTGTCGGAGGCAGCCACGAGTGCCTCGGGCGGCACGGACAGCAGCCCTTCCAGCGTGGGGTCCGTCCCTGCCTCGGCCGCGATCCGCCGGGTGACCGCCGCCGCCAGGTCGGCCGAGTACAGCGGGTGGGGGACGCTGTGGGCCACGGCCCGCCGGAACAGCCCGCGCGTATGCTCCATGGCCATCAGGCAGACGACCGCGCCGCCTCCGGAGGAGTGCCCGGCGACGGTGACGTTCGCGGGGTCGCCGCCGAAGGCCCCGATGTTCTCCTGGACCCAGCGCAGCGCGGCTGCCTGGTCGAGGAGTCCGCGGTTGTCGGGCCGGCCGGGGACGTGCCCGTAGCCCTCGAAGCCGACCCGGAAGTTGCAGGTGACCACGACGAGTCCCGCACGGGCCAGGGCGGTTCCGTCGAAGTCGGGCTGGGCCGAGGAGCCGAAGGTGTTGGCCCCGCCGTGGATCCAGAGGAAGACGGGCAGTCCACGGCCGTCCGCGCGGTCGGGAGTCCATACGTTCACGGTCAGGACGTCCTCGTCCCCGGGACGCCATACGGGCGCACCGGGCAGCTGCGCCGACTGCGGGGCGACCGGGCCGAAGGCCGTACCGTCACGTACCCCCTCCCATGCAGGCACGGGCTGCGGCTCCCGGAACCGTAGGACGCCGAAGGGCGGCGCGGCGTACGGGATCCCGAGGACGGCGGTCACACCGTCCTCGTCGGCTTCCCTGCCCCGCACCGGACCGCTCGACGTCCGGAATATCGTTCCCTCATCACAAGATCGTTCCGTCATGAGGTCAGTCTTGCTCAGGACACGATCCGACGGCCGCACCGGGCCGGGCGTGGGGCCGGGGGGTCTTCAGAGCCGCCGGAAGACACGGGTAGCGGTGGCATCGCCCGCGGTGTGGACCATGCTCAAGCCGCCGTCCTGAGCGAACGTCCACGTGGTGCGGGCTTCCAGACCGTCCACCCGCTGCACCTGCACCAGGCGGTCCCCCTCGACGGTGATCGTCGTGGCGCTCGTGCGACCGTCCATGGTCTTCTCCGTGAACTCCACACCCGAGGTGAACACCAACTCGACCGTGTTGAAGGCGGTGGACGTCCGGATCGTCCACTCCTCGCCGTCGACCGCGACCTCGACGGTGGGCGGCCTGCTGGTGTTCGCCAGCTTCCGCGTCACCGTCCCCACGCTCACTGCCCGCAGATACGCGTCGAAGTTCACCGACGACGTCATCTCGAACGTGCCCACGTATTCCACCACGAGCCTCCCCTGCCCCTCGAGCATGCCCGACATGCCCGGCGCCGCGCAGCGTAAGCTGCGCGCCCCGCGTCGGCCTGGAGGCCCGCTGGGGCGCCGTCCCGCCCCGCCCACGAGCCGCCGGCGGCATGCACCGAGGCTTGAGGCTCCACGGCGGAACCCCCTTTATCCGCCTGCGCGTTGCCGTGCGCCGGAATACGCTGGGCGGCAGGCCCACGGAGCCGGCCCGGGGGCCGTCCGGACGGTGTCGGCCGGCGACTGCGCGGGGGGAGCGGGACGGGGATGTCTGCACGTGTGCGTACGGTGCTGTGGGGGTTGGCCGTGCTGGCCGCGGCGGCGGCCGTCGGCCTGACCGCAGTGGCCGTCACCGCGGATCTGGAGACCACCGACCGGGTCGCCAGCGTCGTCGGCGCCGTGACCTCCGCGGTGGCCCTGGCGGTGTCGCTGGTGGTGCTGCTGCGCCCGACCACCGGCGGCACCGCGGGACCCGGCGCGAGGGTGAGCGGCGGTGCGGACAGCGTCGTGATCGGCCGCGACGCCGTCGGCAGCGCGATCGGCAACCGGTCCCGTGTGCAAGGGCCCCCGTCCGCCGCACCCTCCGGTTCCGAGGGCGGCGCCGGCGAGGTGACGGGTGGACCCGGCGCGACGGTGGTGGGACGGGACGCCCGTGACACGGCCATCGGCGACGACTCCACCCGGCTGTCATGACGCCCCCGGGCGACCGGGCGGGACCGGCCCGGAAGGACCCCGCCGGCGAGGACTCCCCCGCCGTGCGGGGCGGGGACGGCAGCGTCGTCGTCGGCGGACAGGTGAGCCACAGCGTCATCGGGGACCACAGCTCCTACAGCAGCAGCCGGCACTACCACCTCCACGGCGGCAGCACGCTGGTGTTCGGTGCCCTGTTCCTCGCGGCCCTGGCCCTGCGCCCCACCTCGGGGGGTCCGGCCGTCAGGGCCGCGGGCATCATCGTCGTGGCGGTACTCGCTCTGGCCACGGTGGTGACGCTCATGAAACGCAGACCGGGTCCGGGACAGCCCCTCGCGGACGGCGCACCGGACAGCGGTCACTGGCTCGCCGCGCTGCGGCGCGCGGAACGGGAAAGGGTCGAGAAGGACCTGCGCCTGCGCAACATCGGTGTGTCGACCATCGCGGTCCCGTGGCAGCACCTGCAGGGGCCCCTGCACGCCGCGGAGCCCGGGCGCGGCCCCGGCTCCGCCGCCGACAGGGACGTCACCGGACTCATCCGGGTCTGGCAGGGCAACCCGGTTCCGCGGCTCGTGCTCTCCGGGTCGGCCGGCTCCGGCAAGAGCGTGGCCCTGGCCCTCCTGGCCCGCGAACTCCTCGGAGCCGGGGACGACGACGAAGCCGGGGACGACGACGGCGACCGGCCCGTCCCCGTGATCCTCGCCCTCAACGGGTGGGACGGACGGACGCCCCCGTACGAGTGGATCGCGGGCCAACTCGCCGACCGGTACCCCGGGATCGTGGGCGCACAGAGCAGCGTCACGGCCGAGGAACTCCTGCGGGCCCTTTCCGGGGACGGCCGGATCGTGCCGTTCCTCGACACCTTCGACGAAATGGCCCCCCAGCGCCGGACGGCGTTCGTCCAGGCGCTGAACCACGCCGCCGACGCCTCGGGCCGCTACGTCCTGGCATCCCGCGGCGAGGCCCTGGACGCGGCCGAACGCCACGCGGGACGGTTCCGGGGGGCGACCGTCCTGCGGCTGCTCCCCCTGACGGCGGCCCACTTCCGCGCGTTCCTGGACGACTTCGACGAAGGCACGCGATGGCGGCCGCTGCTCGCGCTGATGGAGGCGGGTGCCGCACCCGCACCCGACGCCGCGTTCCGCACACCCCTGATGCAGTGGCTGGGTCTGCGGGTGCTGGTGGGCGACCGCGACCCGCGGGAGCTCGCGGACCCGGCGGCCTTCCCGACCCCCCAGGCCGTCGAGGAGCACCTGCTCTCCTCGCTCGTCGAGGCCGTGTACGGGCATCCGGCGAACGCGGCTCCGGCCGTGCGGCGCTGGTCGGTACGGCATGCGGGCAGGTGGCTGCGGTTCGTCGCCGCCCGGGCGGACGGCGACGACCACGCCTTCCGCTGGTGGCTGCTGCACCGGGGCAGCCAGATCCGGCTGTCCCTGGTCTACGGGGTGCTGGCCGCGGTCGTGGCCGGGACGTGCGCCCTGGTGTCGCCGTCCGCCGCGACGGGTCTCGCGGCCGGCGGGCTGTGGGGCGTGGTGACCGGCGCCGGTTTCGCAGGCGGGTACACCCTGCAGCGCGCGTCCGAACTGGAGCGCAGGCAGGTCCACCCGTCGGGGTTCCGGACCATCGCGGGGTTCTCCACGATCCTCTCCCGGGCCGCCCGGATGACGCCCCTGCTCCTCGGTACGGCGGTCGCGGTGTCAGCCGTGTGCGGCACCCTCCGGCCGCCGGGTGCCGGCGCGCCGGAGCCCTGGTGGCTGCTGTGGGCACGGGGCTGCGCGGTCGCCGTCGCGGGCGGTCTGGTCGGAGGCGTCTGCGCGGGGACGAGTCTGCGGCGCAGCGTCCGCCTGGAAGCGGGCACCGCGCCTTCCGAGGCGTCGAGCCCCGCGGCCCTCCTCAGCCGCGACCTGCACGCCACCGCCGGGGCCTGCCTGAGCTTCGCGGTGGTGGTGGCGGCCGCCGCCGTGGCGCCCTGGTGGCTGACGGCACGGGAGGTCGCGCCGCCGGCCTTCGTCCTGTCCGCCGTAGCAGCGGGCGCCGTCTCGGGGCCGCCGTTGTTCACGGCGTGGCCCGTCTTCCGTGCCACGCACCTGGTGTTCGCCCTCCAGGGAGACCTGCCCGTCCGCTACTCGGCCTTCCTCGACAGCGCCCGGAGCGGCGGCATCCTGCGCGAGGACGGCGTGATCCACCGGTTCCGCCACGAACTGCTGCGGCAAGCCCTGCTGGAGCCGGGCGGGGCGGGTGCGGCGCGCCCCGTTCAGGAGAGGATCTCGACGTAGCCGGAGGTGCCGTGGACGCGGATGCGCCGGCCGTCCTGGATCAGTGTGGTGGCGCGGTCCACGCCCACGACCGCCGGCAGGCCGTACTCGCGGGCGATCACCGCTCCGTGGGTCATCAGACCGCCGACCTCCGTCACCAGGCCCGCGGCGCCGACGAACAGCGGGGACCAGCTGGGATCGGTGAAGGTCGTCACGAGGATGTCGCCCGGTTCGAGGTCGGCGTCCGCGATGTCGAGGACGACCCGGGCCCGCCCCTCCACGGTTCCGGCGGAGACCGGCAGGCCTGTCAGCGCCCCGGGCGGCACGTCGTCGCGCCGGTACGCCCCGGTGAGGGCCTCGCCCTCCGAGGTGAGCACCCGGGGCGGGGTGAGCGCCTGGTGCGACCGGAACTCCTCCTTTCGCCGCCGGATCAGCTCGCCGAGCCGACCGGCCCGCCCGGACCGGTCGCCGGCGTCGGACGGGGACGGGGACCCCGACGCGGAGGCGGACGCGCAGGCGGACGCGGACGGGGCGGAGCGGACGAGGTCGCGGAACTCCTGGAAGGTGAGGTAGAAGACGTCGTCCCGCTCGGGCAGGACACCGGCGCGCACGAGGCCGTCGGCCTCCCTGAGGAGGGCCTGCTTGTAGAGGGAGTAGCGGCTGACGATGCCGTACTTCGGGTACTCGCGGTAGCCGATGAAGGCGCGGACCGTGTCGATCATCCGCTTCGCCTCCTCGGCCTTGCGGTCCCCGTCCGGCAGGGCGCGCAGGCGGGCTAGTACCTCCTGCGCCTTGTCGTGCGCCTTCCGGCGTCCGTCTTCGAAGCGACGGGCGGCAGCGCCGGCCTCGAAGTTCCTGACGTGGTCGAGGATCACGGGTACGAGGGCACCGGGACGCTCGTGCCAGCGCGGCCTGGTGATGTCGATCTCGCCGACGCAGCGCATGCCGTACCGGGCGAGGTAGTCCTCGATGGCCTTCCGGACGCCGGGCCCGCCGGGAAGCCCGGCGAGTCCGTCCAGGAAGCCGCCGTCCTCGACTCCCCGGTCGTGGACGTCCTGGAGGAAGGCGACCACGTCCCGGTGCGGGCGGACCAGGTCCGCGACGTCGAGCAGGGCCAGCCCCATCTCCGAGGTGATGTTGCCGGGGGCGGACAGGGTGAGGGTGTCGGCGGCGTTCTTCTCGCCCAGCCATTCCTGCAGCCTGTCGTTGAGCCACCAGGTGGCCTCCATGCCCGCCATGACGGCCTGCATGTTCAGCGGGTCGCCCACCACCCGCTTGTGCTCCTCGAAGGCCCCTTCCAGGTAGTCGAACAGCTCCGGTCCGCTCTTGGTCCGGATGTCGCGCTCCAGCGCCGCGACGGACGTCCGGCTGCGCTCGATCAGCTCGCCGACCACGGCGGGGTCGGTCTCGACCGCGCCGGGCGCGCCGCTCCGCCCGGCCCCGGCCCCGGCCGGCGGAGCACCGTCGGCCCCCGCTTCCGGGAGCGACGGGACGAAGTCGCCCCGGTCGAGGACGGTTTCCAGGGCGTCCCTGACCAGTGGATCGCCTTTCCCGATGACGTCCAGGAGGCCGGCGCGGGTCGCGGGTGCGGCGAGGCGCGCCGTGACGTCGACGAACAGCCGTCCGCCGGCCTCCTGCATCGGGACCAGGGCCGTCAACTGCCACATGGAGTAGCCCAGGGGCTTCATGGCGTCGGTCATCATCTGCCCGTGGCCGACCGAGACGTAGACGTGGTTGTCCCGGTCGTCCGCTGCGGGGACGGGAAAGAGCGTCGTGATCGGACGGCTCTGCACGATCCGGAACCCGCCGTCCGCAGCCAGGCACCACTCGATGTCCTGCGGTCGGCCGAAGTGCGCCTCGATGCGCCGTCCGAGCCGTACCAGCTCCACGACCTGAGCGTCCGTCAGCGCGGGCCGTCGCTGCTGCTGCCCTGCGACCGCCACCACGTGCGTACCGCCGCCCGGTAGGGGCTGCACGGCACGCTGCTTGGCGGCGACCGTCCGGGAGAGCACCTCGCCGTCGCGCACCCTGAAGACGTCCGGGTCGACCAGGCCGGAGACCAACGCCTCACCGAGGCCGAAGCCGGCGTCGACGGTGGCGACCTTCCGGTTGCCCGAGACGGGGTCGGCGGTGAACAGGATCCCGGACGCCTGGGGGAACACCATCCGCTGCACGACCACGGCCATGTGGACCGCACGGTCGTCGATTCCGTTGCGCCGGCGGTAGGTGACGGCCCGTTCGGTGAACAGCGACGCCCAGCACCGGCTGACGTGCCGGAGGACCTCCGCGGGCCCCACGACGTTCAGGTAGGTGTCCTGCTGGCCCGCGAAGGAGGCAGTGGGGAGGTCCTCGGCGGTCGCGCTGGAACGGACGGCGCAGGGGACGTCCGCGCCGAGCCGGGCGAGCCCGTCGGCGACCGCCGCCCCGAGGTCTTCCGGGAGCTCGACGTCCTCGATGACGCCGCGGATCTGCGCGCTCAGGCTGCGGACCTCGTCCCGGTCGTCCGGGTCGAGGCCGGCGAGCCGGTCGAGCAGACCCGCGAGCGACGGCGCGCCCGCCACGGTGCGCCGGAAGGCGTCCGTCGTCACGCAGAAGCCCTCCGGCACGCCGACGCCCTCGATCCGCGCCAGGGCGCCCAGGTGCGCGCCCTTTCCGCCGACGCGCGCGACGTGCGTCCCGTCGATCTCCTTCAGGTCCACCACGTACTGCTCGATCACTCGCTACCCACCTCTGGAACGACGGCTGAGAAGAGGGCCCGCCCACGCCGTGCCGCGTCTGCGCAGGCCGCGGCGTGCGGGCCCGAGGCCGACGATTGTGCGTCGGGGTGGGGACCTTGCCGCAAGGCCCCCCTTGCGCTATACGTTGAAGAGGGCAGGGAGATCACTCTCCTTGCCTTCTCGCTTTCCCGGGCCGGTTCGGCTCCGCGGTGGCCGCGGGTGCGGGGCGCAGCCGCCCGAACACGTCGGACGTCGAGCCGGATCAGCGACGGCGGCCGTCGGCGGCCGGATCCCGTTTGCCCCCGCTCAGCCCTCCACCCCCGTACGGTCGGCCGGGGGTGGAGCGGCTGAGCGGGACCGGGCCGTCAGACCTCGAGCTCGAAGACCACCGGGCAGTGGTCGGAGGCCTTGGGCCGGTCGAAGCCGACACCCATGAACCGGGGGCCCTTGTACCGCACGGCCCGCAGCGGCATCCCCTTGCGGAAGATCTCCGGCGTCGCCGTGGGCACCGCGGCGGCGAGCGAGGCCGACGGGAGCAGGTAGTCCAGCTGGCGGTACTCGTTGCCGCCGGCGAAGAAGTGGGTCCACTGCTCTTCCTCGGGGAGCCGCGCCACGACGTTCTCCACCTGGTCCCAGCCGACCAGGCCGTCGATGCCGGAGCTGCCGTTCCCGTTCGTCTGCAGGTAGTCGTTCAGATCGCCGAGGACCACGAACGGATGCTCGCCCGGGGACTGCCCGAAGCGGCGGGTGACGATGTCCATGACCCCGGCGGACTGCCGTTCCCGCTTCGACCGGGTTTGGCTGCGCCCTTCCCTCATGGACTTGAAGTGGTTGACGAACAGGGTCACCGTCCTGCCCGGCCCGCCGTTCGCCCCGACCAGGACGTCGACCTCCAGGCAGTCGCGCGAGAAGAGCGGCGCGGTGGGACTGGCCGGATCGACGAGGTGCTGGTACGTGCGGATGTGCGTGATGGGCAGCTTCGACAGGACCGCGACGTCGATCAGCCGGACGTCGTTGCCGTCCACCCCGGCCACGTACGGGTACTTCGCGGCCCCGCCGAGCGACCGGTCGCGGAAGTGCTTGAGGGTGTCGACGTTCTCCACCTCCTGGAGCGCGAGTACGTCCGCATCGAGCTCTCGAACCGCCGCTCCGGTGATCGCCTTGTCGTCCATGCCCAGTTCCTTGAAGCGGGTCTGGTCGACGATCCACCCGCGCGTGTTGGCTTCCGCGGGGTCCACCCCGTCCTTGAACCGCCAACGGGCGAAGAGGTTCTCGACGTTGAACGTGGCCAGGCGCAGCGTGGTCATGGGAACTCCTCCCGGATCTCTCATCTCCAGTCCCGCACGACCCGGACGCTCGGCGGGCCGAACGCGGGCCGCAGGACGTGGGCGGCGGGGTCGACGTTCCCGCCCGCGGCGAGCAACACGCGGAGGAACGTGCCGTGGGCGCCTTCGCCCACCCTCGCGACGACGAATCCCGTGAATCGCCGACGTCTATAGTTTCGGGCCGAATAGGGCATTGCGCGACTTCGATTCGTAGCCCTTTCAATTGAAACGGCTACGAAGCAGAGCCATGTGCCGTCGCGGGCTCCCGGGCCCGCCGGCCGCGTCGCGGCAGTCGCCAGCAGCCTGTCGCATGACACCGCCGCCGGATCCCCGGCCCGGGCAGCGGGAACGGCATGGCCCCTACGAGGAGGGGCAGGCGCGTTGTACGGGCAGAAAGGGGCATGCCGAGGAGGGGTGATGCACGACCCTGGGCGCAGACACCGTGAGTTCGCGGGCGGCAACGCGGCGGCCCTCGCCCGCGAGGAAGTCCGCCGGTTCATGGACGATGCCCTGGTCTGCGGGCACCTGGTGCCGCCCGCCTTGTGGGACGCGGCGCTGCTGGTGACCAGCGAGCTGGTCACCAACGCCGTCCGGCACACTCCCGGCCCCTGCTCGCTGGACGTCTCCTGGTCGCAGGACGGCATCGACATCGCCGTCACCGACCCCAGTCCGGATGCACCCCGGCTGCGGCCGCCGGGCCTGATGGACGGCACCGGCGGCTACGGATGGCCGCTCATCCACCGGCTGGCCTCCGAGGTCGACATCGACTCCACGCCTCCGGGCGGCAAGACCATCCACGTGCACGTCCCCGGCACCGCGTAAGGGCACGGCTCACGTCACGGGTCGCAGTGCCCGCTCTGCCCAGCCGCGCCCGCGCGACCGCGGCCACGACGGTGGCCGGTGCGGTCCTGGTCGGCGCAGGCCGCCCCTGACCGGGGATCAGCTCGGGTCAGCTCGCGGCAGCGGACCGGGGCCCGTACCAGTCGAGGCACAGGACGGTGGCGTCGTCCTTCGGCGGGTGGCCGCCGTAGACGTCGGTGACCGCGCCGACCATGGTGCGCACGACCTCGCGGGGGTGTTCGCCTCCGGTCGTGCGCAGGAGGGCGGGGAGATCCACCGCCGCGGCGTCGCGTTCCTGCATGCCGTCGGTGAAGAGCAGGAGCCGGTCGCCGGGGCGCAGGTCGAGGTCCTGGACCTGGTAGGCGCCCTGCTGGGGGATCCCGAACGGCATGTTCACGGCCAGCTGCAGCTCGGTGACCGTGCCGGCGCGCAGCAGGTAGGGCCAGGGGTGGCCGGCGTTGACGAGGCGGGCGTGGGTTCCGTCCAGGGCGACGCGCAGCAGTAGTCCGGTGGCGATGCTGTGGTGGCCGTGGTCGAGGAGGGCTTGGTGGGTCTGGCGGGCCTGTTCCGCGAGGTCTGCGCCGGCGCGGCGGGCGCCGCGGGAGGCGTTGACCAGGAGGGTGGCCATGAGGGAGGCGGCCACGTCGTGGCCCATGGCGTCGGTGATCGACAGGTGCAGGGTCCGGGTGTCGAGGCTGTAGTCGTAGGTGTCCCCGGCGATGTCGGAGGCCGGGACCAGGGCGCCGGCCAGGGTGAACTCGGGAGCCTGGCAGCAGGAGGCGGAAGGAAGGAGCTGGCGCTGTATCTCCGCGGAGAGGCTGACCGGGCCGGTGCGGTTGCCCCAGTGGTAGAGGTCGGTGAAGCGGCGGTCGGTGACGATGATGTACGCCAGCGCGTGCGCGGCGTCCTGGACCTGCGCGCGTACCTGCGGGGTGGCCTGGGCGAGGAAGACCTCCAGGACGCCGATGGCGTCGCCGCGGTTGGTGACCGGGGCCAGCACCCGCTGCCCGCCCTGGCCGTCTTCCGTCACCACCAGCTCCTGGCTGTGCAGCACGTCGTCGTAGACGCTGCTGCCCGCCAGCGGCACCTGCTCGGCCGGCTGCCGCCCTTGCTCGACCGCTGTGTCGTGGACGCGCAGCAGGCGCCGGCCGACGACGTCGACGAACAGGAACGACACGTACCTGGCATCGAAGCGCTCGCGCAGATCGCGCGCCACCACATCCAGGGAGTGCACCGGCGCGGCGCTCTCTGCCGCTGTCAGAACCCGGCCCAGTCCGGTCCGATCACGCGGCGCGGCAGCCTCCCGGAAGACCGGCCCGCCTCCCTGCCGGGCAGGCACGGGTCCCTGCCGGGCAGGCGCGGGCCAGGCGCGGACGGTCAGCACGTGCTGCACCCCGCTCAGGTGCAGCAGTCGGGCGACGGGGCGGCTCACAGCGGTCAGCACCAGCGATTTCCCGGCCCCCAGGGCCAGCCGGTTCAGGTCCAGCAGGATGTGCAGACCGGCCGTGTCGCAGAAGGTGACGGCGGACAGGTCCACGTCGAGGCCGTCACGGCTGGACTCCAGCGCCACGACGAGGTCCCTGCGCAGCCCGTCACCGTCTTCCGTGTCGATCTCGCCGCGCACGCGGGCCAGCACCCGCTGCGGCCCGGGCTCGAAGACCACACCGACGACGGAAGGGCGCACGGTGCCGCTGATGTGCTCCGCCGCGCCGACGGGCAGCCGCTCGGGAAGAGAGGTCATGCGCCTGCTCCCTTCACATCCCCGATCCTCGTGAAGAAGGCCTGGCAGGGGGCGGGCACGCGGTGGGCCCGATTCCCGCGCCGGGGCGCGGGTCAGCCGTGCGGTTGACGCTCACGGTAGTCACCGTTCGTGGAAGCGCGGCCGGTCGCTCCGCCTCCGGGGGCGAGCCCGGTCAACAGGTGCAGAAGGTTCGCGATCTCGTGGGGACCTTCGGCCGGATGCCGGAAGAGGGTCCCGGGCGTCACCTGGTAGTGGTTGCGGCGGCCGTGGCGTACCCGGGTGAGGTACCCGGCGTTCTCCAGATCACCGACGATGGCACCGGCCGCCCGTTCGGTGAGGCCGCAGCCGCCGGCCAGGTCACGCAGCCGGACCTCCGGATCCCGAAGGATCATGGCGAGGATCCGGGCATGGTTCGTGACGAACGTCCAACTGGTCCGAGGCTCAACCTGCTCCATGCCCGAAATTATACGATTTGCGATTCCGGTTTCACCAGACCGGAACCCGAAGTCCTCCGATGCGACCAGTCCTCCGATGCGACCGTCGACAGGGCGCCGCGTCCCTCGTCCGCGCGGCCGGCACCGGGCCTCGCCGTCCCCGCCACGGCGCCCGTCTTCAGCGGCCTGCGCGGCCGTCCTCGAAGGTGATCCCGCCGCTCGGACGGAGCTCGGCCGCCATGTTGCGTTCCATCATCCGCAGAGCGGCCTCGGCGAGGCCGGCGTCGATGTGGGCCACCGCATCGAGGGCCACGGTGACGTCGAGGTGCCGGATGTGGGCGTCCAGGGCCGAGTAGAGCACACACTGCTCGGTGACCTGCCCGCACAGCACCACCCGTCGCACGCGGAGCTGGTTCAGGAGGTAGGCCAAGGGGGTTTCGAAGAACGCGGAGTGGCGGGCCTTGACGACGAAGAGGGCGTCCTGGTCCGGTGCGATCGGTTCGACCAGGTCGCCGTACCGGCCTGCGAGGGCGGCTTCGAGGATCTCGCCGTGGTGGGAGCGCCAGCGGCCGAAGTTGTCGTTCACGTAGATGACCGGCGCGCGGGCTTCCCGTGCCCGCTTGAGGAGGGCACCGACGCCCGGGAGGGCGTCACGGACGGACCGGACGAGCACCTCGGCGTCGTCGTGCTCGTACGTGTTCAACATGTCGATCACGATGAGTGCCGTCCCACCCATGTCCGCGCCTTCCGTCACGCCGGGGCGCCTGCCCGCCCTGCCGGGTGCCAATCAGCCTGACGCCGGCCGGTGGCGCCTGCGGCGTCGTCACGGTACGACGCGGGCGCCCGCGCCCCGCACCTCGCCGGCGGCGCCCGACCCGACGCCGATCCGAGCGGCATGGGCGCGGCCGGAATGGAAAAGCGCCCCCCATGAGACCCATCGAGACACCCAGGCAGGGGCATGACCGCCCGCAGTCAGCCGCGGACCGTGCCGGCGGGGCCGGGCCGGACCGCCATGGCGAGGCTCGGGCACCGGACCGGCCCTCGCAACTGCCCGGGCGGTCCTGGAAGGCCGTGCTGCGCGGGACGTTCAGGGAGTTCAAGGACGACGACCTGTCGGACCGGGCAGCAGCACTGACCTACTACGGGGTCCTGGCGCTCTTTCCCGCCCTGCTGGTCCTGGTGTCGCTGCTCGGCGTCGTGGGGAAGTCGGCCACCCGACAGGTCCTGGACAGCCTGCAGAAGCTCACCCCGGGCGCGGCGCGCGATGTGATCAGCAACGCGGTGCAGCAGCTCCAGGACAGCGCCGGACTCGGATCGCTGCTGGCGGTGGTGGGTCTGGCCGTCGCGATCTGGTCGGCCTCCGGCTACGTCGCCGCGTTCGTCCGCGCCTCGAACGCCGTCTACGACCTGCCCGAGGGCCGACCCGTCTGGAAGGTGCTGCCGCTGCGCCTCGGGCTGACCGTGACGCTGATGCTCCTGGCCGTCGTCAGTGCCCTGATCGTGGTGTTCACCGGCGGGCTGGCCAGGGAGGCGGGTGAGGCACTGGGGGTCGGGGACACGGCGCTGGCGGTGTGGTCGATCGCCAAATGGCCCGTCCTGCTGTTCCTGGTCACGGTCATGATCGCGCTGCTGTACTGGGCCGCGCCGAACGCGCGGGGCCGCGGCTTCCGGTGGGTGACGCCGGGCAGCTTCCTCGCGCTGGTGATCTGGATGATCGCCTCGGCCGGCTTCGCGTTCTACGTCGCGAACTTCGGCTCGTACAACAAGACGTACGGCACGCTCGCGGGCGTGATCATCTTCCTGGTGTGGTTGTGGATCACCAACCTGGCCCTCCTCCTGGGCCTGGAGTTCGACGCCGAGATGGTCCGCCAGCGCGCGATCGCCGGCGGGCTGCCCGAGGACGAGGAGACGTACGTCGAGCCCCGCGACACCCGGGCGTGGAGCGAGGAGGACCGCCGCCGCCTGGACCGAGGGCCGGAGGGGGGCGACTGAAGGGAGAGGGCGAGCCGCCGGGAAGGCCGGCCCCGCGGTCCACGTTCCAGACGTGGGCGAGTGGGTAGAAGACTCAGTTCGACACCGTCGGCGGCCCCTCCGCCGCCCCCGGCGTGCTCCGTCTTCTCCCACGGGGGAGGCCGCGATGCCTCCGCACCACGTGCCCGACTACCGCTCCGGCCGCAGAGGCCGCCATTGGACCCACGCCCTGCGCAGCGCCCAGAAGTCCGGCGCCGTGATCGTCACCGACGAGACCGGGGAGGCCGTCGGCTACGCCCCGGAGCGCACGGGCCCGGGCCGCTTCCGCCCCTGGACCACCGCCACGGGCACCCGCTACGACAGCCACGACGTGCACCCCGAGTGGTGATCCGGGACCGTGCCGAACGTGGCCCGGCCTGTCGGGCCACCGCGCCGGCCCGTGACCGCTCCCCCGCGGAGCGGAAGCGAGCCGCCGTTCGACCTGCCGGCCCATGGGGTCCGCCACCCCGAGGGTGCGCGGTCAGAACGTCCGCCCCCGAGGTACGTGATGACGCATGGTCGGGCGGAGCGGGGGCAGGTGCTGGGTCCATACACCTTCGCGACTCCGCGACCGACTCCCTGACCGCTGCGGCGGCCACCGGCCGCCGGGGCCGCCGGTTCCGCATATCGGGAGGCCTGCCGCCATGACAACCGCACGCCAGATCATGACCGCCGACGCCACGTGCGTCCGCGCCGACGAGACCGTCCTGACCGCCGCGCAGAGGATGACCGACCTCGGTGTCGGCGCGCTGCCGATCTGCGGCAGCGACGACAGGCTCCAGGGCATGCTGACCGACCGCGACATCGTCGTGAAGGTCCTCGGAGCCGGGAAGGACCCCGCCACCTGCACGGCCGGGGAGCTCGCCCAGGGCGAGGCTGTCACGATCGGCGCCGACGACGACGCCGGCGAGATCATGCGCACCATGTCCGAACACAAGGTCCGCCGACTGCCCGTCATCGACGGACACTCCCTGGTGGGGATCGTCGCGCAGGCCGACGTCGCCCGCGCCCTGCCCGACCCCCAGGTGGGCGACCTGCTCCAGGCCCTCTCCACTGATTGAGGACGGGTACGCGACCTGACACCGCCTGCCGAACCGGTGGTGCGACCGCTCCCTCACGGCCGCAGGGCGTCCTCCATGTCCTCTCGCACGTCCAGGACGGCATCAGTACCCGTCAGGGCCATCAGGCGGCGGAACTGGGACTGCGGCCGGAGGATCCGCAGGCGGGTCTGGCGGTTCACGTGCAGGAGCAGGTTGAGGAAGGAGGAGTCGCCGAACGTGATCTGCGAGGCGTCGAGGATCACGACGCGGGCGGCCGTGGACGCCTGGGCGAGGGCCTGTTCGAGTGGTGCGAGCCTGTCGAGGTCGAATTCGCCCCGTACGCGGACGACACGCGCCGGCTCGCGGTCCTCGTGCCCGGGGCCGGTGGCGTCGGCCGGTGAGGACTCGTCTGCGCTCATGCGGCTGGTCTGCCTTTCAACGGGGCCGGGGCGGGCGGGGGCCGCCGGCGACGGGGTGGTGCGGGGCTGGGCGCCCGTCCGGGGAGGGTTTCATGTTCGGCCGGTGGTCCAGGGCACGGTCGCCACGATGTGCTTGCCCCCCGGGTCCGAGGTCACTTCGAGGCGGGAGGCCAAGGATCGGACCACGGGCCATCCGAAGCCGCCCGGTTGCCAGGCGGGCGACGAGGCGTCGACGGGAGCCTGCGGGCTGCGGTCGGCCACCGTCACCGTGATCCCCTCGCCGGACGCGGTCAGGTGGAAGTCGGTCACGCCGCCGGCGTGGCGTTGCGCATTGGTGACGAGTTCCGTGACGACCAACAGGAGCGCGTCCGCCTCCACATCCGACGCCAGGCCGTGGGCGGTGAGGAAGTCGCGCGTGAGGTCGCGCGCCGCGGCAGCGGTCAGCAGGGGCAGCGCGGACGCCACCTCCGGTCCCTCTGCCATCTCAGCCTCCCGACGCCCTGTTGTTGCGGGCAGCCTACGCCGCGGAGCGGCACGGTGTCAGACGCGGTTCAAGCCTTCGACGCGCGGGTCCTCGGTCCGGGGCACGGGCGTTCGCGGGGCCGCCCGTCCGTCGCGTCTTCGCCGATCACCGGCCCGGCCTGCGCACCCCGCACGGACGCCCGCCGGCCCCGGCGCGGACGCGCAGGGCGTCGGCGCCGGGGCGGCGGGGCGGCGGGGCAGCGGGGCAGCGGGATCGGTCGCGGTGCGGGGGCGCTCAGAAGCGCAGCGCGTCGCCCCAGTAGCCACCGATCTGCTGGTGGTAGTCCTGGTCGCCGAGGTGCTTGTCCCGGACGAAGTCCGGTGAGTCCTTGACCTGTTCCCTGGTCCGGTCGACGTAGACCTTCTCCTCGGCGGGGTCGATGCGGGTGATCGTACCGGCGGGCAGGAGCACCTCCCTGCCGAAGATCCACGGGCCGGTGTCCACCACGATCCAGCCGGCGCCGGCCTCGTTCGAGTGCTTGTCGACCTTGCCGATGCCGCCGTCGACGGCCTCCACCTTGTAGCCCGTCAGGTCCCTGTCCACGGGGTGGCCGGCGGGGAGGCGGTAGATCCAGATGTCGTCGTTCATGAAAGCGAGTTCCTCTCTCGGTGCGGGGTCCTACGCGGCCGGGGTCCGCGCCGGGCGGCTACCGGCGCTGCCGGCGGCCGCTGCGGTCGGGGGAAGGCTCATCTGTGCGGCGGGGCGTCAGGGAGGGTGCGTGAGGGGGGCTTCGCCGGGTCGGCAGGGGCCGCGGGCTGCGGAGCGGGCGGGCGGGTTCGTCGTCATGGGGCTCGCCTGCCCCGGATCGGCGGTTTGACTCACCGGGCTTCCCGTGGCGGGTTCCGGACGGTGGGGAGGCTTGCATGCCCGCTGTCGGTGCCCCGCCCACGTGCCATGCTCGGATCATGACCTGCCGCCCCGAGGAACCAGACGGCCCGGACGAGACGTTGGCCCTGGCCAAAGTGGTGGCCAGACTGCGGGAGGAGCTCGCCCGCGCGAAGCACGATTCGGCCGAGGCCGCCCTGGTGGAACGGGCCACGGGCGTGCTGATGGGCTCCGCCGGTCTCCCGGCCGGGCAGGCGTACGGGGCGCTCGCGGCGGCCGCCGAGCGGCACGGGCGCTCGCTGGTGGACGAGTGCTCGGCCGTCCTGGCGCATCCGCCCGGGGCGGAGCCCGCCCGGGCGAGGGTCGGCCGTGACGGCATCGGGACCGACACGCCGCACGCCGCGGACGGCGAGCGGTCCGCCCCGGACCGATCGCGGCGGGAACGGGCGCGGCGGGAACGGCTCGACGGGGTGCCGACGCCGGGTCCCCCGGAGCGGGTCGTCATCCCCCGCGGCCTGGCCAGGACGTTGGCGCAGGTCCGTTCCGCACAGGGGGCCGCCGCGGGCCTGCGTAGACACCTCGGGGCGGCGGCGGGGGTGGACTGCGTGCTCATCTACGGTGCGGCGGCGGGCGGGGGCATGGACCTGTGGGGCGACGCCGGACTCGAGCCCGGGCTGGCCGAGCAGTGGCGGCACGTGCCGCCCGGAGTGCCGGTGGCGCCCCTGCGGGCCCTGGAGACGGGACGGCCCGTGTGGCTGGCGGACGCCGCCGAGGACGCCGACCGCTACGCCCTCATCGGAGGGCCCGGCCGATGGCGCTCGCGCGCGTGGCTCCCGTGCCCTGCTCCGCGGGCGCCCGGGGCGTCCGTGGGGTTCCTGCGGGGCAGCGCCGAGCCCTTCGACCGCGCCACCCGCGACCTCCTCCACCACGCTGCCCGCCTGTGCGGGGCCGCTCTGGTGGCCCTGCCCGCGCCCGCGTCCGCGGGCGACGCCGAGGCGGCCACCGCGCAGCGGTTGCTCGACGCGCTGCCCGGCTCGGTGATCCTGCTCACCCCGGTCACGGGGGCGGCCGGACGCGTGGAGGACTTCCGCGTGGACGCGGCGTCGCCGGGCGCCCTCGACGTCTCGGGCCGCCGCGGCAAGGAACTGGTCGGCCAGTACGTCCTGGAGAGCTACCCCACCGTCCTGGGCACCCCCCTGTGGCACGGCTACCTGGACGCCCTGGAGAGCGGTACCCCCTACGAGGGCGAGCCGTTCCGCTACGAGGAGGTCGCCGTGGGTCCGCCGCGCCACTCCACCTTCTCGGTCCGGGCGGTCCCGCTGGGCAGGCGGCTCGTGGTGTCCTGGCTGCGTCACGACCCGGGCGAGCGCGAAGCGCTGCGGCTGGCGGACCTGCAGCGGCTGGGCGGCCTCGGCTGGGGGCGGTGGGATCCGGCCACCGGCGGGGCGGAGTGGTCGGACCAGGCGTACGCGATCTTCCGACGGGAGCCGTCCCAGGGGCCGATCTCGCTCGAGGACCTCCCCGGGCACCTGGTCCCCGCTGACGGGCCCGAGGTCGCGGGTGCCGTCGACCGCCTGCTGCGCGAGGCCGTTCCGTTCGACCTCAGGGCGCGCGTCGCCACGCCGGCGGGCGTCCGCCACGTACGCGTCGTCGCCGAGGCCGTCGCCGACGCCACGGGGAGGCCGGTCGAGCTCCACGGCCTGTTCCAGGACCTGACGCGGCAGCAGCACGCCGAGGACGAACTGCTGCGGTCCGAGCGGGCGGTGGCCCACCAGCACGGGCTGCTGCAGGCGGAGCGCGCCCTCGCCTCGCGCCTGCAGCACGCCCTGCTGCCGATCCCCGAGCAGTCGCTACGGCTGGCCGGGCTGGACGTGGGGGTGGCGTACTCGCCGTCCGAGGACGGCGTCAACGTGGGCGGGGACTGGTACAGCGCCATCGAACTGCCCGACGGCAGGGCCTTGTTCGTGGTCGGTGACGTGGCCGGCCACGGCCTGGACGCCGTGGCGACGATGGCGCAGCTGCGCTTCAGCGCGAAGGGCATGATCATCACCGGCAGCCCGCTGGTGGAGGCACTCCAGCGGCTGAACACGCTGCTGCTGCACACCGGGGACGTCCGGTTCGGCACCGCCACCATGATCATGGCCGTGTACGACCCCGTCGAGCGGTGCCTGACCTGGGCGCAGGCCGGCCACCCACCGCCGCTGCTGATCCGGGACGGCCGCGCCCACTACCTCGACCGGCCGGCCGGCGTGCTGCTCGGCGCCACCGCCCGGCCGCGGTTCGCCGAGGCGCGCTACCGGCTGCGCCGCGGTGACCAGATCCTGCTCTACACCGACGGGCTGGTGGAGAAGCCCGCGGAACACCTGGACGAGGGCCTCGCGCGGTTGGCGGAGACGGCTGCGGAGATCTGCACCCCCGGTGCACCCGATCCCCTCGGCGCCCTGCTCGCCCCGCTGCTCGGGCACGTCGCGCGCCGGGACGACACCTGCGTGGTGCACATCCGGCTGCCGTAGCGGTCACCGGGGCCGGCCGGACGGCGCGCGCGGTCACCGGGGCCGGCCGGACGGCGCGCGGGAGGCCGCCGCGTCCGAAACCCGTGTCACGCCTTCGGGGGAGGCCGGGTTTGCGCGCACTCCCAGCGGCCAGACGGAACGCATACGGCTCCCCGACAGGAAAGGTCCGTCATGGGAAACATGGTGCTGCTCACCGTGCCGATGCTGGTGGCCCTGCTCCTCATCCTCACCCGCCGTGACCGCGGTCGGCACGCGGGAGGCCGCCGGTGACCGAAGGGCGCGCGGGGCCGGCGGGCCGAGGGCCGCAGGGCGCGGGGAACCGCGAAGTGCTTCCCGGACCGCGCCACGCGGCCCCCGCGTCCGTAGGCTGGACGCGGGTAGGCGCCCGCCGGGCGCCGGCGACTCCGAGGGGGGAGTGAGGGCGCTGTGCACACCGTAGGAGCGGAGACCGTCGGCGATCCGGCACCGGACGGCCAGGGCCCGGTCCCGCGCCAGTTCCGCCAGCTACGCCGGCTCGTCCTGCGAGGTGTGCGGGGACAGGTCACGCGCGGCCGGGAGTTCACGCGAGGGGCGCTCGAGGACTGGGACTGGTACGGGCACGACACCGCCGAAGACGTCCAGCTGGTCGTCTCCGAGCTCCTCACCAACGCCAACCTGCACGCGGGCGGCTGCCACGAACTCCTGCTGGCTGCCGGGGAAGTGCTCCGGGTGGAGGTGTACGACGGGGTGACCACCCTGCCGAGGCCGTCGACGGCTCCGAAGCCCGGGGTCCCGGGCGGCCACGGCCTGCACATCGTGCGCCGACTCGCGGACCGCTGGGGGGCCGGTGCGCACGAGCACGGCAAGGTGGTCTGGGCGGAGTTCGACGCCGACCGCCTGCGGACGGGGGCGCCCCGGGACGTGTGAGCCCTGCGTCCCGGCCCTGGGGCGCTTCTGCTCGTGCGCCACCCCGGCGCGGGTCGGGCCCCGCCGGGCTCCGGGTCGCCTCCTCTCGCCTCGCCTGCCCTCTCGTCGCCTCGACTCAGGAGCTCGGGCGGTCGGCAGGACATTTCGACGCGGTGGCACCAGGGGACCCAAGCCCCGAAGCCCCAAGGCCCCGAGGCCACTGGCAGCGACCACCGCACCTGCACCGCCGGCGCGCCCCGGACCTCAGTGAGCAGTGCCGGCCGGAGCGGTGGTGCCCCCGGGGCGGGGGGTGGCGCCGGGCGTGGGCGGCGTGGCCGACGTGGCCGACGTGGCCGGCTCCACGACGAACAGTTCGCCGCGGGCGGCGGAACAGGGCTCGACCAGGGCCTCGGTGCCGGATGCGGCACTGGCCGCCTTGATCCCCACGCAGCCGCGGCCGGCGACCCGGAAGCGGTAGGCGGCCGGGGCCGTCCCGGGCTCCAGTTGGAAGGCCGTCGCCGCGGCGCACGCGTCCCACGGCTCCAGGAGACCGTCGGGCGCGCCGCCGGTGCGGACCTTCAGGCAGCCGGTGCCGAAGTCGGGGTGGTACCACTGGATCCGGTAGGCGTTCCCGCCCAACGGGACCAAGGTGGTGCGCTGCGGGGCCGTCTCGGTGCAGGGACGCTGTACGGCGACGAGCGAGCGGTAGCGGCCGTCGGGAACGCGGCCGTCGGTCAGGCACAGGCCGGGCGCGGCGAGTGGGCGGATGCGCACGGCGCCGAGCGGTACGGGGAGGGCCGACGGGTCCGGTGCGGTCGCCGCGTGCCCGGCAGGGCCGGGGCCCGTCGCGGGCCGGCCGCCGCCGGATCCCTGGAACGACCAGGTGGCGACGGCGGCCAGCACCGTGACGAGGCCGACGGCGGCGGCCGTCACGACCCTGCGGCGCCGCCGGCCGGCCCCGTCCACGGGAACGGTTGCGCCCACGGGCACGGGCACCAGGACCTCCTCCGCGGGGTCGGCGCCGAGGCCCGCCCCCGGGTGATCCCCCAGGGCCCCGTCCACCGGCGGTTCGGCGATCCGCTGCCGGGCCGCCAGCCATTGCTGCTCGTGCCGGCCGTCACCGCAGGCGTGCACGAAGGCAACGAGCAGCTCCGGGCGCGGCAGCGAGCGGTGCCGCAGGACCGAGGCGAGCGTGCTGCGCGGCAGCGGCTCGCCCCGGCCCGCGGCCCGCTCCTCCAGCTGTCGGTAGGTCAGCCGGGACCGTTCCTTCAACTCCAGCATCAGCGCGGACAGTTCGTCGGCGGTCCGCAGCTCCTCCAGCGCCTGCACCATGGGGTCCATGCGGCCATGCTGGTCGCGGGCCCGCATCGGTGCCACGCGCGTTCAGGACAACGTCGGCGTGTCAGCGGGCCGTCCGTGCCGCGCGTCACAGCGTCACAGCGTCAGGGGCGAGACGTACCCGAGGACGCGTGGCGCGACGGCGTTCTGGGCCTTCTTGTACTGGAGCCCCTCCACCGAGGTGTTGCCCTCCATGGAGTGGTACTTGCGCAGGCGCGTGCTGTACTTGGTGACCACGCCGACGTGGTCGGCCCTGCCGTCGTGGTTGTCGTCGTAGGCCACGACGTCGCCGGCCCTGGGCACGTACGCACCCGAGGCGACCTGGCTCCTGGTGTGCCAGGTCTTGTTGTGCGGATCGAGACCGTAGAGGCGGAAGGAGTCGGCCCCGGCGTTCAGGCCGGTGATCTTCGCGCCGCCCCAGTACCAGGTGAACTTGGCGAAGTCGGCGCACCAGGCCCGGGAGGTCCAGGGGACGTCGACCCAGGTCTTCTTCCAGACGCCGCCCTTCTTGATCTTCATGAAGCCCTTGCTGGTGCCGCACGCCCGGCTGTTGGTGATGGTGCCGTGGCGGGGCGCACTGGTGCGGTCCCAGCGGAAGTTGGCCCTGTTCGTCCAGAAGCCGGTGTAGAAGTTGCAGTTGTTGCGCTCGGTGCCGCCCTTGGCGTCGCCCTCGTACCGGCGCTTCCTGACCTCCGGGTTGGTCGTCAGGAACTGGCCCAGCGCCACCTCGGCGACCTTGGCGCCCGTGCCGGCCGCGGCCGTCGCGGTCCCGGTCCCGGTCCCGGTCCCGGTCTGCGACGGTAACTCCGCGGCCGCCCGAGCCGGGCCGGCCAGCAGCGCGCCGCCCGCGGTGAGGGCCGCGGCCACCCCCGTGACGGCCACGGCCCTCAGCGTGCGACCCCGTCGTATGGACCCCGTTGCGGACATCCGTCCGTCCTCTCGTCGTCTTCCGTCCGGGTCCGTGACCGGGCCCGGCTGACAGACCGGAAGACTGGTCGAGCTCGCCGGGGGCGGACAAGCGATCGGCTGTCCGGGACATGTCCCGGCCGGGCCGGGGCCCGTCCGGGCAGGTCAGCAGCCCGGTCCCGCCGGCATCCGGCTGCCGGCACCGCCCGATTCGGTCACCGAGCCGGTGTCGGCAGCCTGGCGACGAGCCCCCTCCCCGCGGGCAGCCTCGACCGTGTCGGTGCGTCGGGTGGCGGGGGCGTGCAGGGCGGCCGCGGCCGTGGCGATGACTTCGTCCAGCACGCCGCGGGACCGGACCAGGTCGGTGATCGTCCGATTGATGCGGTCCCGCTCCGCGGTGAGTTCGTCGACCAGCTGGGGTGTGGCGATCTCGTTCGGGGCACCGTCCGCGTCGCGCATGCACGGGAGCAACTGCGCGATCTTCCTGCTGTTCAGCCCGGCAGCGTAGAGTGCCTGGATGCGGATGACCCGGTCGATCGCCCAGTCACCGTAGTGCCGTTGGCCGCCGGGAGTGCGTTCGGCGTTCAGCAGCCCCTGCGTCTCGTAGTAGCGCAGCGACCGCTCGCTCACCCCACTGCGCCGCGCCAGTTCACCGATCCGCATTCCACCTCGCATGCTGAATGGGGGACTTGAACCTGACATTGATGTCAGGTTCTACCGTACCGGCATGACGAACACCCCGGTTGACTCCCGCCTCTTCGAACCCGCCCGCCTCGGCGCCCTGCACCTGCCCAACCGTCTGGTGATGGCGCCCATGACCCGCAACCGCGCCACGGCCGACGGCGTCCCGCAGCCCGTCATGGCGACCTACTACGCCCAGCGGGCCTCCGCAGGACTGATCATCGCCGAGGCCTCCACACCGAACGCCGTGGGACAGACGTACCCCAACATCACCGCGATCCACGACGAGGCGCACGTGGCGGGATGGCGACGCGTCACCGACGCCGTACGCGCCGCGGGCGGCCGGATGTTCCTGCAGTTGCAGCACGGCGGCCGGGTCGGCCACCCCGACAACAGCGGGCTGACGCCGGTCGCACCCTCGTCGGTCCCGCTCCCGGGGACGATCTTCACCCCGAGCGGGCATCAACCGGCCGTCGTACCCCGTGAGATGACGGTCGACGAGATCCGCTCCACCGTGGCCGACTTCGCCGCTGCCGCCCGCAACGCCATGGACGCGGGCTTCGCCGGAGTGGAGGTGCACGCCGCCAACGGATACCTCCTGCACCAGTTCCTCGCACAGGGGACCAACCACCGCACCGACGCCTACGGCGGCTCGGTGGCCGGCCGCATCCGGTTCACGGTCGAGGTGGCCCGAGCCGTCGCCGACGCGATCGGCCCCGAGCGGGTGGGTGTGCGGGTCGCGCCCGGACTGACCGTCAACGGCATCGACGAGGGCGACACCGAGGACATCTACCCGGCGCTCGTCGGAGCACTGGCCGATGCCGACCTGGCCTATCTGCACGTCGTGTTCGCCGACCCGGACCAGCCGCTCTTCCAGGACATCCGCAGGGGCTGGCCAGGCACGCTGATCGCCAACCCGGTACTGGGGTGGGGAGGCCCGCTGCCCGCCGACGGCGGCAGGCACGAGGCCGAGCGGCTGCTCGCCGCGGGAGCCGACCTGATCTCGCTCGGCCGTTCCTTCCTCGCCAACCCCGACCTGGTCGAACGGCTGCGCAGCGGCGCACCGCTGAACCCGGTGCGTGACGAGGGCCTGATGTACACGGGCGGCGCGACCGGGTACACCGACTATCCCGTGCTCGCCGGCACCCCTCGCCGAGCCGTGACACCCGAACCCGTGGGCACCTGACGGCCGCGGACCGGGCGGTGGGTGCGGCAGAGCCCGAGAACACGTCGAACCGGTCGCACGCCGGCCACCTCGCTGTGACAGGTCGGCCACGGACTGTGGCCGCCACCCGGGTGGGACTCGCACAGATAATCGAACACGTGTTTCCATTGGGGTGTGAGGCCCACGTTCCGCTTCCCCGAGGACCTGATCGCGCTCCAGGCAGCGTGGTCGCGTACGTACGCCGACCTCGCGCAGGCCCCCGCCACCGCGGGGACGACCGTCCTACGGCGCCGCCTGATCGCCCTCTCCGGGCTCCTGTACACCCACCCCTACTGGACCGCCCTCCCCGGCGGCGGCCGGCGGGCCGGCGGCGTCGATCTGCGCCGCGCCGCCCGCGCCGCCACCGCCCCGGGCCCCGGACGGGAGGCCGCGGCATGAGCCGGCCCATCGACGCCGCACCGGCACGGCCCGCGCACGGTCACCACCGAGCCGTGCGGCCCACGGAAGCGCCCTGGCCAAAGCCGTCTGCTCCGCGGGGCAGACAGCGATCGGGCGGTCGCCGTCCGGGGCTCGGTGCGCCAGGGCCGGCGCTGCGCCTTCGACGCTCGTCCGTGAGCGTTCCCGCACCGCCGCCCGTACCGGTCACACCGGTGCAGCCCGACGGGCAGGGCCAGCGAGCGCGTCCCGCTCCACGCGCGCCCGCAGCCCGGCTCCGAGGCGGGTGGGGCTCCGCCGGCCTCCGTGTTGCGGCTTCCCCAGGCCTGGAGGCGGCGGATCCCCACTCCGGACGAAGACGGTCTGGAGCACGTCGCTTGCACCGAATATCCAAGACGCTGGATCGTGCTCGCGGTACGCGCGGCGTGCAGGGTTTCCCGACGATCCGTGCAGCCGACCCCCGAGGCGGCGAGTTCGTGAGGGGGGTCGCGGATTTCGTGACGCCCCGGGATGCGGACCCGTATCCGAGGGGTTAGTGTTCTTCGCGGCCCCCAGGCGATCTCCGACCGTCCGCACACTGCGGCGCGGTCGCTTCTGTTCGTCTCCCCTCACGTGTTCCTCGTGAGGATCGCCTTGGAAGGTCACCACCACTCGTGCACATGCGCAGATGGATACCTGCGGCCACCCTGACCGCCGCCCTCACGGCCGCCGTCGGGGCGCCGTCGGCATCGGCGGACCCGGTCCATCCCGCCCACGTCGGGGCGGCGTTCGCGGTCGAGGCCGGCGTCCACCCGGCCCGCTCCGACTCCGGGCTCGCCCTCCCGGCCGGTTTCCCGGCGGCAGCAGCAGCCGATCCCGGCACCACCGCCTTCAAGGGGGTGAACTGGGCCGATGAGCGTGACAATTTCACTCCCGACGCGGTCGTGCTGTCGGGATTGGCGCCGACCGACGACTACGACACCGTCTATCGCAAGGCGAGCGCGGTGATCGAGGGCTTCCGGACCAGACTCGGCGCCGACACCGTACGACTGCCGGTCAACCCGCACACGGTCAACGGGCCGCGCTGGGGGGCGTACAAGGGCGCCATCGACGCCGCTTCCGCCCATGACTTCAAGGTCGTTCTCAGCTACTGGGAGTCTCCCAGCCCGACGACCGGAAAACCTGACGGGCTCATCGACGACCAAGCGGCCTACGGGAACATGTGGCGGACAGTCGTCGCTGCATACGCCGGTGACAGCCGCATCCACTTCGAGCCCATGAACGAACCCTTCGGGTATGCGGCGGGCCAGTGGGCCGACGTGGCCGCCACATGGCTCCGGGAGCATCCATCGGTTCCCCGGAACCGGGTTTTCGTCAGCGGAGTCGGCTACAACGGCGACGTCAAACCGGTCTGCGCGGATCCGCGCCTCGACGGTACGTACCTCTCCCTCCACTTCTACGGCTTCTGGCACCCCAGCTGGACGAGCCCCGCCCAGTGGGCGGCGGAGCTCAGGAGCAACATCGGGCGCTGCGCCGCGCGCACCGTCCTGGACGAGTTCGGCTCGCTCATGACGACGGGTTCGGACTACGACGGTCCGTCGAACGGCGATGCCTCGATCGCATACCTGCAGGCGACCACGAACACCGTCCGCGAACTGAAGATGGGCTCCGTCCTGTGGCCGGGGCTGCGCACAGGCGACTGGTACTCACTGACGCGGATCGATCCCGCGAGCGCCGGTTCCGACCTCAGGTTGCAGGTCACGAACCCCACAGGGCTGCACCGACTCACCTGGGCATGGGGCGCCGGGGCGCCGGCCCGTCCGACAGGAGCGATACGCGGGACCGGTTCCGGACGCTGCCTGGACGTCCCCGGCGCCGCGACGGACAACGGCACCGGGCTGATCATCTGGGACTGCAACCGCGGCGCCAACCAGCAGTGGACCTACACCGAAGCCGACGAACTGCGCGTGTACGGCAGCAAGTGCCTCGACGCGACTGCCGGTTCCGCCGCCGGCGCCAGACTCGTCATCCGCGACTGCAACGGCAGCCTCACCCAGAAGTGGACCATGGACGCCCAGCACGTCATCACCAGTCAAGCCAACGACCTGGTCGTCGACGTCGGCGGCGAAGCCACCGCCGGCGGCTCTGCCGTCGGTCTCTGGTACCGCAACGACAAGCCCAACCAGTACTGGAACCACACCACGGGCTGACGACGACCGAGGTCGCGCACCAGGGGAGAAGCCACGACGTCTCCGGTGCTAGGCCGCCTCGGGCCGTGCTGCGAGGGCAGCCGCGCGATGTTCGGTAGGCGTGACGCCGTACGCCTCCCGGAAGGCCCGGCCGAAGCCCGGGGCGCTGGTGAAGCCCCACCGGAGCGCAACGGTCTGCACGGCCCGCCCGCTCGACTCCGGGCGCTCGAGATCCTGGCGCGCGCCTTCGAGTCGGCCGTGGCGAATGCGGGCCGCCACGCTCATGGGCTGGTCCCGGAAGAGGTTGTACAGCGTGCGCAGGGAGATGTTGTGGTGGTCGGCGACCGCTCGCGGGGTCAGCTCGGAGTCGCCGAGGTTGGTGTCGATGAACCGGATGACCCGCTGCAACATCTCCTGAGCGCGGGCTTCGGCGGGTGCATCCTGAGGACGGCCGAGCTGCTGCGCCAGACACGCGGTCGCCAAGTCGACGGCGATGGACTCCATTGCCGCCAGCTCCGGCCGTTCGCAGGTTGCGCCCTGCGTGAGGAGGGTACTCAGGAAGCTCCTGAAGACCGCTGCGGTGCCGCGATCGCCGCGAATGGGCTGTGCAAGGAGGCGGTCGACCCTGTCGGGGCGCAGTGCCAGAGCCGAGCGGGGAATCTTCAGCACGGAAACCGAGGCCAGCCCGTCCGGGCTGCCCCCGTCGTTGGCCAAGGGCATGGAGCTGCTGGTCAACGCGAAGTCCCCCGCCGCCGTGATCACCGATCTGACGTCCCGTTGGGATATCTTCAGACTCCCCCGCCGGACCCATGCCAACTGGTAGTCCTCGGGATCGCCCCGGCGGATGTCGGCCGCCGTGCGGCGTGAGCTGACCGGCGAGAACGTGAAGGTCGACACCCTCGTGGCCCCGAGTTCCAGATCGGTGATCCGGGCACGGAAGTTCGTCCGGTCTCTCGTGTCCATGCTGAACGGCATCAGTTCATCGGAGACCGTGTCCCGGAACCACTCGAACCGGTCTCGTCTCGACAGTCCGACATCCGACACGTCCAGCACGTCCATGCGATCTCCAACTCCTGGTGCATACCGCACGATTATGAGCCGATGCCGGTGGCTCGACCGACCATTGACGCAGGCCAGAGGACTGCGAGTCGCGCTCTCGGACATCGGCGGGGCAGGCGGCGCTCGCGGTACGGGCCGACATGGACGCACCGTGCACCTGCGCACCGGCCCCACCCCGGCGGGGCTCCGCACGGCCCGGCGACCCGGTCCGGGACAATGGCCGTGGCGGAGCGCACGGAGGCGCCCGTCCGCGGATCGAGGAGAGGCAGGGCGGTCGATGGCGGCGGTCGGGGTGCACCAGGCACTGGAGGACGCGGAGTTCGACTTCGTGATGGCGCACGTCGAAGGGCCGGTGCTGGCGTACTTCTGGGGCGTGTGGTCGGAGGCCTGCAAGGAGCTCGAGCCGGTCCTGCGCGAACTGGCCCGGGAGTACGCCGGCCGCCTCTCGCTGGTCCGCACGGACCTCGTCCGATGCCCCACCACCACCCGCCGCTTCGAGGTCAAGTCCGCCCCCACCCTGGTCGTCATCCGCGACTGCAAGGCGGTGGCCACCGCCACCGGGCCGCTGACGGCGGCCGAGGTCAGGGCACTGGTCGAGCCCTACGTCTAGGTCGGGTCCAGGTCGGCGTACAGCAGGTGGTGGTCCGAGTAGGGGCTGGGGCGGACGCGGTGTGCGGCTCTGGTGATGCCGCGCAGGAACACGTAGTCGAACTTGCTGTTCCAATCGGTGGTCGCCGTGCAGACGTCGTCGCCGCCGGTCGAGGGCCGGCAGCCGGGATCCGCGTCCGCGGCCAGGGCCCACATCGGGCCGAGTTCGGGCGCGTCCGGCACGGCGTTGAAGTCGCCGAGGACGACCGCACGGTCGTGACGGGCGACTTCCTCGGCGAGTACCGCCACCTGGCCCGCCCGTACGTCCTCCTGCCGACGCTCGGCGAGGTGGGTGTTGAAGACGCGGACGGGCCGGCCGCCCACCAGCGTGGTGACGGCCAGGTAACCACGGTCCTCGGAGCCGCCGTCGGGGTACTCGACGCTCACCCGGTCCGTCATCGGCGCAGCCGACAGGATCGCCTGGCCGAAACCGCCCGGCCGCCACGGCAGCCCCCCGCAGCGGTTCCAGTTCCGCAGGACCGGCCCGTACGCGACCCGGTAGACCAGCCCGTAGACCTCCTCCAGGTACCTGCGGATCTGCTCGACGTCACGTACGCACGCCTCCTGCAGGCCGATGACCTGCGGCGCGTACGTGGCGATCTCCGTCGCCCGGCCGAAGTCGTTCCCGCTCCCGCACGGATTGCAGACGTTCCACGTGCCGACCCGGCCCGGTACGACCTCCTCGGCGGCGGCACGCGGCAGCCGCCCCGTGGGAGGGGTCCCGGCCGGCGGCGCACCGGGGCCCAGGAGCAGGACCGTGCAGACCGCGGCCATCGCGCCCGCGGCCCACCGCGCGCCCCTGCTCAGCACCATCGCCTCCCCGGAGTGGACGCACATCATCACACGACACCCGCGACGCAGCACGTCGGCGAGCGGCGCCCGGAGCAGGTGCCGCGGGGGCTCCCCCCTGCGGGCCGTGCGACTCGTTCCTCCTGCGGTGCGGCGGCTCTGCCCCCGGGCCGAGCGGACCCTCCTCGGCGGTCAGGAACGGCTCGTGCCGTCCTGCGCCCTGTGCCAGGGCACGAACGCGTTCGTCAGCCCCGCCAGGGCCGCGCGCAGTTCGGGGTGGTGTCGCAGGATCACCGTGGCCATGGTGTTGTCCTCGATCCAAGCCATGCCGGCCTTGGAGTACACCTCCGGGGTGTAGTGCGCGGTGAAGAAGCGGTCGCTGCTCAACCTGACCGAAGCCATCAGGATGAAGATCCGGAACGCGGTGTTGCTGAAGGTGAACCCGGCCGGGAGCCTCTCGGCGTACATCCCGATCATCAGGTCGACCTTCTCGATGTCGTTCCCGTACAGCCGCGCGATCTCCCTGGCCCACGTCGGATTGTCCGTCAGATCCTCGAAGTCCGCCGCCGGCTTCATCCGCAGGAGCCGCCGGAACTCGTTGTAGCGGGGAACTCCCAGCTCCCGGCTGCGCAGGATGTCGGTGGCGGCGAGGTCCTGCACGTGCCCGTCGGGTCGCTGGTAATCCTGCAGGAACTTCGGGAAGTTGTGCAGGGTGACCAGACCCGGGTGGAGCGTGCCGAAACTGTAGAGCAGGTCGGCCATGTTCGTGCTCCCGAGGACCTTCAGCGCTTCGGGTCCGGAGATCTCTCGCAGGGAGCACCGGCGCAGGGTCCCGTCGTCGGCGGCCGAGCGCAGGTGCCAGTCGTCGCGGACCAGCGGGTGCATGCGGTAGATGGCGACGAACTCCTCGGTGAGGGCGAACGGGGCGCCGTAGTGGTCCGTCTCCGCGCCGGGGATGCCGCTGACGAGGTCGCTGTCGCTGATCCGGCCGAGAAGCTCGTGGACGCGCTCCTCCGCGAGACCCCACCAATTGGTCCGCAGGGCCTTGACCGTCGTGGGATGGCTGATGACGGCCGGGGTCCACTCCACGGTGTGGATCTTGGCGATGAGTGCGGAGTTGACGAGCCGCGCCCGCTGGAACAGCTCCTCGTCCCCCCATGACGGGTATGCGGCGTGCAGGTGGTCGCAGATGGCGTTGTGCTCGCGGGCGAACAGGCTCTGCATGATCATCAGGCCCAGCCAGAAGCCGGGCACCCGCGACGGGTCGCGGGACGGGTCGGCGAACGGGGTCTGCCCGTCGTCCCACAGCCGCAGCCTGCCCATCTCACCGGTGCGCAGGTGGCGTTGCTCCGCCTCACTCGACCCGTAGATCTGCGAGGCGTCCCACCAGTGGGAGGAGACGTTGACGCGCGTGTCGGGCATGTCGGTACCCGCCTGCGGGTCCCGGGTCGGGTCTTCGCGCGTCCGCATGATCCGCATCGGGTTCTCGGGCCAGGGGTCGTCGTCCATGAGGGGCACTTCCCAGGGCCGGTCCTCGGGACCCGTACCGTGACTGAACCAGTCACGGATCATGAACTGCAGCCAGGTGGCGACGAGGGAGTTGACCGACTCGGCCGGGATCAGCTCCTGACGGGTGAGCAGGGCTCGGCTGACCTCCCGCGGGTTGGGCCGGGACAGGACGTCCTCGGGCGTGGCCGGCGCGATCTTGTCCAGCGGGATGTTGCGGTTGAAACGTGTGCCCGCCATGCCCATCCGAGGCTCGTCGAGGTCGTTGAAGCTGCCGTCGGCGCTTCGGTTGACCTTGTGGTTCTCGGACTTCGGCCCGGGATCGGGAAGGTTGACCGAGGGCAGGTGCGTGGTGTCGTGGAGGTTCTCCTGGCGGAGCCTCACGCGGAGTCCGTAGAGCACCGCCAGGCCGGGTATCACGGCCAGCCTGTCCCAGCCGATGCGCCGGTCGACGTACTCGGCGAGGCCGCCGGCGGTTCGCCACGCCCACGAGGTGGACGAGGAGCCGGAGCGGCGAACGAGGGAGCGTGCTGCGCGCATGATCGTACTCCTTGGCAGGATGCGCATGGGGACGGCGGCGGGGGCGCCGCGGTGGTACCCCCGGTTCCCGCCGGGGCCGTGCCGACAGGCCGGTGATCCCGGGGAGGGCTCCGACCGGCAGTGATCGGCATGGAATTCACCCTAGGAGAACGTCGGGCCGGCCGCACGTCGGAACAGCCGCCACAATCGGCAACTATTGCGGATCGAAGGCTTGAATATTCGCCGTTCTCGACTTTTCTGCGACCCCGGGACGGCATGCGCCGCGCAGATGCGGATCCCGGCGGCGGAAGTTACGGTGATTTCGATATGCGGAAAGGCGCATCGAGGGGCCTTCGCCTTCTACCGGGTAAAGGTGTTGCGAAATTCCGGGCGGGGGCCGTTGGAGAACAATCGGGACTCCGGATATGGGATTCGGACTGCCAGGATGTGGAGAGGTCTCATGCTCAGTGTCATCATGACGTGCGCGGCAATCGGCCTGATGGGCTTGATGGTGCGCTGTGCGCGGTCCGTGCACGCGGACCTGAAGTGCGGCGACGCCCCGATGCATTTCGACGACGGACTCGTGGTCACCTGGGCGGGGCCGGCACCCGAAGAAGCGCGGGTGAAGCTGGGAAACGGCGACATATTCACACAGGTGGAGCAGGTGACCGGGTCGGGGATTCCGGCGGCATATCCGGAGAAATACCTGGAGAACCTTCGGACATCCGAGGTCTTCAACGCGAGCATGGCGTGGACCTCTGACGAGCTGGTGCGCTGGCAGGAACGCCACGGAATCGAGATGGAACCCGAGGCCATGAGCGTGTTCCAAAACTATCTCGACACCGGTCACCGCATTCTCATGACGCTGGTGGACCATCCGAACGTCTCGGATCCGGGATCGTTCGTGGCGTGCAGCCTGGTGCTCCAGCGGGCCGTGATCGTCTACAACGGCCGCCGGCAGGACCTGTTCCTGCGTTCGTACTTCCACAGCGCGCGGACCGACTCGTCGGAGTACGTCAACTTCGCGCCCGGTGGCAGTGTGCACTACTCCTTCAAGACGGATACGGCGTGGTTCCCGTTGGAGCTGACCCGCCTGATCTCCGAACCGGCCTCCTACGTCGAGTTGGACATCGTCACCCCCGAGGAGTTCGACGAGGCTCTTCTGCCGGCTCCGTTCTCGGGGCGGACGAGCGGGCCCGTGCTCCTCGGGGACGTCAAGTACCAGGTGCGGCGCGCCTCTGCCGTCTTCAAGGTGGGTGCAGGTCAACAAGCAGCCATCCCGGACTTCAGGATGCCGCTGGGTTGACCGGGCCGTTCCGCGTCGTGTCGTCGGCGCGTGCCACGGGCCCCGCCGCGGGGAGGGCCGGCTGGTCGGGTCGGCCCTCCCAGGGTTGGCGGCCGAGGGAGAGAACGGGCTCGACGAGCCGGGGAGGTGACGGGTGCGAACGGCAGAGCTTGTCTACCTGGCCGGGTTGACGCTGGCGTTCTCGGTGGTCACGTCGTTCACCTGTGTCGTCCGCGTGGTGTCCGAGTCGATGGCGCCGACGCTCCTGGTCGACGACCGGCTCCTGGTGATCCGCAGGGCCGCGCTGACGCGGTGCTTCCCGGCTCGCGGCCAGATCGTGGTCTTCACCGCTGACGCCGCGGGAGGAAGCGTCCGGCGCAGGATGGTCAAGCGGGTGGCCGCCACGGGCGGGGAGAGCATCAGTGCCGGTGCCGATCTCCCGGCGGACGGCGTGGTCCACGACGCGGCGCGGCCACGAGGACAGGGACGGGTGGGCGAGGTCGGACGCGTCGACGTACCGGCGGGCAGCGTCTACGTGCTCGGGGACAACAGGCCCGTTTCGCGCGACTCGCGGGAGTACGGGTGCATCCCTTTACGCCAGGTGACGGGCCTGGTCGTTCTCGTGGTGTGGCCCCTGCGCCGGGCGCGCGTGCTCCGGCGCTCCCCTCCGTCCTGAGGGCCGGACCGCGGGCCCCGCCCGTGGCGCTGCTCGCCGGGGCGCTGCTCGCCGGGTCCGGCTCGCCGGCGGCCCGGGCGTTCCGGCACGGGGGTCGCCTCGGGACGCGGGCGTCATCTCCAGTCGCCGAACCGCTTGAAGTAGGCCTCCACGGAGCGCACACCGGTCGCACCGACCGCGGCCCGCTGTGCTTCCCAGTCGCCCGCGAACGCCTCGACCAGCACCTCGGCGGCCCTCGGTGTGCCGATCACCTTGCGCAGGCACTCCTCACGACGAGGACCGTCGAAGTGGACGAGGGCGACCCGCGCCACGTTGTACGCGCGGCTCGTGGAGCTCAGGCGGTACGGGGGGTGCGGGCGGAACCGGTGTGCCAGCCGCGCCCCCGGGACGGCCAGCACGTCGACCCCGCCGCGCCACGCCCGGAGACCGAAGTCCACGTCCTCCAGGCCGAGTTCGCGGAAGTCACCGAAGCCGCCCAGCCGTTCGAACGTCGCCCGGCGGACCGCGAGGCAGCCGCCGGGCGCGAGGGGCACGGGGTACGGGGCGGTGCAGCCGGGCTCGGGAGGCAGCCAGCGCACCCGTAGGTGGGCGTCGACCAGCCGCGCCCCGCAGCCCTCCGCCGGGCTGCCGACGTCGCGCACGGCGGGCGCGAGGACGGCGTCGGGCCCGGCGTCCAGCGCGGCCCGCAGCAGGGCCAGACAGTCCCGGTCCAGCCGGCAGTGTGCGTCGAGGAACACCAGGTGCGTGCCGCGGGCGAGCCGGGCGCCGGCGTTACGGGCCGCCGCGACCCCGCTGCGCCGGATGCGGTGGACCACGACCCCGCGGGCCCGCCACTCCGGCCGCTGCAGCACCTCGCAGCTGCCGTCGGTGCCGCCGTCGTCGACGACGACCGTCTCGTCCGCGACCACGGATCCGGCGAACACGGACTCGAGGGTCGCGTGCAGCTCCGCGCCCTCGTCCAGCGTCGAGACGACCAGCGAGAGCGTCGACGCCCGCGCGCCGACCCGTACGGGAGCGGGCGACGGCGCCGACGACGTACGGCTCATGTCGCCGCCGGGCCGGGGGTGCCCGGCGGGACCCCCGCGGGCGGCAGCGTGGCGACCGGATCGATCAGTCCGGGCAGCACGGCCGCGTACCGGAGCGAGTCCTGCAGGTAGGCCGTGAGTCCGGCGGCGAGCGCGAAGTGGTAGGACGCCAGCCGGTCGAGCTCCGCACCGTCCAGGCTGAGCGCCAGCAGGTCGCCGACCCGGAGTCGGGCCAGGCCCAGCGCGTCGATCACGTTCCGGGGCGGGGCGGAGAACTCCAGGTAGTCGGCGAAGTCGGTGGACGACCGGAAGTCCGCCTCGGCGAAGCCGGCTTGCTCGAGGGCGCGCTCGACCACCCGGTCGCCCTGGCGCACCAGATAGCCCGCCGACGGCACGTCGGCCTCGTGCAGGTACTCGAGCAGGTGCTTCGTCAGGGCGCCGACGAGGCCGATGTTGGTGGCGTTGCGCCGGTCGGTCAGGACCGGTGTGAGGTGGGCCCGGTCCTCGGTTCCGAGCACGGCGATGGCCACCGCCTCGATCGTCTGCGACCCGATGCCCTTCGGCGGCCACGGCCGCTCCGTCGCGGCCAGCGCCAGGACGAGGCCGCGCCCGGACAGCAGCGGCTCCAGTACTTCGGTGAAGAGGTACGGGTAGCCGTTGCGGCGGCAGAACGTCGCGAGCGCGGTCCGCGTCTCGAGGTCGGCCTCACCGGACACACGCATCCGGACCGACTCGTTGGCGGGAGAGTGGACGGTCATCGCGGGCCTCCGAGCGCGGGGGAGCTGGCACTGGACATCCACCCGGCGACCGCGTAGCGCGTACCGTCCAGCACGGTCGCCACCTCGTGCATCAGTGCGGACCGGAACAGCAGCAGCATCCCCGGCTCCGGCACGACGACGACGCGCCGGTCGCGCAGGCGGGGGTCGGTCTCGTAGACGGTGAGTGCGCCGCCGTCGAACGTCGGCAGCGCCGGGGTGGCGCGGCGGCCGTTGAGGTAGAGGAGCAGCGACCAGCGGTGGGCCGCGAGCCGCGGCGGATCGTCCTTGTGGTTGGCGACGTCGCGGTGCGCACGGAAGTAGCTGCCCTTCTCGTACGACATGAAGTACGGGCCGTACAGGAAGTCCGCGTCCGAGTCGAACGCGGCGCGGTGGTCGTCGAAGTAGGACGCCATGCGCTCGCCGATGCGCCGTTTGCGGTCTTCGGGGAAGTGGTGGTCGAAGCAGAGGCGCAGGGACTCGTCCAGGAGCGATTCGCCCGCGCGGACGACCTGGGCCGGCTCACGGGGTGACCGGTCCATGGCCCGGATGACGTCGGCGCACTCCTCGGCCGACAGGAAGCCGGGGACCGAGGCCACGTTCTGCGTCCTGAAGTGGGGTCGCATGTCCTGACGCCTCCCGGTCGGGTACGTCTCGTGGGGGTGGCTCCACACTCCTGCACGCCGGACCGGCGCACCAGGACCGGCGCGCCGGACTACCCCGCGCGGCGGAACGCCACCGGTGGGGCGGGGGCTGCGCGCGCCGGTGGGCGGGGGCTGCGCGCGGCGGTGGGCGGAGGGGTCTGCGGGCGAACAGAATGCTGCCGTGCATCGCATCGAGTTCTTCACGTACGGGGCGAACGCCAGATGGGGCGTCCGGGTGGACGGGACGGACCTGCGGGAGCCGCTGGTCGACGCCGTCCGGGGGGTGTGGGAGGCCGAGGACTTCTTCCGGGAGAAGTCCCCGCAGGAGCGGGAGCAGTTCCTGCGGCACCAGTACGGCGGCCTGACCGCCGAGGACTTCGCCGACGGGCCCGACGCGGCGGCACGCCACTTCCTGGGCGGGGCGCGGGGCCGGTTGTGGGACCTGGCGACCGGGACGACGGTGGTGCTCGGCTGCGTGTGCGGGGTGTGGGAGTGCGGGCCGCTGTACGCGCGCATCGACGCCACCGCCGACACCGTGACCTGGTCCGGCTTCCGGATGCCGTACCGACCGGTGGGGGACGTACTGCCGCTCGGGCCGTACGCGTTCGACCGCGACGCCTACGTACGGGCGCTGACCCACCCGCCCCACCTGACCGAGGATCCGTTCTCCTGAGTCGTGTGCACCGAGCGGATCTCGACCAGTCGGCGGCAGCGGCCGGCGTCGGCAAGGGCACCCTCTTCCGCGCCTTCGGCGACCGGGCCGGCCTGCTGCGGGCGCTGTACGGACGTCGCCGGCCTGGCCGAACCCGGCTTCACCGCCCACGCGCTGCTCGCGGCGACCCGCGCCGACCTCGTCGAGCACCTGGCCGGCCGGGAAGGGGTGCCGCGCGAGCGACTGGGGTCCGGCTGCGGGGGCTGTGGGGCCATGGGCCAGGATGGAAGTCCGTTCGGAATGCGTACGTCCGCTCAACGTGACTGCGCGCGACACGACCTGACAGGTGACAAGGTGACGACACAGCACATACGGCGGGCCGCGGCGGCCCGCTCCCTCGCCCTCGGCACTCGGGGGGCCGGCCGGTGATCCGCGACCTCGTCCTGCACGACTGGGTGGTGGCCGGTATCGCGCTGGCCTCCGGCTGTGCGGCCGGTCTGGTGCTGCGGGCTCTGATGAAGTGGCTGGGCAAGCACGCGAGCAGGACCAAGTGGAGCGGGGACGACGTCCTCGTCGACGCGCTGCGCACGATCGTCCCCTGGGCGGCCGTGATCGCCGGGGCCGCGGTGGCCGCTTCCGCCCTGCCGCTCACCGTGCGCGTCGGGGGGCTGGTCGACCAGTCGCTGACGGCGGTGCTCATCGTCATCGCCACGCTCAGCGCGGCTCGGGTGGTGGCCGGGCTGGTGCAGTCGGTGGCCGCGTCCCGGACGGGCGTCGCGGCGTCGGCGACCATCTTCGTCAACATCACCCGGATCGTGGTGCTGACCATGGGCGTCCTCGTGGCACTGGAGACCCTCGGGGTGTCCATCGCCCCGCTGGTCACCGCCCTCGGGGTGGGCGGCCTGGCCGTGGCGCTGGCGTTGCAGGACACCCTCGCCAACCTGTTCGCGGGAGTGCACATCCTCGCCTCGAAGACGGTCCAGCCGGGTGACTACATCCGGCTCAGCAGTGGGGAGGAGGGGTACGTCGTCGACATCAACTGGCGCAACAGCGTCGTGCGGAACCTGTCCAACAACCTGGTGATCATCCCCAACGGCCGGCTGGCGCGGACGAACATGACGAACTATTCGCAGCCCGAGCAGAAGCTGTCGATCCTGGTCCAGGTCGGGGTCGGCTACGACAGCGACCTGGAGCACGTGGAGAAGGTCACCCTCGACGTCGTCGACAGCGTGATGGCCGACATCACCGGCGGGGTACCCGACCACGAGGCCGCCGTCCGCTTCCACACCTTCGCGGACTCCAGGATCAACTTCACGGTGATCCTGGGCGTCGGCGAGTTCAGCGACCAGTACCGGATCAAGCACGAGTTCATCAAGCGCCTGCACCAGCGCTACCGGACCGAGGGCATCTCGATCCCCGCGCCCACGCGCACGGTCGCGCTTCAGCGGGACCAGGGCGGAGCGCCCCCGTCCCTTCCGCCGGTGCCGCACCAGCGGGACGCGTCGTCCGGGACCCTGGCGGACCGGCGGCGGTAGCCGGCGCGGAGGCCGGGGTTCGGTGTGCAGGGACGTGCTCAGGCAGCGGCGCCCCGGCCGTGGCGCATGCCGGGGGCGTGCTCGGCGTCGAGCTGCTCCTCCAGGTCCTGGAGGAAGGCGCCGTGGGCGTCGAGGAGGCGCTGCGCGGCGGCCATGCCGGCGGCTCGGGCGCCGGTGGTGTCCTCGGTGATCAGCCGCTGCACGTACTGGTTGAAGTCCAGGCCGCGAGCGGCGGCCGCGTCCTTCCCGGCGGCCAGGACGGCCGGCTCCAGGCGGAGTTGGGTCTGCTTCTTCGCAGTGCTCATACCCGGAAGGTAGCAGGGTGGTAGCAGTCCGGGTACCGGCTGCCGGGTTCCGCCGGCCAAGCGGCCGCCGGAACCCGTCGCAACCGGTCGTCAGCGGTCATCAGCGGTCGGGACCCGGGCTTCCCCGTGTCACCGGCCCGCCGGCAGTCCTGCGCGGGCTACGGGCGGCTACGGGCGGGCCAGGATGTCCGTCACGCGGTGCGCGTAGATCACCCGGCCGCAGGGCGAGCCGGAA
Organism: Streptomyces sp. NRRL S-87; assembly: GCF_000719335.1. Taxonomy (GTDB): domain Bacteria; phylum Actinomycetota; class Actinomycetes; order Streptomycetales; family Streptomycetaceae; genus Streptomyces. The sequence continues at coordinate 50,364 of NZ_JOGB01000006.1, forward strand.
TCGGTGCAGGTCGGGTCCGCGGTGTCCATGCGGTGTTCGGTCAGCGACCAGAGGTACTGCGTACCGCCGCCCGGCACACCCTGTCCGTGCTCGAAGGACAGGTCCTCCGGACCGACCGCGTTGGTGATGTTGGCTCCGTAGTCCACCAGGCGGCCTCCGGAGACGGTCGCCCGGCGGAGGCTGCCGCTGTGGGTGGTCCAGCTGCGGTTGAAGTAGTACATGCCTCCGTAGCGTGCCGCGCCCTGGGTGAGGTCGCGGGGCAGGTAGAACGCGCCCGTCGCGGTGACCACGCCGTTGGTCGACTTCAAGAGGCCGGTGGTGTCGTCGATCGGCAGTGCGCCGACCCGGCCCTTCTCGGGGTGCGTGTCGTCGGAGTCGCAGTACTCGCCCATGATCAGCGCCGGGGCGGCGGGGGCACTGCGGTCGACGGAGACGTACGACGCCTTCGGGGCTCCGGTGGCCGCACACGTCGCAGCGGAGGAGTTGCCCTGGCTGCTGACGAACGTGTAGGAGGCCACCTGCGGCATCACGTACCGGTACGTGTAGCTGTAGTAGACGTTGTCCTGCCGGCCGATCCGGGTGTCGTCCCGGACGTTGCTCTTCAGGCCGTCCAGCGTCGTGTCGTCCACGGAGGCGTTCTGGTCGGGGTTGAGGTCCAGGATGGACCGCATGTCGAAGACCCGGAGGCCGTTCAGGGTGTCCGCGACGTAGAGGTAGTACTTGTACCAGGCCAGGCCGCCCGCGTGGACGTCGATCGCCTTGTAGGAGACGTGTCCGTAGCTGTTGTGGTACGGCTCCACCAGCAGGACGTGGCGGTACCGCCGGCCGTCGGGGTCGCCCGGGACGGCCGTCTCCGGGTCGAGGAACGACAGCCGCACGCCCTTGCCGCCGACCTTGTCGTACCAGGCGGTGACCAGTGGCTTGCGGGAGCCCCACAGCTCGTCGGACTGGGCGTCCGAGACGCCGGTCATGCCCTGGGGTATCCATTCCTCGGTGGCGGAGTCGCCGGGGTCCCAGCAGAGTTTCCTGGCGGGCGCCAGCACCTTGCCGTCGTCGCCGGAGCCGAACGGGTCCGTGGTGCAGGACGCGCCCGTCTTCGCGACCCTGTTGCCCTGGTCGAGCAGGAGCTGAACGCCCGCCGTGGGCAGGGCCGCTCTGAGATCGGCCACCTGGCCGCTCAGGTCGGGTCCGGACGTGAGGTTGAAGGAGGCCGCGGGCGCCGGGTCTCCGGGGGCCGCCTGGGCGGGGGAACCGATCACCGGAACCGAGAGGACCGCCGCGACTGCGGCGGCCGTCCAACCGGCGTACCTGCGACGGGCGTTACGGGGTGACATCGCTGATTGTCCGACCTTCGCTCTGGGGAGGGAGCGAAGATCATACGAACGGCCGGCGGGCGTCCCCGATGCCGGGGCGGTCACAGCGGTCGTGGGTCCCGGTCGAGGCTGCGGGTTTCGCGGGACGCGGGTCCGCGTCAGGGAGCGGTGCGCCGCGCGGCGCGCACGCCGCAAGGGCGCCCGACCTCCCCCGATGGTCGGGCGCCCCCTCCCCCGTTGCGGTGCGCGTCCCCCACGGCACCGCACGGCGCCCGGCGGCGCCGGTCCGCGGCGGGCGACCGTCAGGCGGTCTGCCACCAGTGGTCGTCGCCGTAGCTGGTGCTGCACGTGTAGACGCCGACCCGGAGGTCGTTGGTACCGTCCGCGAGGCCGGCGACGTCCAGGCACACGGGTCGGCCGGCGCTGTACGAACGGGCGTTGACGAGCCGGAAGGCGCGGCCGGCGGAGTCCCACCACTGGTACCAGAGCTGGTTGTCCGCCGTGGTGTTCTGGCAGGGGTAGAAGCCGACCGTCGAGTTGCCGGGTACGCCCGTTCCGGGCAGGTCCAGGCACAGCGACTGGTTCTTGACGTTGCGGATCAGGAAGCCGTCGACCCCGTCGGTGAGGTCCCACATCTGGTTGTCGCCGGCGCCGCGGAGGCAATCGTGCTGCTGCACGATGCTCCCCATGTCCGGGGCGCCGTAGTCCGGCACGTCCAGGCACTTGTGCGTCGTGTAGTTGAACAGCAGGACGCCGTACACCGAGTCCGTCCGCGCCTGCGAGGTGCCCGCCGCCAGCAGGTTGAGCGCCAGTGCGGACAGCACCGCCGCGATGACGGCCGCCAGGCGGAGCGGGCGGCGCGGCCCGGGCGGGCGGGTGCGGGGACGGGTGGACAGGGCAATGGGTCGGGGCATGCGGGGTTCCTCCCCCTCGGGTCGGGCCGACGGTGCGGCCCCCGGCCGGCGATCGGCCGATCCGACTCTCGGCCGCCGGACGGTTGTTGCGCTGCCCCGATCGGGCCGTGAAACAACAGGGCCGCCACGCCCGCACACGGCGCGAAGACGCCTTGTGGCACGGGGAGCCGAGCGTGTTGGGTGCGTGATCAAGGGGAGCAGGGCCGGCGGGGCCGGCGTCGAGGGGGGACGTGGCATGGGCCGACAGGAGAAGCCGCTGGACCCGGGGGACGGACCGGTCGCGGAGTTCGCGGTGGCGCTGCGGGAGCTGCGCCGCGCGGCGGGCGGTCCGACGTACGCCGCGATGGCGCGACGGGCCGGGGCCTACTCGGTGGCGACGCTCTCGCGGGCCGCGGCGGGCGACCAGCTGCCCACCCTGCCCGTGGTGCTCGCGTACGCCGCGGCGTGCGGCGGGGACCCGGCGCTCTGGCGGGCCCGGTGGCAGCGGGCCGCCGACGGGCTGGCCGCGCTCGCCGCGCAGCGCGACGACGAGCCCGCCCCGTACCGGGGCCTGGCCCGGTACGAGCCCGGTGACCGGGAGCTGTTCTTCGGCCGCGACCGACTCGTCGACGACCTCGTCGCACTCGCCCGGGCGCACCGGGTCGTCGTCGTCTTCGGGCCGTCCGGCAGCGGCAAGTCCTCGTTGCTGCGGGCCGGGCTGGTGCCGCGATTACAGGAGTCCGGGGACGGGGCGGCCGCGATCCGGCTGCTCTCCCCCGGCGCGCATCCGCTGGAGCGGCACCGGTCGGCCGTCGCGCCGGCCGACGCGCCCGGCGACACCTGGCTGGTCGTGGACCAGTTCGAAGAGGTCTTCACGCTCTGCCGCGACCCGGAGGAACGGGCCGGGTTCATCAAGGAGTTGCTGACCGCCGCGCAGGCGGACGGCTCACGGGTCCGGGTCGTCCTCGGCGTCCGGGCGGACTTCTACGCCCCCTGCCTCGCCGACCCCGCGCTGGCGGCGGTGGTGCGGGAGGCCAGTCTGCCGGTGACGCCCATGACCCGGGACGAACTGCGCCGGGCGATCGTCGCCCCGGCGGCCGCCCGCGCCACCGTGGTCGAGCGGGCGCTGACCGCCCTGCTCGTCGACGAGCTGCACGGCGACGCCGCCGCCCTGCCGCTGCTCTCCCACACCCTGCTGGAGACCTGGCGCCGCCGCTCGGCGCGCCGCCTCACGGTCGAGGCGTACGAGGCCGCCGGCGGGGTGTACGGGGCCGTCGTGCGTACCGCCGAGGCGGCGTACCGCGCGCTCGACGCCGAGCGGGCCGGCACCGCCCGCCGGATCCTGCTGCGCCTGGTCAACCCCGGGGAGGAGGGCCTGCCCGACACGCGCCGCCCGGCCCGGCTGGACGAACTCGGCCCGGAGGAGGACGTCCGGCCGGTCCTCGACGCACTCGCCGCCTCCCGGCTGGTCACGCTGGGCCAGGACACCGTCGAGCTCGCCCACGAGACACTGATCTCGTCCTGGCCCCGCCTGCACGGCTGGCTCGAGGAGAGCCGGGAGCACCTGCGCCTGCGCCACCGGCTGACCACGGCCGCGGAGGCCTGGGACCGGCTCGGCCGGCACCCCAGCGCCCTCGCCCCGGCGGCGCTGCTCGTGGCGCTCGCGCCGCTGCGCACCGCGGACGGGGACGCACCGGGGTTCCGGCCCGTCGAGGCCGAGTTCCTCGAAGCGAGCCGCCGGGCCCGGAGCCGGGCCGCGGCGCGCAGGCGGGCAGGCCGGGGGGTGCTGGCCGTCCTGACCGTGGCCGCCCTGGTCGCCGGCACCCTGGCCTGGCAGGCTGGCCTGACGGCCGAGGTCCGCCGGAACCTCGCCCTCGCCCTGCGGGCCGCCGCGGTCGCCGAAGGGCTGCGGGCCGGCGACCCCCGCACGGCCGCCCGGCTGAACGTCGCGGCCTGGCGCCTGGCCCGCACCCCGCAGACCAGGGCCGGACTGTACGCCGCGCTGACCGACCGGACCGCGGCCGACGTCACCGTGGGCTCGGGCGGCTCGGTCGTGCGCAGCGAGTTCACGGACCCGGACGGCGGGATGCTCACGGTGACCCGGCACCAGGGGGTGGAGCTGTGGGACCTCCGCGCGCGCAGCCGGGTGGCCGTCCACGCGCTGGCGGGGTTCATGGCCTCGCCCTCCAGTTCGTCCCCGGGCCGGCTCCGGCCCCCGGACGGGGGCCTGTTCCCGGCGCCGGAGCCGTCGGCATGGGACTGGCCGGAGCGCGCGCGGCCGAGCCCGGACGGCCTGCGGGTGGCCTCCGTCAGCCAGGGGGACGCCACCGACCCGGAGCGGCGGTGGGCCCGGATCCGGCTGCTGGACCTGCGGACCGGGAGCGCGTCCTCGCTCGTGCTGCCCGGCGTACCGGCCGTGACCGACCTCGCGTGGGGCGGCGGCAGCCGGGTGGTGGCGGTGGCCCTGCCCGGGGCCGTGCAGGTCTGGGACGTCGGCGGCCGCCGGCCGCTGCTCACCGTGCCCGCCGCCGAGGACTTCACGGGCGCGGCCGTCAGCGCGGACGGCCGCCGCACGGCACTGTGCGGACGGCACGGGGTCGAGGTCTGGGACGTACCCGGGCGGCGCAGGGTCGCGGCCGGGCGGTCGGCGGCCGGGGTCCCGGCGCGCTCGTGCCGCTCGGACGTGCTGCGCCTGAGCCCGGACGGGGCCCGGCTGGCCGTCGGTCTGGACACCGGCGTCCTCCTGGCGTCCACCGGGGGCGGCGGCGCTCCCGACCGGGTGCTCCCCGCCGCCGGGGTGACCGGTCTGTCCTTCAACCGGGACGGCACGCTGCTGGCGGCGGTGGGGCCGGACGCCGCACGCGTCTGGCGCACCGCGGACGACCGGCCCGACCCGCTCGTCTTCCACCAGGGGCTGCGCCGCGAACGGCCCACGGACGTCCGCGTCGACGACCGGGCGGGGGTGCTGCGGTACGTGCGCGCCGACCAGCGGAGCGTGGCCGTGCTGCGGCTGGGGCCGCTGCGCGGCGTCCCGTGGCCCGGGAAGGGGTCCGACCAGGTCCACCTGTCACCGGACGGATCCGTGGCCGTCGTCCTGCGCCGCGACGGCGCGGCGGTGGTGCCCGAGGCGTACCCCGGCTCGGCGTGCGCCGGCGGCCGGGTCCCGGAGGGGGTCGAGCCGCTGCGCAGACTGCCGGCGCTCCCCGCCGGGGGCAGCGGCCCGGTGGTGGCCGCGTTCAGCCCCGACGGCCGCCTCTTCGCCTACGGGCCGGCCCGCAGCGGCGGGGCCGGGGAGACCGTGAAGGTCTGGGACGTGCCCGGCGCCCGGCCGCTTCCCGACCTGCCGGTGCCCACCGCTCCCCCGGCACCCGGCGTGTCCGGCCGCCCCACCGTCACGGCCCTGGCTCCGGTGCTGCGGGACGGCCGACCGGTGGTGTACGGGATCCTCGACGTCCTCGGGGAGGTCGCCGCCCTGTGGAACCTCTCCGCCCACCGGCTGGTGACCATCGAGTCGACCGGCGCGCTGCCGATGGCGGTGCGGCCCGACGGCGGGATGCTGGTCCTGTCCGACGGCCGGCTGGTCACCTTGCCCGGCGAGCGCGTCGAGACCCCGACGGACCTTCGCGGATCCGCGTTCTTCGCGGCCGCCTTCAGTCCGGACGGCCGGCACCTCGCGCTCGCCGACGCGGCCGGCCGCGTCACCCTCCGGGAGGGGGCGCCGCCCGGCCCGCCGATCGTCCTCGCCGGCGGCCCGTACGGCACCGACGTGGTGCCCGGCGGTTACTCCGGCGCGGTGTTCTCGCCGGACGGCGGCATGCTCGCGGTGGGGGACGCCACGGGCGCGGTCCGCCTGTGGGACGTTCCCTCGCGTACGCCGCTCGGCGGCCCCCTCCCCGGCACGGGCGACCCGGCGGCCCGGCTCGCCTTCACCCGCGACGGCACCGCCGTGGTGGTCCAGGGCCCGCACACCGCGCCGTCCGCACACCGGGTCGGGACGGGGGACGTGGTGGCGGCGGTGTGCGCCCGCTACGGCGGCGGTCTCGACGCGGCGCAGTGGCACGTCCACCTTCCCGAACTCCCCTACCGCGCCACCTGCGCGAGCGGGGGCTGAGCCGGCGCGGCACCGCCCCTTCCGCCTCGCCATGACACACCCCGGCAGGCTTGCGGGTGTGGGGGACGGCGGGGCACGGTCTCACCAGGGGATCGGCCCGTCCTCGGCCAGAAGGGCGCCCGTCGGGCCGTCCTCGCCGGCCGTCGCCAGGTCGACCGCCACGGCCGCGCCCTCCTCCGCGGTGCGCATCCCGGTGTGGCGGTTCAGGTCGGTCGCGCAGTAGCCGGGACTCACCGCGTTGACCAGGATCCCTTCGGCACGCAGTTCGTTGGCGTAGAGCACGGTGATCGCGTTCAGCGCGCTCTTCGAGGTGCAGTAAGGGAGGAGGATCGAGTAGTAGGGGGACCAGGGGCTGCCGGGGTCGGCCAGGTGGGTGAGGGAGCCGAGTTCGCTGGACATGTTGACGATGCGTGCGGCGGCGGAGCGGCGGAGCAGGGGCAGCATGGCGTGGGTCACCGCGATGACGCCGAACACGTTGGTCTCGTAGACCTGCCGAACGGTAGCGGCGGGGGTTTCACTCGGCTGTTGCGGTCCGGCGGCGATCGCGGCGTTGTTGACGAGGATGTCGAGGCGGCCGAACGTGGCGTCGATGTGCTGGGCGGCGGCCTGGACCGAGGTCTCGTCGGTGACGTCCAGCGGTACGAACCGTACGTCGGCGCCGTCGGCGCGAAGTTCCTCGGCCGCCGCCTCGCCACGCCCGGCGTCGCGGGCGCCGATCAGCACGGTGATGCCGAGGGCCCCGAGCCTGCGCGCCGTTTCCTTGCCGATGCCCTTGTTCGCGCCGGTGATGAGAGCAGTCTTCTGCGAAGTCGTCATGGCACCCAGCCTCCCCTCCGCCACGGACGACAGGGAAAGACCGGATGGCTCTGGATCTATAGTCCCCAGATATGAATGAGCTGGAGGTTCGGGAGCTGCGGTACTTCGTCGCGGTCGCCGAGGAACTGAACTTCAGCCGGGCCGCGCAGCGCCTGGGGATGGCGCAGCCCCCGCTGTCGAAGGCGATCGCCCAGATGGAGTCGCGGCTCGGCGTACGCCTGTTGGAGCGCACCACCCGGCAGGTGAGGCTGACCCACGCCGGTCAGGTGCTACTCGACCAGGCCCGGATCGCGGTCGACGCGGTGCACGCGGCGGCCCGGCGGGCACGCCGGGCCGGTCAGCCGACACCGCGGCTCGTCGTGGCGGTCAAACCGGCAGGCGATGCCGGGCTGCTGCGGGAGATCCTCGCCGCCTACCGGGCGGCGGGTCCGCATCTGCCGCCACCCGAAGTCGTCGTCGCCGGCAGCGGAGAGCCGATCGCCATGCTGCGGGACGGCCGCGCCGATGTCGCGCTGCTGCGCAGCCCGTTCGACGGTCAGGGGCTGGATTCCCAGACGCTCGTGGTCGAGCCGCGACTGGCCGTCCTGCCCGCCGCGCACCGCCTGGCCGGACGCCGGCGACTGCGGCTGACCGACCTCCAGGGCGAACCGATCCCGCGCTGGAAGGGGGCTGCCGCCTCCACCACCGCCTACTACACCGGATACGACGGCGCGGCGGCCGGCGGCGGCCCCCCGGGCTCGGCGCCGGCCGACAGTCCTGAGGGGCCGCTCGTGGCCAGCGTCGAGCAACTCCTGGAGGTGGTCGCGCTGGGGCAGGCGGTGGCGTTCCTGTCACGCTCCACGACCGAGCGGCACCGGCGCCCGGACATCGCGTACCGGCCGGTCACCGGGCTCAGCCCCAGCGCGGTCGTGGTCGCCTGGCCTGAGACCTCGCGATCCGTGGCCGTCGCGGCCTTCGTGCGAGCCGCCCACGACGTCGCCGCCCACCACCCCGACCACGTGGCCGCACTGGCCAACTGACCGCCCGCACCCCTCGGGACGACGGCGGGGAGGTGGGGTGCGGGGAGGTGTCCGGCGCCGCGACGGCGTGGGCGGGCGGGCCTACGCTGGAGTCATGGCGACGGTGCGGGTCGACGGGCTGACGGTTGCCTACGACCGGGTGGGCGCGGGGCCGCCCGTCGTGTTCCTGCACGGCGCGGGGGACGACGCCCGCATCTGGCGGCCGCAACTCCAGGCGCTGGCGGACGCGTTCACGGTGGTGGCCTGGGACGAGCCGGGAGCCGGACGCTCCTCCGACGTACCCGGGTCCTTCGTCCTCGCGGACTACGCCCGGTGCGTGGCGGCGGTCGTGGCGTCCCTGGGGCTCGGACCGGCGCACGTCGCCGGTCTGTCCTGGGGCGGGACCGTCGCCCTGGAGTTCTACCGCCACCACCCGGACCTCGTGAGGACGCTGATCCTCGCCGACACCTACGCGGGGTGGAAGGGCTCCCTGCCGGCGGCGGAGGTGCGGGCCCGGGTCAAGGGCGCGCGCCGCATGCCGGCCGCGCCGCGCGGTGCGTTCGATCCGACCCTGCCGGGTCTGTACGCCGACGGGCCCCCCGCCGCCTACGCCGCGCTGCTGGCCGCGATGGCGGACGCCGTGCGCCCGGCGACCCTGGGGAGGCAGCTGTCGCTCATGGCGGAGACGGACCAGCGGGACCTCCTGCCCACCGTCGCGGTGCCCACGCTCCTTCTCTGGGGCGAGCAGGACGTGCGCTCGCCGCTGACCGTGGCGCGACAGTTCCACGAGGCGATCCCGGATGCCGAGCTGGTCGTGATCCCGGGCGCGGGACACGTCAGCAACCTGGAACGGCCCGAGGAGTTCAACCGGGCCGTACGCCGCTTCTGCAGCGACCGTTCCTGAGTTCCCGGGGACGCGCGGGCGCCGACCGGGTCCGGGGCTTCCGGGTCCGGTCGGCGCTCGCGACGGTCGTGGGGACGTGACGGTCGTGGGGACGCGGTGGTCGTGGGGACGTGACGGTCGTGGGGACGTGAGGGTCGTCCGGTCACGCCGGTCGGGTGCGGAGCGGTCAGCGGCGCAGGTTCAGGCGGTGTACGCCGCCGTCGACCGTGCCGACGTAGAGCGTGCGGCCGTCGGGGGCGGCGGCCAGCTTCGTGGTGTCGGTGTTCTGCAGGCCGCTCGAGATGTTCTCCCAGGTGAGGCCGTTGTCGGTGCTGCGCAGGACGCCCCGGCCGCCCTGGACGAGTCCGGACTCCCTCGAGGCGGTGGTGGCCGCGTAGAGCGCCCCGCCGACGCGCAGCAGGTCCGAGACGTGGACCGCGAGCGGGCCGGTGTCGGCGGTGCGGAAGGTCCTGCCGCCGTCCGTGCTGACCCGGACGGCGGAACCGCCGACGACCAGGCGCCGGCCGTCCGTCACGAGCGCGGAGACGGGGCCTTCGGCGACCTTGGTCTTGGTGACGCCGCCGTCGTCCGAGCGGTACAGGCCCGAGGCGTTGCCCAGCCACAGGCGCCGCGGGTCACGCGGGTCGCCGGCCATGGCGTCGAAGGACCTCTCGTGGAAGAGGTTCTTCCACGTCCTGCCGCCGTCGGAGGTCGCGAACAGGCCGTCGCCGAGGATGCTCCTGAAGCTGATCGCCACCCGGTCCGGGTCCGCCGGGTGGATCAGCATCGAGGTCGGTACCTCCGAGGAGGTGCCCTTCACCTTCCAGGTCCGGCCGGCGTCGGCGCTGCGGGAGACCTCGAAGAGGCCGGTCGCGGTGCGCCGGATCTGCCACACCACGTCGGTGTCCCGGGGCGAGACGGCGATGTGCGAGGTGAGGCGTCCGGTCATGCCCTCCGCCCCCGACCGTCCCCACTCGGGGCCGGCGACGGGGATCGCGGTGCGGTAGGTGCCGCTCACCGTGCCGGCGAGCAGGTGGCCGCCGCTGGTCGCGAGGGCGAGGGTGGTCAGGCCCTGGACTCCGATCCGGCGGTAGCCGGTGCCGTCGGCCGCGCCGCGGTACAGGCCGTCCTGTTCGCTGGAGACGGTGACCGAGCCGTCCGCCCAGCGGTCGTAGTCCATCGCGACGGCGGCCTTCGACGGAGCGGACAGGGGCGTCCAGGTCCGGCCGTGGTCGCGGCTGACCTGTCCGGCGCCGAACAGCGCGCGCAGGTACAGGTCGCCGCCGGAGGCGGACAGTCCGTTGCCGCCCTCCGGCAGGCGCAGCAGGGTGGACCAGGTGCGGCCCTTGTCGTAGGAGCCGCGGACACCCGTACCGGGGACGTAGGCCACGACCACCTCGGAGTCGGCCGCCATCCCGCGGAGGGTGTTCACCGGCTCGTCGAGGATGCGGTGCGCCGTGGCGGGGTCGCCCGTGCCGACGCCGTCGATCCGCCAGACGCTGTCGAAGGTCGCCAGGTACAGGGTGTCGCCGACCAGGGTGGCCTCGCGGACCCCACCGCTCACGCCGGTGGGGTACGTCGCCCAGCGCTCGCCCGCGTCCGTGCTGACCAGCAGCGTGCCGTCGACGATCGCGGCCAGGGTACGGGTGCGCTCGTCCGCGACGAACGCGTCGATGTGGGCGTCGGGCACGTCGAGCCTCCGCCAGGTGCGGCCGTTGTCGTCGGTGCGCAGGACCGTGCCGCGGCGGGTGGGGTCGGCGGCGGTGTTCACGGCGTACCACCAGCGGTCGGGGCGGCGGGCGTCGACCACGACCGCTCCGGTGCCGTTGCCGTCGGCGATCGGCAGCCTGCCGACCTGGCGCCAGTGGGCGCCGCCGTCGGTGGTCAGCCAGGGGGCGGCCTTGCGGAACTGGGTCACCACGGCCTGCTTCGGGCGGGCGGGCGAGAGCGCGAGGTGGCCGGCCTCGCTGTTGGGGCCGACGGGCTCCCAGCGGTCGCGGCGGCTGTCGGCGGGGGTGACCTCGAAGGCGCCGGTCCCGGTGATCCGCCGGCCGTCGGTGGTCGTGGCGCGTACGGCCAGCCGGTAGGCACCGGCCGCCGTCCCGCGCACGTCGGCCTGGTAGTAGCCGGCGCCGTTCATGGTGGTGGGCAGCGTGAAGGCCCTGCCGTGCGGGGGCGTGACCCTGATCTGCGGGGGCGCGTTCAGGGCGGCCGGGGAGGCGACGTGCACGGTGGAGCGGCCGTCGCTGGGGTCGGGGGACGCCTGGACGGCGAGGTGCCGGACGACGAGCAGGTAGGGCACCCGCACGGCCGGGCCGCGGTCGGGGGTGGCCGTGATCCGGCCGCCGATCTCCCTGTCGGTGGCCGGGCGGGCGGCGCGCAGGGTGACCTCGACGGTGGCGGACCGCCCGGCGGGGACCGTGAGGCGGGACGGGGACACGGTGGTGGGCCCGCTGCTGCTGAGGGCGACGGCCAGCGGCTTCCTGCCGGGGTTGGTCAGCCGTACCCTCGCGGTGCCGCCGACGGTCCGCTCCCCCAGGTCGGCGAGGCCGAACGACACGGACGTCGGGGAGGCGCCGAGGGTGGCCGACGCCGCGGCGGCCACGTCGAGTCGTCCGTTGCCCTGGACGGTGGGGCCGGTGCCGGCGAGCGGCTTCGCGGTGCCGACCAGGGCGGACCTGATCTGCTCGGGGCCCTGGTCCGGGCGCAGTTGGCGCAGCAGGGCGGCGGCTCCGGCGACGTGCGGGCTCGCCATCGAGGTGCCCGACATGCGGTAGACGCCGGGGCGGTACAGGGAGGTGGGGATCGTGGAGCGGATCTCCACACCGGGGGCGACCAGGTCGGGCTTGAGGCCGAAGCCGGTGCCGGGGCCGCGGGAGGAGAACGAGGCGATCCGGTCGGTGGCGTCGGTGCCGCGCAGGGTGACGGACACCTTCCCGGCGGCCAGTTCACGGCTCAGCTGGGCGTACTGGGTCGCGTCGATGCCCATGACGACCAGGTGGTCCATGCGCAGCGAGTCGCCGGAGGCGGCGGTCCGGGCGGGGTCGGGGCGGGCGGGGCCCGGCTGGGCCTGGACCGTTCCCGGGGTGGCGGCGAGCACGGGTCCGGAGCCGGCCGGGAGGCCGCCGAGGACGGCGAGCGCGCCGCGCCTCTCGGCTTCGCGCGCCCAGTCGATGTCGTACTGGCTCAGGACGTCCGTGCCGGGCGGGACGAGGATGTCGGCGCGCAGGATCTTGCCGCGTACGTCGCCGACCCGCCGCCAGTCCTCGGCGGTGCCCGCGCCGACGTCCACGAGGGGTGCGGTGACCGGTTCGCGGGGCGGGTTCGCGGACAGGATGCCCCGGTAGGTCTGGATCAGTTCGGGGTTCCTGCCCGCCAGGTAGGCGCTGGGGGTGCGGATGCCGCTGGTGGACGCGCCGACCGCGATGACGCCGGCGGCGGACGCGGGGGTGCTGACGGTGCCGGTGCCGGGCCCGTTGTTGCCGGCCGCCGCGACGACGACCACTCCGGCCCGCACGGCGGCGCTCGCCGCGCGGCCGAGCGGGTCGGTGCCGTCACCGGGGCCGCCGAGGCTCATGTTGATGACGTCGGCCGGGTGGGGGTTGGCCGGGTCGGCCGCCGCCTCGATGCCGGCGATGATGTCGGAGGTGTAGCCGCTGCCGTCGGGGCCGGTGACCTTGTAGGCCAGCAGGCTCGCGTCGGGCGCCATGCCGGTGACGCCTCCCTTCCCGGCCGCCTTGCCGGCGATGATGCCCGCGACGTGGGTGCCGTGGCCGTTGTCGTCCATCGGGTCGTCGTCGCCGTTGGCGAAGTCGAAGCCGCCGACGACCTTGTGGCCCTTGCCGAAGCCGGCGCCGAGGTCGGGGTGGCCGTAGTCCACGCCGCTGTCGAGGACCGCCACGACGGTGCCCTTGCCGGTGGCCTTCACCCCGGCGGGGTCCCGGCGCTTCCAGACCTCGGGCGCACCGGTCAGCGGCACGCTGGTGTCCGTCTGGACCTGCATGCGGGTGTCGGGGCGGACGGCCAGGACGCCCGGCAGCGTGGCCAGCCGCGCCCTCTCCGAGGCGGGCACGGTCATCGCCACGGCGTTCAGGAGCAGGCCGAGCCTCCGGGGTGCGGCGGGATGCAGTCCGGCGCTCCGTACCGTGCCGAGGAAGGCGTCCTGACGCGCCGCCAGGGCCCGCCTGGCGTCGTCGAGGGCGGCGGCGGTGCGGGCGGCCGGGGAGGTGAGCGAGCCGCCGGGGGCGGCGGCGACGGCGGCGGCCCCGGCCAGTTCGACGATGACCCGCTGGTTCGGGTCGGGTGTCTTCGCGGTGGCGGTGCCGGGCAGCGCGGTCAGCGTCCCGGCGAGCGCGACGGTGGTGACCGTGACGGCCGCCAGGCGTCGGGGTGTTCGTGCGTTGTTGGCCATGGGTCGAAGTCCTAGTGCCGCGGTCGCGCTCCGTACAACAGATCACGGCGGCCCATTGCTGCCGCTGGCACACGTGGGCCATTCTCGGCATATGACGAACGAGCTCACCGCCGCAGGCATCGACCCGTTCGACGAGAGCGTCTACCGGGCCGTGCTGACGAGGCGTACGGCGGGCCCGGCCGAGCTCGCCGCGGACCTCGGCTGCTCACCGCTGCGCGCCGCCAGGGCGCTGGACCGGCTCCACGACCACGGTCTGGTCGGGCGGCTCGCGGGCGTCCGCCGCCGGTACGCGGCGATCGAGCCGGGAGCCGCGGTCGAGTCCCTGGTACGGGCCAGGGCCGCGGAGTTGGACCGGGTGCGTGCGGCGGCGGGGGAACTGTCCCGCCTGTTCGCGGCGGCGCAGGCCGGCACGGCCGGCGAGGAGGAGGTGGAGATCGCCACCGGCCGCGAGGCGCTGGGCCGTTGGTTCGTCCGCCTCCAGCAGGAGGCGCGCGAGGACGTCATGACGCTGGACCGCCCGCCGTACGCCCTGACCACCGCCAATCCGGTGGAGAGCACGGCGCTCGGGCGCGGCGTGCGCTACCGCGCGGTCTACGCCCCCGAGGCGCTGGAGTGGCCGGGGGTCCTCGAGGACATCCGAGGGCTCGTGCGCCGTGGCGAGCAGGCCCGGGTGATGCCCGGTCTGCGGATCAAACTGGCCGTCGCGGACCGCCGGCTGGCGCTGATGCCGCTCTCGCTCGACCTCGACGGCGTACGCGCCGCGGTGATCCGCCCCTCCGCCCTGCTGGACGCACTCGTCGACTACTGGGAGCTGTGCTGGAAGCAGGCCCTGCCGCTCGACGTGCCCGCCGAGGACCCGCTGGGCGAGGAGGACCGCCTGGTCCTCACCCTCCTGGTGAGCGGCCTGAAGGACGAGGCGATAGCCCGCCAGCTCGGCTGGTCGGTCCGCACCATGCGCCGGCGGATGAGCCGCCTCCACGAACTCCTCGGCGCGGTCAACCGCTTCCAGGCCGGCGTCATCGCCACTCGCCGCGGCTGGATCTGACGCACCACCGGGCGGGGCGCCACCGGGCGGGGCGCCACCGGGCCGGACGCCCTCGGGACCACGGGGCGGGACCGTTCCGCTCCGGCCAGTCGGGCGTCCGCCGGGGGATCGGTTCCGCCGCCCGGGAGCCGCGTCACCGCGGTGTCGCCGGCGAGGTCGCTCCCGCCGCCAGGCGGCGCGGGGTGCCGGTGCCGTCCGCCCGGACCGTCCATACCGCGCCCCCGTAGGCGTACGCCACGGTGTCGGGGCCGGTCCAGGCGGCCTGGTCGTCGACGGAGCGCGGGTCGGCGAGCGGGTGGTCGCGGAGGGTGGCGAGGTCGAGGACGTGCAGGCGCCAGGGCGCGCGGGGGTCGGCGGAGACCTTCTTCTTGTAGGCGATGCGCGTGCCGTCGGGTGAGAGCGAGGGGCACTCGACGTTCTCCTTCAGTGTCCGCGCCGCCCACTTCCCCAGGTCGCCCTCGACCAGGTAGGTGCGCCCCCCGGTGGCGGCGGTGGCGTAGAAGCGGTTGTCGTCGGCGGCGAAGGTGACGCCCCAGAAGTTGACGTCGGGGGCGTGGTGGCGGCGTCCGTCGAGGGTGAGGGGGATCTGCTCGATGCTCTTGACCAGGTAGCCGGTGCGCAGGTCGAGGATCGAGGTGCGGGTGGAGAACGCGGCGGTGGCGTAGGAGTCGCCGCTCGCGAAGGTGGTCCAGGCGAGGACCCGTCCGGAGGCGGAGACCCGGGCGCGGTCGGGGATGCCCGGCAGGCTCATCCTGCGCACCTCGCGCAGCCGCCGGTCGAGCACGAGGACGTACGAGCGGGCCGGCACGCCGGGGCGCAGCTGCAGGCACAGTGCGGTGTCCGCGGCGGCGTGGAAGCGGTCGCAGCGGGGCCCGAGCGCCACGCGCTCACCAGGCGCCGCGGGGTCCTGTCGGGCGACACGACCGGTGGCGGTGTCGCGGAACCAGAGGGCCCCCGGGGAGCCGGTGTCGAGGGTGAAGCCGGGGTCCGCGGTGGCGGCGGCCGGGTCGGGGCGCCCGGCGGCGGCGTGCAGCGTGTAGGCGGTGGCCCCGCCGGCGAGGAGCAGGACGCCGAGGACCAGGGCCGACAGGCGGCGCCGGTTCGGGGCGGGCGCGGTGGTCATGTGAAGGACCCCTTTGCGGAGGGCGGCGCGGACGGCGAGGGTGCCGGCCCGGGTTCGGGGTGCGGCTCTGCCGGGAGCAGGCGGGTCGCGCCGCACAGGGCGGCCGTGAGTGCGGTGAGGGTGAGGAGGAGTGCGGTGGTCGGTCCCCACAGCGTCCAGGCGGCTCCGAAACCGGCCGCGGCGCCGACCTTGGCGAGGGCCTGGGCGGTCTGGACGAGCGCGAGTCCGCCCGCCCGTCGCCCCGGGGGCAGGAGCGGCCCGGTGAGGGCCATCAGGACGCCGTCGGTGGCGGCGTAGAAGACCCCGGTCAGGAGCGGGACGGCCGCCAGGAGCACCGCGGCGGGCACCGGGGCGAGGAGCAGCCCGAGGGCCGGCAGCAGGGCCGCGTGCCCGTACAGGAAGGGGCGGCGGCGGCCGATGCGGTCGGCGAGGTGCCCGGCCGGTACGGCGAGGAGCAGGTAGGTGGCCGCGGCGCCGAGCGGCAGGAACGGGAACCAGGGGGCGGCCAGTTCGGTCCGCTGCTGGAGGAGCAGGTAGAGGAAGGCGTCGCCCACGGTGGCCGCGCCCAGGAGCGCGGCGGCGAGCGCGGTCCGGCGCACGCCGGGAAGCCGGAGCGGCGCGGCGAGGTCGCGCACCCGGTGGCCGGCGCCGACCGGCTCCCGTCGTCCGCCGGGTACCAGGACCACGAGGAGCAGCACCCCGAGCAGCCCGGTGCAGAAGCTGACGACGAAGACGGCGTCGTAGGCGTCGGCGGTGGCCCACAGGAGCGCGAACGCGGCCAGGGGGCCGAGGAGGGCACCGGTGGTGTCCATGGCACGGTGCACGCCGAAGGCGCGGCCCAGGCCGTCGGGCGGGCTGTCGAGGGTGATCAGGGCGTCCCGCGGGGCGGTGCGCAGTCCCTTGCCGACGCGGTCGGCGGCGAGGGCGGCGGCGATCCCGCCGGTCGCGCCGCCGGCGAGCAGCAGGGCGAGCCGGGAGCAGGCGGAGAGCGCGTAGCCGGTCCCGGCGACCGCCTTGTGGTGGCCGCCGCGGTCGGCGGCGTGGCCGCCGGCGAGCCGGACGAGGGCGGTGGCGCCGGTGAACAGCCCGTCCAGGAAACCGAACTGGAGCGGGGTGAGGCCGAGACCGACGACCAGGTAGAGGGGCAGCACGGCGGTGACCATCTCGGAGGAGACGTCGGTGACCAGGCTGACCGTGCCGAGGGCGAGGACGGTGGCGGAGACGCGCCGCCGCGCCCCGGAGGGGGCGGGCGACGCGTCCCGGCGACCTGTGGTCGCGAGGTACATCAGTGGCAGGTGTAGGTCGGGCCGGTGTCCTTGACCCGGCCGTCGGTGCCGACGTACTGCCAGGTGTAGGTGGTGTCGGTGAGGTCCAGCTTCAGTACCCCGTACGTGCCGCTGATCCGCTTCTGGCTGTGGGGCTGGACGGTCTCGATGGGGTACGGCTCGGCCCCGCCCATGCCGCCGACGATCTCGACGATGCCGTCGGCGGTGGCCCGGCCGGCGGGGTCCTGCGGGGCGAAGCGCTCGTAGTGGTGGTCGTGCCCGTTGAGGACGAGGTCCGCCCCGGCGGCGTAGAGGATCCGCCAGACGGGCTTGGAGACGGGGTCGTTGCCGTGGCCGCCGGAGGAGTAGAGCGGGTGGTGGAAGTAGGCGGCGACGCAGCCCTTGGTGGTGCGGGCGAGGTCGTCCTTGAGCCAGGTGATCTGGGCGGGGTCGTCGAAGGAGTTGGAGTCGAGGGCGAGGAAGTGCCAGTTGCCCTCGTCGAAGCTGTAGTAGGGCCTGCCCTGGGGGTAGGCGATGGCGCCGAAGTACGCCTTGTAGCCCGCGAGCGGGCCGGCGGGGTCGTACGTCTCGTGGTTGCCGGGGGCCGGGTGGGTCTTGGCCTTGAAGGCGCCCCAGGTCTTGTCGTAGTAGTTCCGGAAGTCGGACAACCGGGCGTCGTCGTACTGGTTGTCGCCCATCGTCAGGTAGAACTTCGGGTTGATCCGCCGGGCCTGCGCGGCCGTCCTGGGGTGGGCGCAGGAGCTGCTGGAGGCGGTGCACCGGGCGGCGATGTCACCGGCGGCGACGACGGTGAAGGCGCCGGTGCCGGGCGGGACGGTGTCGTCCGGCGTCCCGTAGACCTCGAACTCGTAGAGCGAGTATCCGTACGCGGTGCCGCGGGCGGTGCCGTGGACGCGGACGTAGCGACCCCTGCCGCTCAGGGCGGTCCAGTCGTCCGTGCCGCCGTTGCCGGCGGACTCGGTGGCGAGCGTGGTCCAGCCGGCGCCGTCGGCGGAGATCTCCACGCGGTAGGCCTTGCCGTAGGCGGCCTCCCACGTGAGGCGGACGCGGGAGACGGCGGCGGTGGTGCCGAGGTCGACCCGGATCCACTGGGGGTCGGAGCCCTCGGCGCTGGCCCAGCGGGTGGCGGGATCGCCGTCGAAGGCCCTGGCGGCGGTGAGGCCGGCGGCTTCCTGGGAGGAGGCGGTGGCCGGCCTGCCGCGGGAGAGGAGCGGGTCCGCGGCGGCGGCGCGGCCGGTGGAGGCGAGGACGAGGCCGCCGGTGACGAGCAGGACGGCGGCGAGCAGCAGGGACAGGGTTGTGGTGCGGCGCGGTGGGGCGGAGGCGTGCGGGTGGTGCATACCTGTGACTCCCTTTGCCTGGGAAGGGTGAGAGCTGGGCACCGGTGCGGGCAGCGCGGGCCGGCCCGTGGCGGTGGGGCCCCGGGCGTACGCGCGCCACGGCGGCCGGGTCAGAGCTCTCGCTGAGCGCGTCACGCCCGCCCCCTTGGTGGAGCCGGGAACGGGCGCCGCGCCGAGCCGCCGCGCGGGATGCTATCTGATAGGAAAGTTTCCTACCAGATCTCCGGCGGCTGCCGGTGCCGCCGTCCCCGGAGCACGGCCGGGGTGCACCCACGGCCGGCGGCCTCTGGTCGGAGGTGCCCGTACGGCTCCGGGACCGCCGGCGACCTCCGGTCCGGCGGAGGGCCGGGCGGCGCAATGGCGGTCCACCGTACGGATGAGGGGCCGGGGGGTGCCTTGCCAGGCGGGGTCGCGGCACCAGGATGGAGTGCTGTCGGGGCGCGCCGCGCGGTGCGCCCGCGCGGACAGACCCTTCCGGGAACGTCGGGAAGGTGGAAAGGCGCCGCTCATGGGTTCCGTCGCTGCATTGGCCGCCGAGTTGCGCGCGGGGCTGTCGGGCATCGCCGCGACGCTCGGCGGGCTCGACGCGGCGGGACGTCGGCAGGCGGTGCGCGAGGCCCTGGGGGTACTGCCTCCCTCGGACCTGACGGCCGGCGGCCTGCTGAAACGCCTGGGCGCGTCGGCCGGGGAGCCGGCCGGGGAGCTGTGGCTCCGTGTGGTCGACGTGCTCGCGGGTGCCGCCGACCGGTCGTCCCCCGTCTGGGCCCTCGAGGTGCCCGGACTGTTCACAGCGGATGCGGGCGGTGTGCAGGCGGCGGCCGGGGCCGCTCTGGGCGCGGAGTTCACCGTGAAGCTGCGCATCGGGGAGCTCGGCCTCACCGAAGGCCTGCGGCTGCCCCTGGGCGGCACGCTCACCCTGACCGTCCCGGCGGATCCGGCCGCTGCCGTGCTCGAGCTCGCCGCCGGTCCCCTGCACCTCGCCCTCCCCGACGCGGACGGCCTGCTGGGCCTGTTCGCTCCCGGCGGACCGGTGCTCGTCGGTGACCTGGTGGCCCGGGTCGACGGCCGGGGGGCCCGCTTCGAGGGCGGTACGGGGCGCGTCGTGGCGCTGCCGCTCAGGAGTGCGTCCGGTGGTCTGCGGGCCCCGTCGGTGCACCTGGCCGCCACGGACGGCGCCCTCTGCTTCACCTCGTCGTTCGGCGCCTCGATCCCGGGCCTGGCGGACGCCTCGGTGGACGGCGTCGGCATCGCCGTCGCAACCGACGGCGGCGGGAGGGCGCTGCCCGCCACCGCCATCGCCCTCAGTCTGGCGATCGGCCCGGCCCGGGGGGCCGGGTTCCTGGCGGGCAGCGACGGCGAGTACCGGGGTGCTCTCGCGCTCGGCCTCGGCCCGGTCGACGTCAGGGCGTTCGCCGTGCTGCGGACCCGGCAGCGGGCGCTTCTGGTCGCGCTCGGTGCCGAGTTCACGCCGGCGATCGAGCTCGGCCTGGCCCTGACCCTCAACGCGGTCGGCGGGATCGTCGGCATCGGGCACGCCGTCGACCGGGCCGGGCTCGCCGCCGCCGTGCAGTCCGGGCACCTCGACCGCGTGCTGTTCCCCGACGAACCGGCGGCCGCGGCGGCCCAGATCCTGGGCACGCTCGCGACCGTGTTCGTCACCCGGCGGGGCAGCGTGGTCGTGGGCCCGATGCTCCGGCTGGGATGGGGCCGTCCGGTGTCGTTCGTGACCGCCGACATCGGCGTGGTCATCGAACCCACCCGTGGAACGACCGCCCTGCTCGGCCGGCTCAGGGTGGCGCTGCCCGCCCCGCAGGCCCCCGTCATCGAGCTCAAGGCGTCCGTCGGCGGTGTCGTCGACGCGGACGGCACGGTGCAGTTCGCCGCCGACCTGACGGGCTCGCGGATGCTGACCGCGGGCATCGAGGGCGGCCTGGCCGTGCGGATCACCCCCGGCCCCGGGCCGGCGTTCCTGCTCAGCGCCGGCGGCTGGCATCCCTCCTACCCGGCCCCGGCCGGCTTCCCGACGCCCCGACGGCTCTCGCTCACCCTGGCCGACTCCCCCTTCCTGCGGATCTCGTTCACCGGCTACCTCGCGCTCACTCCCGGCACCGTCCAGGCCGGCGCGGCGCTCGCCGTGGTCGTCGGTACCAGGAGCACGGGAGTGACCGGTCACCTGCACTTCGACGCGCTGGTGCGCTGGGAGCCGAGCTTCGGCGTGGTCCTCGACCTGGGCGGCGGGTTCGCGCTGCGCTTCGCCGGCCGGTCGATCTGCACCGTGCAGCTCCGGGTCCGGGTCGAAGGACCCACGCCCTGCTGGCACCTCGCGGGCCGGGCGAGCGTCTCGCTGTTCTGGGTCGACATCGACTTCCCCTTCGACGAGCACTGGGCCTGCACCCGGCAGGTCACCGCCGCGCCCGCGCCGGACGTCGCCCAGCGGCTGGAACGCGAACTGGACGAGCCCCGCAACTGGGCGCCGCTGCTGCCCCCGGGCACCGGGCCCCTGGTCACCCTGCTCGCCGACGGCAAGGACGCGGGCCGGCTCCTGCACCCGCTCGGACGGATCCGGTTCAGCCAGCGGCTGGTGCCCCTCGGGATCCCGATCAGCCGCTTCGGCGCGGGACGGCTCCCCGCCCCGAAGACCTTCGACGTGACCGTCCGCTACGCGGTCCCCGGCGGGGGCGCGACCGACGCGGGGGTGGGCACCCCGGTCACCGAGCACTTCGCGCGGGCCGACTTCTTCGAGCTCACCGATGACGAGCGGCTGACCCAGCCCCCGTTCGAGCGGTTCCGCTCGGGCATCGAGCTCGCCCCGTCGGCGCCGCCGCCGGCCGCCCGCCGGTACGAGGCCGAGGTGCGGTACGAGAGCAAGTGGCTGGGAGCGCCCGGGGACCTGCACCAGAAGCTGCCCCGCTGGTCGGCGGACGAGGCCTACCTGGCCCGGACCGTCCCGTACGGGGCCGTGGCCACCGGGGGCGCCCACACGGCCCGTACGCGGTACGCCGCCGCCGCGAGGTGCCCGAGCGCACTCAGGGAGCGCGCGTTCACGGTCGTCGACGCGGACACCCTGACGCCGCGGCCGGGGTACCCCCGCGGGGTGACCTTCACCGAGGCCGCGGAGGCACTGCGGTCCGTCACCGGCGGCACCGCGGCCGGGCTCCGTGTCGTACCCGTCCACGAGGTGAGGCCGTGACGTCGTACACCTTCGCCTCCTGGGACCGGACCGGTGCCGCGGCCTCGCTGCGCGAGCTGGACGGCCCGTCGGTCACCGGCCCGCTGCGCGGCCGGCTGTCCGCCGGCGCGGCCGTCAACGACGGCCCCCTCCGGCAGGTGCCGTTGGACCTGTACGGTCCGGGCGACGTGGTCGCGGTCGACCCGCAGCAGATCGTCCGGGTCTACCCGAGGCCCGGCACGCCCGACGCGGAGACCACCCGGTTCCCGCTCATCGAGTTCGACCGGACCGACTTCCCCTGGCTGTTCACCCCGCTCGCGCCCAAGGACGGGGGTGAACTGCGGCCCTGGATCGCGCTGGTCTGCGTACCCACCGCCGCCGGCCGGCCGCGGCGGCGCCCCGGGGTGCCGCTGCCGGTGCTCCACGTGCCGGCCGACGAGCTTCCCGACGCGACGCGCCTGTACCTGTGGGCGCACACCCAGACGGTCACCGGCCACCCGGAGGACGACCGCCGCTCCCTGTCACGGCTGCTCGCCCCGCGCCGGCTGCTTCCGCACACCGAGTACACCGCCTGCCTGGTGCCGGCGTTCGAGGCCGGCAGGCGTGCCGGCCTCCTGCAGGCGGACCCCGCCGGCCTCCGGCAGGATCCCGGGGACCTGTCCCCCGCGTGGGGGTCGACGGACGACGAGGCCACCCTGCCCGTCTACCACTTCTGGACCTTCACCACGGGCGAGGGCGGTGACTTCGAGTCCCTGGCCGACCGGTTGCAGTGCAGGCCGCTGCCAGGCACCGGCGGCCGACGGGCCATGGACATCAGTCGGCCGGGGCTCGTCGAGCCCGGGCCCGGGCCCCTGCCGCAGGCCGTCGAGAGTGCGCTGACCAGCCCGGACGCCCCGCCGAGCGCGGCGTGGCCGGTCGACGCCCCGGGAACCGCGTGGCAGCAGGCACTGGCCTCCGTCCTGGACACGACCAGGACCGACGACGGGGAGGAGGACCCGCTGGTCCAGCCCCCGCTGTACGGCGGCTTCCACGCGCTGCGCTCGCGCGTCCTGCCCGCGGAACCCGGCTGGCCCGGCACCCTCAACCTGGAGCCGCGCTGGCGGGTGGCCGCGGGCCTGGGCACCCGGTCCGTCCAGCGCGAACAGGAGCAGCTCATGGCCTCGGCGTGGAGCCAGCTGGCCGAGGCGACCGCCACCAACCGGTTCCTGGAACTCGCCCGGTTGGCCCGGCTCGTCGGCGCGAGCCTGCACCGGCGCCACGTGGCGGGCCTGGACGCCGACGGGCTGCTGCACCTGGCGGCGCCCGTGAAGAGCAGGGCGGCGTTCGGCAGCACGACCCTCGGCGCAGCCATCCACGCCAGCGCGCTGCCGACCGCGATGTCCGGCACCGCGTTCCGCCGTGCCGTCCGACCGCGCGGGGCGCTGTGCCGACGCATCGCCCTCGTCGGCACCCCGGGCGGTCAGGCCCCGGGTCAGCGGCCGTTCGCCGGGACGATCGCCGCGCTGTCGGCCGCCGGCCGGGGCCTCGCCGTGGCCCCCGGGGCACCTGACGGCACGGTCTCCTTCGCCGTCGCCCCCGAACGCGTGGTCGGCGCCGCACGGCTGCCCGCCGTACTGGCCGAGCTCGGGGTCTACGGGACGACGCCGCTCGGCTGGCGGGTCCTCGGACAGCGGGCCGAGCAGCGGGCCGGACTCCTCGAACTCCTCGCCGACCGGCTCGACGCCCTTCCGGACCCCGGCGCGGGCGCGCTCGACGCCGCGCTGCCGCTCGGGGCGCTGCCCGAGGTCGAGGTACCCGAGGACTACCTGGCCCTGATCCGGTTGACCCCCGGCGGCACCCTGCTGCTCCCGTCGGGGAGGGTCACGGCCACTCCCCTGCTGCCGCCCGCCGGCGGTGCGGGGGCGGACGTGGCCTTCACCGGGACCTGGGCGGGACCGTGGAGCGAGTCCTCCGCGGCCGAGCCGGTCGACCGGTGGAACGGCACGTGCGGCGGGACCTGGCGGACCACCGTCGCGAACGGCAGCTGGCGGGGCTCGTTCAAGGGGTCCTGGAACGCCCACCCCGACGGTAGGACCGGCGGCCCCTGGCGGGCCGTGGCGAGCGGGACCTGGGACGGCGCCGGGGAGCAGGGGACCTGGCAGGGGGTGGCCACCGGCACCTGGGACCCGCTGTCCAGCACGTCCGACGGGACGTTCGACGGCGTGTGGCAGTCGGAGGGCCGGTGGGGCACCTTGCAGGGCTCCTGCCCGGGCACCTGGGACTGGGACACCACCGGGACCGCCGGCATCTGGCGGGCGGACTGCGGCGGCACCGGGCTCCGGGCCGCGCCGGGCCCCGGCGGGGGCCAGGACGGGTGGCACGAGGAGGGCCTCGACGCGGTCCTGGCCGGCTGGCAGGCCGAGGGGTCGATCCCGCTCGGCACCGTCATCGGCCACGACCGCCTGAAAGGAGCGGCCGGGCGGCTGCCCGCGGCTTCGGTGCTCGGCATCACCCCCGCGGACGCGCGCGCGATGGCCGTCGCAGCCCGCGACCGCCTGTACCGTCCCGCCGACGCTCCCGTCGTACCGCCCCGGGGTTCCTTCCCCGTGGCCGAGGCCCGGGACGCGGTCGCCGAACTCCTCGACCCGCGGCGGGCCGTCGACGCCGCCGTGCGGTCCCGGGTGGAACGGCCTGCCACGGACCGGCCGGAGGCGCCCGTCCAGTGGGCACCGACCTTCCCCGACCCGATGTGGCGGCCGCTCGCCGCCCAGTCCACCGAGTGGATGCTGGCCGGCCTGGAGAACGTCAAGCCGGACAGCGCGGCCCTCGCGCACCCGAACCCGGCGTTCGTCGCGGCGTACATGGCCGGGCTCAACCACGAGTTCGCCCGGGAGCTGCGCTGGCGCGGGTACCCCACCGACCAGCGCGGCACGTACTTCACCCGGTTCTGGGGCGCCGACCCCGACATGCCCGCGCTGCCGGAGTGGAGCACCGCACTCCCGCTCGGCGCCCACGTCACCGGGCCTCCGAAGCGCCTCGTACTGCTGCTGCGGACGGCACTGCTGCGCCGCTACCCCGACCTGATCGTCTACGCGGCCCCGCTCCAGGGACCGCCGGGCGCCGAGCACCAACCGGTCGACGGCCAGGCCCGACACCCGGTCTTCCGCGGGGCGTTGGACGCGGAGACCGCCTTCTTCGGCTTCCCTCTGACGGAGGCCGACGTGATGGCCGAGCCCTGGGGGTTCGTCCTCGCCGAACAGCCGACCGAACCGGTCTTCGGACTGGACGACCCCGCGGACCCCACGGCGCCGACGTCGTGGGGGGAGCAGTACCACGGGCCACCGGAGACGGACCCGCCGTCGCTCGCCGACGACTGGAACGACCTCAACTGGAAGCACGTGTTCACCTCGCCGACCGAGTACGAGGCCGCCCGGCACGCCCCGTCCGTGCGGCTGCCGAACGTGTCGCTCGGCGGGCTGGTCTGGGGCGAGAGCGCCGCGGGCACCGCCCGGCAGTGCTTCCAGCAGCCGGTGCGGGTGGTCATGCCCGCCCGCCGGCTGCTCCGCGAGGGACCCGGCTGACCCCGGTCCACCGACGACCACCGCGCACCCCAGGGAGACACCCCGCATGACCGATCTCGGCCTTCTGCGCCAGGCCGTCGCCGAGGCCGAGCGGCAGCGCGCCCTCCTCGGCCCGGAGGCCACGCCCGCCCGGCGCCGGGACGCCCTCTCGGCGATCCGCGCCGCCCGCAAGGCCCTGGACGCGGCCATCGGGGCCTTCGTCGCGGACGCCCCCGGCGACGAACTGCTCGCGCGCCTCGACCCGGACGTCCCGCTGGTGCTGATGCCCGTACGGCTCGAGACCAGGCTGCGGGTCGGCGGCGCGGCGCCCCCCGCACTGCACGTGCGCATCTTCCCCGACGACGTCCACGTCGAGTCCCACGACCCGGACCCCACCGAGGGCGAGGTCCGCAAGGGGCAGGACTACTGGCGCCTGGTGTGGCGGGCGGGACGGGCCGAGAACGCGGCCGGGGACCGGGACCGGATCCTGCGCAGCGCATGGGACCAGCTGTCCGGCGCCCTCGGCCCGGCCCGGGCCCGCTGGATCGCCGCCCGGCTGGCGCCGGCTGCGGACGACCGGCCGGGAGGGCCGCTCGCCGACGGTGCGCCGGGCCCCGAACCCCACTTCGGCGCCCCGCCGACCCGGGCCCGCGGCTGGAACCGGGCGGCGACCGCATCCACCCTCCCCGACCGGTTCGTCGCGCTGGCCTACCAGACCGCGCCCGACGGCGGACTCGTCCTCGTGGGGCAGGCCCCGGGCTCCGCCGTACCGGACACGGTGCAGATGGGGCCGGACCCGGATGCCGGACCGGCCGGGTCCGGATCGCCCCTGGACCCCGAACTGCTGTGGCTCACCGACTTCGCGGCGGCGCGGGAGAAGGGCCTGGCCATCGAAGTGCCCCTGGACGGTCCGGGGTACGACCCCGGGCAGGAGCCCCTGCTCACCCGGGTCCTGGTCCTCGGCGTGACCGCGTCCCTCGGCCCGGAGGAGTCCGCGGACAGGGTCGCCCGGCTGCTCTCGGGGCGCGCGGACGACGGCCAGGCCTCGTTCCTGCCCCAGGGCACCCCGACCAACAACATCCCGGACGCGGCCCGCTCCTCCGGCGCGCCGCCGGACGTCGAGGACATGCTCCGGGCGGCCGCGGCACCGCAGGCCGCGGCCCCGGCCGACCCGTGGGCCAACGGCGACCGCGTCGCCACGGCGCTGGGCCTGCCCGCCGCGGCGCTCGCGGCCCTGGCCGGCGCCCGCGAGCCGGAGCAGGCCGATGCGCGGGCCCTGCAACTGGCGCTGTGGAGCGCCACCGGCGACTTCTTCCTCGACGAGCTCCTGGAGAGCGACAGCCATCTTCAGGAGCTGCCGCTGGACCGGTCGTGGCTGCGCGGGCACTACGCGGACCTGGTCCGGGCGCGCGGCCCGCTGCCCGCGCTGCGGATCGGCCGGCAGCCGTACGGACTGCTGCCCGTCACGGCCACGGCCCGCTGGCAGCCCGACCCGCGGGAGGACGCCCGTCTCGCCGGCCTGCACCACGTGCTGACGACGCTGCGCCCGTTCTGGGAGGTCGGCGTCGCGACCCTGCCCCGGGTCGGCGGCCGCGACCAGCCCGGCGAGAGCCTCGACCTGCCCAAGCCGGAGCGGGACGTGCTGCGGGCGCTCGGCATGGCGCCGGTCTCCCGCACCTGCGGCGTACGGGGTGTGCGGGGCATGCTCAACGCGTGTTTCATCCACAAGTGGGCCGACGCCGCGGAGGAGTGCCCGAGCACCGTCGAGAGCCGCTTGTCCCGGGCACTGAACCGGGCCCTGGGCATCACCTACGAGCCGGTCGTCTCCCACCACCAGAACGAGGGCGGGGACGCCTCCCGGCTGTGGCTGCCGTTCGTCCGGGTCCCCCCGCTGCCCGGCGCCCTGGACCCGCTCGAGGACTTCCTGCTGTTCCTGGAAGAGGTCGTCGAGCAGTTCGAGGCCCCGCGGCTCATGGTCGGGCCGGAGCAGGCCCGGACGCTGCTGGAGGCACTGCTGCGGCACACGGCCAACCTCGAGTACGGCCGCGCGGCGGCCGCCGTCGCCGACCCGCACCTGTCGCCGGTCCGGCGCGGGAACCGGTTCGCGGAGCTGCTGCTCTCCCCCGAGAAGTCCGCTCCCGTCACAGCTGCAGCGGGGGTGCTGCTCCGGCCGTTCACGGCGGCCTCGCTCCTCTCCCTCGACGTACCGGACCCGGTCACCGCGGCCACCGTCACCGTCGGCCACGTCGTCAAGCAGGCCCACCAGGACCAGCTCGGGGCGATCGGGGCGGCCGCCCGCGACAAGCACGGCGTCCTCACAGCCCAGCTCCCCGAGCGCCCTTGGAGCAGCCGGCTCGCCGAGATCGACGCCGCGCTGGGCCATCTCGCCCTGCGGGTACGGGCCTGGCACGACCGGGGCGAGGATCCGTTCGCCCCCGTCGAGCGGCTGCTCGGGGAATGCCTCGACCTCGTCTCCCACCGACTGGACGCCTGGATCACCTCGCTGGCCACGGCCCGGCTGCACGCGATGCGGGCACCGGAGCGCCGGCCGACGGGTCTTCAGATCGGGGCGTACGGCTGGGTGGAGGGGCTGTCGGCTCGGTCGGCGCCGTCCAGCGACGGCTTCATCCTCGCCCCGTCAGTCCCCCAGGCCACCACGGCCGCCATCCTGCACAGCGGCTACCTGTCCCACGCGGACGATCCCGGGGCCTTCGCCGTGGACCTGTCCTCGCGCCGCATGCGGGTCGCCATGGACGTCCTGGACGGAGTGCGCCAGGGCCAGCCGATCGGGGCCCTGCTCGGCTACCGGCTGGAGCGGCGGCTGCACGACGCCCGGGAACGTCCGGAGGGCGGCCTCGTACTCGACCGGGTCATCGCCCCGCTCCGCAGGCTCTGGCCGACGCAGACCGTGCTGCACGAGGGGACCGGGGCCCAGCAGTTCATCGGTGTGCACGACGTCACCGACGGAGCCGCACTCGGTGAGATCCCCGTCGCCCAGGCCATGACGGCGCTGCTGCCCGAGGTGCGGCCCGCGCTGGAGCCCACGGAGGAGGAACACGTCAGAAAGCAGCTGGAGGCCCTGCACGACGACATCGACGCCGTAGCGGACCTCCTGCTGGCCGAAGGCGTCCACCAGTTCGCCAGCGGCAGCACCGACCGGGCGGCAGCCACGTTCGACAGCCTCGCCGCCGGAGGCCAGGCACCGCCGCGGCCCCAGGTGCTCGACACCGCGGGGCACGGCACCCCGGTGACGCACCGGATCATGGTCGCCGTCCCGCGCGACACGGCGCCGGCCGCGGGCTGGGACTCCGCCGCCCAGCGCAGCCGTCCCCGCGCAGTGGCGGAGCCGCGGCTGGACGCCTGGGCGAGCCACCAACTCGGCCCGGCCGCCGGGATCCGGCTCCGCGCGGCATGGACGCGTCCGGGGCAGGACGTCGCGGCGGCGCCCGTGCACGAGCACGCCTGGCCCCGGGTCGGCCTCTGTGCCCTCGACGTGGTCGCGCTCGTGGGCTCGGGCGCGCTGCGCGCCATCCTGGAAGGCGCCCTGGCAGCGCACCCACCCGCCGCTACGCCCGCCGGAGCGGTGCCCACGCTCCTGGGCGGCCGGGCCGACGACTGGCCCGCCACCGTGCGGTCGCTGTCCGACACGGAGTCGCTCGCCGTCGCCGTCGGCGCCGTCCTCGCCGCAGGCCGGTCGGCGGGCCCGGCAGACCTGGGCGCTTCGGCGCCGTCCGCCGAGGTCGCGGGGGACACCGAGCTGTACGGGCGGGCCCACACCGCCCTCGCCCGTCTCGATGCGGCCCGCGCGGACCTGGACGTGGGCGAGCTCGCGGCATTCGGCATCGTGGCACCGCTGCCGCCCGACGGCGGCACACCGGACGACGCCGCGGAGGCGGCGGCCAGGCAGGCCGCGGCGAGGGGGGAGCGCGCGCGGGCCGCCCTGCCGAACCCCGCCGTTCCCGGAAGAACCCCGCCGGAGGCCTCCCTCGGGGCGCTGGACGCCCTCTTCGGTCCCGGCTTCCGGGCCGTCGGCCTCGTCACGCTCACGAGCCCGGGCGCGGCGGCGCTCCAGGAGTCGTTCGGTGCCGGACTCGGAGGCACCGAGCACCCCGCACCCCGGGACTGGCTGGAGCGGATGGCCGGGGTCCGGCCCGGAGCCGCGGCGCTCGCCGATCTGCTGCTGCTCACGGAGGCCACGGGCACCGGCGGGGGCTACGGACTGCGCGTCGGTCAGACGCCGTTCGGCCCGGGGCGGCGCTGGGTGGGTGCGGACGGCTGGCGGGACGGTGCGGACCCGGCGACGGGGCTCGTCCTCCACGGCCCCGCGGGTCCCGAAGGGCCCGACTTCTCGGATCCGGTGGCCGTTCTGGTGGTCGACGAGTGGTCCGAGGTGATCCCGGCCACCACGCAGCCGGCGGCGGCCGCCTTCCACTTCGACGCGCCCGGCGCCCGCGCCCCCCACGCCGTGCTGCTCGCGGTGCCCGCCACCGCCGGGTCGCCGTGGACCGTCGACGCGGTCGCGGACGTGGTCGGGGAGGCGCTGGAACTGGCGAAGCTCAGGCTGGTCGACCTGCCGGCGCTGGGCTGGTTGGGACGCTACCTGCCGGCGGCGTACCTCCCCGACTCCTCGCTCGGGAGCAATCCGGCGGTCGGCGTCAAAGACATCATGAAGCAGTCCAAGGCGGACGGGCTCGTGGGCATCTTCACGGACAGGGAGTCGTAGCCATGACCGACGCGGCCCGGTTCTCCCACTTCCACCGGCTGGAGCCACAGGTCCGGTCCTCCGGAAGCGGCGGCCAGCTGGACGAGTCCCTCGAGGCACGGGTCGCGGACCCGCTGTTCCTGCTGGCCCGCCAGTGGCAGCTGGCCGAGTTCCGGGGCGAGGACGGCGGTTCACCGGTCCTGGTGACGATCGGGACGGCCGGCGCGGAGGTGGACCGCTTCCGGCCGGGGACCGGCGGCCCCTCCGCGCCGTATCCGCCGGGGACGCCCGTGGAGTACCTGGCGGAGGCCGGCGGTCCGCGGGAGCTGACGCTCCGGGCCGCGGCACGGGCGGGTGCGCGGTTCCTGTCCCTGCTGGGTCCGCTGTCCCCCGGCGTGCGCGCCGACGTGACGCGCAAGCTCCTCCAGAAGTGCCCCCTGGCCAGGCCCGCCGACGGCGGGGCGGGACCGGAGCATCCGATCGACCCGGCGGGGCTGGCCCTGTGGCGGGTGCTCCGGCCCCGTACGCCCGACGGTGACCGGCTCGCCCGGGAGCTGAGCAGCGGCTGGCGGCCGGCGGGCCTGGCCGGAGCCGCGGCCGCGCTCTTCGACGAGGCGGCGGACCGGTGGCAGCGGTGGTTCGACGCGGAGCACCCCGTGCCGAGCCCCTCGACCTGGGTGACCGAACGGCTGGAGCACCGGTTCGGGGTGGAGGCCGAGGTGGGTGACCGCCGGGTCGTGCTGACCGCACCCGAGTACCCGGGCGGGAGCGCCGACCCGTACCGCTTCGACCTCGACGCCGGTGGCACGCCCCTCGACCTGCCGGACGCCCCCGCTACGCGGCACGTGTCCCTGCCCACTCGGGCGGCGTACCCGGGGATGCCCGCGGACCGCTGGTGGGAGTTCGAGGACGCCACCGTGAACATGCCCGCGATCGAGGCGGGTCCCGCGGACCTCGCCCGGCTCCTCGTCATGGAGTTCGCCAACGTGTACGGGAACGACCACTGGATCGTGCCGGTCGACCTGGAGGTCGGGAAGCTCCACTGGGTCACCGGACTGAACGTGCTCGACACGTTCGGCGGGAAGCTCGACATCGCGCCCGTCGCGCACCGGCAACTGGCCCTGTTCCGGCTCAGCGACGCCCGGGACGAGGCCGGCTCCCCAGGCGCCCCGCTGCTGCCGCTGCTGTCACAGGCCCACGCGCGGACCGAGGGCGGGGCCGTGGAAGAGGTGTTGTTCGTCCGCGACGAGATGGCCAACCTCGGCTGGGGCATCGAGCGGGTGGTGCAGAGCGCCACCGGCAGGCCCCGGGCGCGCGCCGACGAGTTCCCGCTCGAAGAGGGGCCCGACCCGGCGCCCGGGCCCGGTGCCGCGCTGGCGTACCGGCTGCTCACCCCGGTGCCGCCGTACTGGGTCCCCCTGGTGCCGGTGCCCCTGGTCCCGGGCCCCGCCGGCGGTGTCGGCGGTGCGGCGCCGGCGGCGCGGGGCGCCGTCCGGTTCCGGCGCGGGGTGGTCCGGCGTACCGCCGGCGGCGGGCAGCCGGGGGCGGTCGGGCGGCTCCTGGAACCCGAGGTGAAACCGGTGTACTTCCGGGACGAGGAGATCCCGCGCGCGGGAGTGACCGTGTCCAGGGTGCCGGTGGCGGTCCGGGACGGGCAGGGGCGGCTGTACCACTGGGTGGGGCGCCGGGTCCGGGCCGGGCGGGGCGAGGCGGCGAGCGGCCTGGCCT
This sequence comes from Streptomyces sp. NRRL S-87, assembly GCF_000719335.1. Taxonomy (GTDB): domain Bacteria; phylum Actinomycetota; class Actinomycetes; order Streptomycetales; family Streptomycetaceae; genus Streptomyces. Next base: position 81,721 of record NZ_JOGB01000006.1, read on the forward strand.
TCGACGCCGCGCTCCCGGCGCAGGGGGGCACGCCGTGATGACGTCGCGGTGGGTCACGTGCGCACTGGCGCTGACGCGTGACGGCGCCGAGGTCGTCGGAGCGGACATCACCGGCCGCGCGCACCGCTGGGACCGGGTCGAAGGCACCGCGCCGGCCCCGCCGTTCCCCGCGCACGCGCGCACGGTCTGGTCGCTGCTGCTGACGCCGGACGACAGTGAGATCATCACGGCCGGCAGCGACGGCACGGTGCGCCGCTGGCGACGGGTGGACGGTGCCCAGGCGGCCGATCCGTTCACCGCGCACGCCGACTGGATCCGGGCGCTGGCCCTGACCTCCGACGGTTCCGAGCTCGTCACCGCCGCGGAGGACGGTACGGTCCGCCGCTGGAGCCTTCCCGACGGGAGTCCGCGCGGCGCCGCGCTGACCGCGCACGGCGGACCGGTGCGGGCGCTCGCCCTCACCCCCGACGACGGCGAGTTGGTCACCGCGGGCGGCGACGGCACGGTACGCCGCTGGGACCGCGAGAGCGGCGCACCGATCGGCGATCCCCTCCTCGGTCACGCCGGCGCCGTGCTCACCGTCGCGGTCACCCCCGACGGGGCGGAGATCGTCACCGGCGGCCGGGACGGCACGGTACGCCGCTGGGACCGGCACAGCGGACGGCCGCTCCTCGAACCCCTCCGCGCCGGATCCGGCGTCGCCGCGCTCGTCCTCACCACCGACGGGGAGGTCATCGCCGGTTCGTACGACGGGGTGCTGCGTCGCTGGGACCGGTCGACGGGGCACCCGCTGGGCGAAACGCCCACGCCGCACGCCGCGGTGTGGGTGTGCGCCCTGACGCCCGACGAACGGGAACTGCTCACGGCCGGCCCGGGGGCCCCGGTCGTCCGGCGCTGGACCCGTGGGGGGCAGGAGGTGGGCCTGGTCCCGGTGCGCTCGGCGACCTGGATCGACACCGCGCCCCGGTTGGAGATCCACGGCCCCACCCCGTTCTGACGGGTCGTGACCGCGGTGTCCCCGCGGCGCCCCCGCGCCCCGCCGGGCGCGGGGGCACGTGGGCGGGGGTGCGGCGACGGCCTGCTCGGGACGAGGTGAGGAGCCACTCGGGGCGAGGTACGGTGGTCGTGAACGGTCCAGCCGGGGCCCGGCCGAGTTCGGCCGGCGTGCCCCCTTCCGACCGGATGTGGCGATGCCCGACATCGAGATCGACACCTCGCGGCTCACCTTCCGCTCCTTCACCGTCCCGGAGGCCGCGACGGGCTCCGTGGACGGTTCGACCACCCCGCCCCCGACGGTCTCGCTGCCCGTGGCGGGCGGCTACCACCTCAAGCAGGGCACCGGTCCCCCGTCGGACTTCGTGTTCGAGGTGACGGCCGACGGAACGGTCGACTTCGACGCCTCCTTCGACGCGTTCGTCCTCGGACGCGGCGGGCGCCGACTGACCGTACGCGGGCTCCCGGTGCGGCTGGACGCCACGGCCCTGGACCAGGACCTGCTCCTGCGGACCGGCGGGTTCGACGACGGGCCGACCCTGGTGTCCGGCAGCCCCCATGACCTCCTTCTGCTGCCACGGCCCGGCTACCGCCTCGACGGCGGGGCGGGCAGGCTCGACTTCGCCGTGGGGACCGACGGCGTGGTGCGGTTGGGCCCGGAGGCGGAGGGCTGGGCCGCGGCCGGGGACGGTTCGCTGACGGTGAGGGGTCGGACGGTCCGCATCGACGGCCGGGAGCTGCTCCACGACCTGCTGCCCACCGGAATCAGGGGGAGCGTGTTCCTCTCCAGGGACGCGGTCCACACGCGTACCGTGCTCCCGGGTGCGGGGTACGGCTTCCAGCCGGGGGCGGGAGTCGTGGCCGACCTGTCCTTCGGGGTCACCGGGGACGGCGAGGTGACCCTGGACCCGGAGTACGCCGGGTTCGCCTCCGCCGAAGGGGACACCCTGCGGGTGTGGGGGCGGGACGTCCGCATCGACGGCACGTCGCTCGACCACGTCCTGGTGCCGACCGGACTGCGGGGAAACGCCGTCACGTCCCTGCCACGGGAGTCGGTCAACACGATCAGGGTGGTCCCGACGCTCCCGGGGTACGGTTACGGCTTCCAGCCGGGGTCCGGAGTCGTGGCCGACCTGTTCTACGGCGTCACCCGGGACGGCGGCCTGGCCCTCGATCCGAAGTACGCCGGATTCGCCTCCGTCGAGGGCAACGAACTCACCGTCCGCGGGCGGACGATCCGCATCGACGGCACCGCCCTGTCCCACGACCTCGCACCCGACGGCATGAACCGCACGGAGACCCTCTGGCTGTCCCGCACCACGGTGAACGAGGTGACGGCCCTCCCCACGCTGCCGAGGTACCGGTACACCCTGCGCCCGGCGCCGAACGTCACGCCCGACCTGGCGTTCGGGGTCACCCGTGACGGGGACGTGAGCCTCGATCCCGCCTACGAGGGGTTCGCGTCGGCCGACGGGGACACCCTCGTCCTGACGGGCTACCCCGTCGTGATCGACGCCACCGCGGCGGACAGCGATCTCGTCGGCCTCACCAACATGGAGAACGGCACGAAGCCCCGGCCCTCGAACCCACGGGAGATCGCGGCGGTGCTGCTGCCCGGCAAGGGCTACCTCCCCCGCACCACGAAGGGCGTCTTCACCTCGCCCTTCGACGTCGAGCGGGACGGCACCCTCACCGTCGCCTGGAACACCGTCGGCCGCTACGTCGTGACACCCGCCGTGCGCTCCGACGCGGCCGACGGAGGGAGCGGGGTGACGTGCAGCGCGACCGTACGGGCCCTGGGAGCGGACCGGGACGTGCCCGAGGGGACGCTGACGTTCGCCACCGCGACCACCACCCTGGGCAGCGCCGAGGTCGACCCGCAGGGGCGGGCCCGGGTGAGCACCACGGCGCTGCCGCCCGGGATCCACGACATCGCCGTCACCTACCAGGGCGGCGCCGACTACGGGCCCAGCTCGACCGGGCTGCGCCACCGCCAGTTCCCGGCGTCCGTCGACCCGGCGACCGACCCCGCCCCCGACCCGGCCCAGCCGGTCCTCCTGGACTGGGCCGAACTGCCCGTACTGGCCCGGATGGCCGACCCGCACGAGGTCGACGGCCGGGTCAAGCTCGCCCAGGCGCTGCTGAACGCGGCCGGAGCCGCCCAGCCGCCGCTCGTCGTCGACGGCAACTTCGGCGATCTGACGCAGGCGGCGGTGCTGGCCTTCCAGGCGGGCCGACCGCTCCCGCCGACCGGCACGATCACCACACCCGACTGGTTCGCACTCGCGCTCGCGGCGCCCCGCCCGCTGCTGGAACCCGGTCCCCGCACACCGGAGATGACCGGCCCGCCGGTGGCCCGCGTCCAGCAGTCCCTCAACCGCTCCGCCGGGGTGCCCGCGCTCGATGTCGACGCCCGGTTCGGTCCGGCGACCGCCGAGGGGGTACGGGCCTTCCAGACGCGGCACGGCCTCGCCGTGACGGGGACGGTGACACCGGAGACCTGGGCCGCGCTGGCGGGAGGACCGCCGACGACCGTGCCGACCGCGTCCATGCGCCTGACCTTCTCCTACGACAGCGCGGACTGGGCGGCGGGCGGGCCGCCGGTGCGGCTCACGACCGTCGCCGCGAAGGTGGCCGTGACGGCTCCGCCCCCCGACGGCCCCGACGGCCCCGACGACCCGCCCGAGGGCACGAGCGGCTTCTGGTACGAGGTGCGCGACGCGCGGGGTGCGGTCCGCTACCGGCGCGCCCTGCACCAGCCGATCGCCCTGCGCCGGGAGGTGCCCTCCGGTGCCGAGACCCCGGGGCTGTCCAGCTTCCCCCTGGACGCACCGCGGGGCACCTTCGAACTGCTGGTGCCGCTCTACGCGGTACCCGGGACGCTGGTCCTCTTCAGCAGTCCGCTCGACGCGGCCCGTGCGGACGAGGCGGCCGTCGTCATCGGCACGTTCCCGCTCGCCTGACGCCCCGGAGGTACGGATGAACACCGTGCAGTTCGTCGTGGGAGGGCCGTCGACCGTGAGGAGCGGCTGGACCGTCGCCGTCGTCTCGGAGGGGTACACCCAGGCCGAGCTGAACGCCGGCGTGTTCGACATCGACGCGGTCACGTTCGTCATCGAGCTCCTGTCCACCGTGCCGTTCAGCGATCGCGGCCTCCGTCCCCTGATCAACGTCGTACAGGTGAGCGTGCCCTCGACGAACACCGGCAACAAGATCAAGCTGCTCAGGCCGGCCCCCGACCACTCGGAGTTCGGCACGATGTTCGGTGCCCTGTTCGGCCGCGACATCTACGAGAACCCGGTGACCGGCGCGAAGGAGCAGATCGAGCGGAGCCTGTGGGGCGACGGCAAGGCGGTGCAGGACTTCGTGCGGGCCCGGCCGGGCCTGGACGGGGTGAACAACTTCCTGGTCATCGTCAACAACACGGAGCTCGACGGCGGCTCGGCGCACGAGGGCGTCGGCTGGACCACCAAACGCGATCGCGACTGGGCGCAGGTGGCCGTCCACGAGCTGGGGCACCAGGCATTCGTCCTGGAGGACGAGTACCAGTACGACCATCACGAGCTGACGGATCCCCCTCGCCGCCACAGCAGCACCGAGCCCACACAGCGCAACGTCACCACCCGCACCGACGTGCGGACGATGAAGTGGGCGGACGACCTCACGCTCGCGCAGACCCAGGTCCCCTCGACCGTGGTGACCGCCCCCTGTACCCGCGACCACCGGGTCAGGCAGGACGGGCCACCGATCCCGGCCGGTGCCGTGGGCGCCTTCGAGGGGGCCGCCCACTACGACTGCGGCATCTACCGGCCCTCGCTGACCTGCAAGATGAGGCATCACCGAGACCCCTTCTGCCGCGTCTGCGAGCGGATCGTCCGCGTCGACCTCGGCCACCTGATGGTCACGCAGGGAGGCGGGGCGACGGCGCCGGCGGGTGAGTGGACGCACGTGCAGAACTTCATGGTGGGGCCGCGTGCCCGCCTGCTCTCGTACCACATGACCACCGGCGCGTACGCGATCTCGAGGCCCGAGCGGTACTACCTGGACCCCGCCCGGCGGCCGGACGGCACACCGGCCCTCGACCCGGCGCATCCCGCCGCGGGCACCGGGACGATCGGGTCGGGCTGGACGTGGCTCGTCCCGTTCGAGTCGAACGGGTCGCTGAACTACCTGGCGTACCAGTCGGGTTCCGGACGCACGGCGCTCTTCCGGACGAGCGCGGCCCGGGACGCGCTGGCCCCTGCCTGGGAAGGGCCTCCCGGCGGCCCGTTCCACTCGCACGTCGTCACAACCCTCCTGGACGGGGCCCCGCACTTCGTCGGCTACGACACCTTCACCGGGGAGGCGTCGCTGTACCGCATCGACGACCCCGCCGCGGAACCCGTGTTCGTCCGGACCATGCAGTGGGGCGCGGGGCACACCGCGGTGGTGACCGTGCCGGCGGACGGCGACGCGTACGTGGTGACGTACCGTCTGCAGAGCGGCGAAGTGATGATCAGGCGCCTGACGCCCGCCGGCTTCACGATGGCCTTCGCCTCGCCGTCGCGCTTCTGGCAGACGAACGTCACCCACCTCGCGCTGCTGGACTGCGGCGGTCGTCCGTACCTCGTCCGCTACTCCGACCTCGTGAAGGCCGGGTCCGTCGTCCACATGAGGACGGGAGGCAGCGGCCTCGACTTCGTCTGCAACCTGACCTTTCCGCCCGAGGCCGCCGCGCTGTCCCTGTTCGGCGTGGGCGCGCCGGCGCTCGGCAGGACGAGGATCCCGGAGCCGGGAGACCTGTTGGGCGACGACTTCTTCTTCTACGACGCCGAGCACCGGACGCTGCGGGTCGATCCGTTGACCGTCCACTGACCCCGCGGGGAAACGGGAGAACCGGTCGTCGTACGGGCCGGCGGGTACGTGCACGACGCGCGACTCCCCGTTCGCCGTCGGCCAGGACGGTCGACAGTGCCCCGAGTCGACGGCGGGCGGGCGGCGACGGCTACGGGGTGGGGAGGAGGTCGGCGACGAGGGCGGCGAACTCCTCGGGGTCGAGGATGCGGATGCCGAGTTCTTCGGCCTTGGTGCGCTTGGAGCCGGCCTTCTCGCCCGCCACCAGGAGGGTGGTGCGCCGGGACACCGACGACGAGGCCTTGCCGCCGGCCCGCTCGATCAGCTCGTTCATCTCGTTGCGGGACAGCGCCGCGAGGGCACCGGTCATGGAGCCGGTCACCACGACGGCCTGCCCCGCCAGCGGGCCGCCCGCCCGGGCCCCGTCGTCGTCCGCGCCGGTCGCGGGCTTCTGCGGCTCGGTGACCTGGATGCCGACCTGCTGGGCCGCGAGCTTGTCGAGGAGCGGGGCGAGTTCGACGAGTTCGGCCGCGATCACGCGGGCCTTCTCGGTGCCGATGCCGTCGACCCCGGCCAGCGTGTCCGCGTCGGCGGCGCGGATCGCGGCCATGGAGCCGAAGTGCGCGGCGATCCTGCGGGACATCGTGCGCCCGGTGCCGCGGACTCCGAGGGCGCAGAACACGCGGCTCAGTGCGGCCCCACGGGCGGTCTCGATCGCGGCCAGGAGGTTCGTGGCGCTGGTCTCGCCCATCCGCTCCAGACCGAGGAGCTGTTCGCGGGTCAGCGTGAACAGGTCGGCGACGTCCTCGACCAGACCGGCCTCCACCAGCTGGATCGCGCGAGTGCCGCCGAGGCCTTCGATGTCGAGCTGGTCGCGGCCGGCGGCGTAGACCACCGAGGCCACGGCCTGACAGCTCCGGCCGCGCACGCACCGCCACCGCTGCTCGGAGGTGTCGATCGCGTCGCCGCAGCGGGGGCACGCCTCGGGGAAGGCGATCGGGCTCTCGGCGCCGGTGCGCCGGTCGACCAGCGGTGCCTCGACCCGGGGGATCACGTCACCGGCCCGGTACACGAACACCTGGTCGCCGATCATGAGCCCGCGACGGGTGATGTCGGACGGATTGTGGAGCGTGGCGTAGGTGACCGTCACGCCGTCGATGACCACGGGCTCCAGGACGGCGCGCGGGGCGATGATCCCGGTGCGGCCGACGTTCCACTCCACCGCCAGCAGGCGCGTCACCTTGTGCTCGGCCGCCAGTTTCCGGGCCACCGCCCATCTCGGGGCGCGGGAGCCGTTGCCGGCCCGCCGCTGGTCCTCGGCCGCATCGGCCTTGACGACGACACCGTCGATCCCGAAGGGCAGGTCCGCGCGCAGAGCGGCGACCTCGTCGACGCGTTCCTGCACCTGTTCCACGGTCTCGCACCGCATCGGGGCGGCGGCCGTACTCGCGGCCGTGTGCGCGCCGAGCGCGGCCAGGGCCTCCAGGAGGGCGAGGTGGCCGAGGTCGTCCAGGCCGATCGCCCCGTAGGCGAAGAACGTCAACTCGACCCGGTACGGGCGGTCCTTGGCCCGCAGGGTCCCGGCCGCGCCGCTGCGCGGGTGCGCGAAGGGCGCGGCCTGGTGGGCGAGCCGGATCCGGTTGGCCTCCTCGAACTGGGCGGTCGTCAGCAGCACCTCGCCGCGCAGCTCGACGTCGACCGGCTCGGTGAGGACCGGTGGCAGACCGAGGACGGCGTCGGCGGCGTGGGTGATGTCCTCACCGGCCAGGCCGTCGCCCCGGGTGAGGAGCTGAACGAGCCGGCCGCCCCGGTACCGGGCGGCCACCGCGAGGCCGTCGAGCTTGGGCTCCACGCACCAGCCGGCCACCGGGTGCCCGAGGCGCCGTTCCAGCCCGGCGGCCCATTCGGCGAGCTCGTCGGCGTCGAAGACGTTGTCGAGGGAAAGCATCGGAACCGAGTGCGGCACGTCTCCCTGGACGGCCCCGCCCGCGACCTTCCCGGTCGGCGACTCGGCGAGCACCTCATCGGGGTGGGCCTCCTCGTAGGCTGCGATGGCGCGCACCAGGCCGTCGTACTCGTCGTCGCCGAGCGGGGTGGTCCCGTCGCCGTAGTAGGCGGCCGACGCCGCCACGGCGGTGGTCACGGCCTCCACGTAGGCGGCGGGAGAGAGCAGGACACTGTTTTCGGTCATGAAGGTCATCATCGCCCCCCGCACTGACAACGCACCGCGGCCGGACCCTGCCCCCGGCGGGGCGCGGGGTCGCACGCCGTGGCCTGCGGAGATGTCGCGCGTTCCGACGCGTGGACGATGCCCACCGGCCGACGACGAGGGGGGTATGGTCGTCCGGTCACGGACGGCAACCGGATCGTCTGCTCAACCCCGAGGAAACCCACATGACCGATCTCGACCCGCTGCGGGCAAGCCTTGCGTCAGGTGAGCACGAGTTCGCCGACACCCTGGCCTTCGTCGCCGCGCACTACGCGTACCAGCCGCGGGCGTTCCGCAACGGGGAGCTGGAGAACGCCGCGGGCGAGAACGAGGGGTCGTGCAAGACGCTGGGGCTGGCCCTGCTGGAAGGGCTGAGCGACCAGGAGGCGCTGCTGGCGTTCGGTGAGCACTACCGCAGTGTGCTGGCCACGCCGGACGGCACCGATCACGGCAACATCCGCAACCTCATGGCCCACGGCCTGGCCGGGGTGAGCTTCACCGGGCAGCCGCTGACGCGCAGGAGCTGAACGGCGCCGGCACCGGCGGCGGGGTGGGCCGCCGCTCCCCCCGACCGGTTTCGGGCTGCGGTGCCGCGAGGTCAGGGACCCGGCCGGGTCAGAGCTCCGTGTCCGTCTCCTCGGCCAGTGTCCGCAGGAGCCGGTCCTGGAACGCCTCGTCGTGCACGGCGGGGTGCGGCTCACGGCGCCGCTGGTGGTACCAGTACCCGCCGCTCGTCAGGGCCGGCGCGTCATCGGCGACGGCGAGCCATTCCTGGGTGCGGTGCCCGAGGTCGAGGTCGTCCGGCGCGTGCGGTCCTCCCATCCTGGTCGGCACCCAGCCGGGGTCCACCGCGTTGCTCAGCACGTGCGGGCGCAACCGGGCCACGGCGGCTGCGAGCGCCGTGACGAACAGCTTGCTGGCGGCGTACGAACCGGCGCTCGTGCCCTCCCAGTCGACCCCGTCGAGACGGGGACGCCCGCCGAAGTGGGAGCCGCTGCTGAGGTACACGAGCCGGCCGGGGGTGGGCAGGAGGGCCGTGAGCAGGTACGGCGCGACGACGTTGACCGGTATGACGGCCGGCCCCCGGTAGACGCCGGCGTTGTGGATGACCGCGTCGAGCGGGGGTCCGTCGTTCAGCTCGGCCGCGATGGTCCGTACGGCGGCGCGTTCGGTGAGGTCGCCGACGACGAGGTCCGCCCCGCGGTCCACCAGCTCCCGGAGGGCCTGCGCGCGCTGCCGGTTGCGGGCGTGCGCCACGACCTCGTGTCCTCGGGCCAGCAGCGCCTGCGCCGCGGCCCGCCCGAGACCGTCCGCGGAGCCGGTCACCAGGATCCGGCTCATGCCCGTCTCCTTCCGTCCGGGACCCCAGCCTCGGAGTGGCCGCGGTCCGCGGCAAGCGGTGCTGCTCCGACCGGCCCCGCGGCGGGCGGGAAGGTCCGCCCGGGCGGCTTCAGCGGGCGGCCGGTCCGCTCGTCACGGCCGTCCAGCTGCCGCCGGTCACCGTGTACACCGTCAGCCGACGGTTGACCGTGTCGCCGCTCCGGTCGAAGGCGACGCGGCCCGTGACCCCGTCGAAGCCCAGCCGGCCCACGGCCGGGGGGACCTGCGCCCGGGCGTCGCCCGGGAGAGTGCCGCCGTTCGCCGCCACGACCGCCCGCACGGCCTCGATGAGGGCCCAGGTCGCGTCGTACGCGTAGGGCCCGTACCAGCCGGCCGCTTCCGGGTATCCCGCCTTCCGGTACCGGGTGAGGAAGTCCCGCCCCGCCGCCGTTTCCCCGGCGGCGACGCCGATGTTGGTCGCGAGGTCACCCTCGGCCTCGCGGTTCGTCGTGAGGTACTGCTGGTCGAAGATGCCGTCGCCCCCCATGAGGGGGATGTCCACCCCCGCCTCCTTGAGCTGCTGGGACAGCGGCGCCGCCGTGTCGTAGTAGCCGCCGAAGTACACGGCGTCGGCTCCCGAGGACCGCACCCGGGCGGCGAGGCCCGCGAAGGCGCGTTCCGCGGGATCGACCCGCTCGGTTCCGACGACGCTGCCGCCGAGCTTCGTGAACTCGGCGGTGAGCCCGGAGGTGAGGGCGGTGCCGTGGGCGCTCCCGTCGTCCACCACGTACAGCTTGGTCCTCTTCGCCTCGTCGTGCAGGTAGCGGGCGGCGAAGGGGCCCTGGTCGACGTCCGTCGCGACGGTGCGGAAGTAGGTGGAGGAGGGGCGGGACGTGGTCCCGGCGGCCCAGTCGGGGCCCAGCGTCAGCACGGGGTCGGTGTTGCCCGGTGACACGACGGCCACGTTCGCCCGCGTGAGCGGCGCCACCAGGGTCTTGGCGACGACGGAGTTCAGGGGGCCGACCACTCCCAGGACCTTCTCGTCGGAGACGAACCGGGCGGCGTTGGACGGGCCCTTGGCCGGGTCGGCCCCGTCGTCCAGGGCCTTGATCTCGAACGTCACCCCGGGGACGCGCCCGGTCTCGTTGGCGGTCCGGACCGCCAGCTCGGCCGCGTTCCTGATGCCGACGCCCATGGCGGACAGGCCGCCGCTGAGCGGCGCGTCGACCCCGATCACCACGGTGGCCGTGGACGCCGCCGCCCCGTTGCCGGCCGCCCTGCCGCCCCGAGGCGCGTCGTCGTCGCGGGTGAGGGTCCAGGTGAGCACGGATGCCGTGGCGAGCGTCGCCAGAACCGTGGCCAGGACCGCCGAACGCCGGGCGGGGTGCCGGCGTCGGGCCGACGCCCGCTCGCCGTCCTCGGTCCCGTTCGGGGCGGTGCTCGCGCCGGGTCCCCCGGGTGGGGCCTCGGGGACGGGCGGGGCGGTCGGCCGGTCCGGCACGGGGCGGGGTGGAGTGCCCGCGCCGGAGCCGGAGTCCAGGACGGTCGGGGTCCGCGGCGACGGTGTCGTGGGGGGCTGCTGCTCCTGGCCCGCCGGGGTGGGGGCGGGGGTCGGGGCGGGGGTCGGCGTCCCGTCGGGTGTCGGGAGGGGCGTCGCCCGCGGGTCGGGAGTACGCGGCGAGGTGGGCCCGGGCCCGTGTCCCGTCCCGGCGGAGGTGCGGGGTCCGGGCGTGGCGGACCGCAGCACCGATGCCAGCATCTCGGCTGCTTCGCCGGCGCCGACGCGCTGCGCCGGGTCCTTGGTGAGGAGCGCGTCCAGTACGGGCGCGAGTGAGCCGGCGCGGACCGCCGGCCGGTGCGGTCGGGTGAAGACGGCCACGGCGAGGGCGTGGAGTCCCTCCGCGTCGAACGGCGGGTGCCCCTCGACGGCGTGGTAGAGGGTCGCGCCGAGTGCCCACAGGTCGTTGGCGGGGGTCGGGCGCCTGCCCTCCAGCTGTTCCGGCGGCATGTAGTGGGGCGTGCCGATGACGCTCCCGCTCCGGCTCAGCCTGGTGGCGGTGTCCGCGAGGTGGGCGATGCCGAAGTCGGTCAGGACGACGCGGTCCTTGGTCAGGAGGACGTTGTCCGGCTTGATGTCACGGTGGACGATGCCCGCGCCGTGCGCCTCGGCCAGCGCATCGAGCACGGCGGCGCCGATCTCGGCCACCCGCCGCACGGTGAGATGCCCGTCGCGGCGGATGACGGCGGCCAGGGACTGCCCGCGGACCAGCTCCATCACGATGACGGGGACGCCGTTGTGCTCCACGACGTCATGGATGGTGATGATCCCCGGGTGGCTGAGCGTGACCGCTGCGCGGGCCTCGCCGACGAACCGGCGGACCAGCGCGGCGCGGTCGGCGTCGTCCATGCCTGGCGGAAAAAGGATCTCCTTGACCGCGACCTCACGTCCGAAGAGGTGCTGGTCGAGGCCGCGCCACACCCGGCCCATGCCGCCCTGGCCGATGCGTTCCACCAGCTGGTACCGGCCGGCGATGAGTTCGGGTTGCTGCTCCGTCACGCGCACACTCTAGGTCCTGCTGAGCCGGTCGGGTGACGGAAGCGTGGCTTGATCGCATCGGTTGTCGGGCCCCGCCTGCGCGCCCGGCGCGGGCCGGTGTCCCCCACTTCCGGCCCGCGCCGGTCCCGTTCGATCGCGTGTCGACCCTGCCGATGCCGCCGTCGAGGGGGCCTGCACCCCGGAGCCCGTCAGGTCCTCGGCCGCGGGGTGGCTGGCGGGGAGGCGGCGGATCCAGATGTCGTCGTCATGAACGCGCGGTCCTTTCTCGGCGGTTCTGCCCGGGTGGTGTCCACGCTGCCGCGGCTACCACCGGTACCAGCGGCCGTTGCTGCCCGCGGGGCGGGCGATGAAGCCCAGCAGCCAGAGGACGAGGACCGCGACGGCGACCCACCACAGAACCTTCACGGCGAAGCCGACGCCGAAGAGGATCAGCGCGAGGAGGAGAACGAGGAGCAGCGGGACCATGTCTGTGAACCTCCTTGGGCTCGTGGCCCGGTAGCGGAAGAACGACTGCGTCGTCATGGCGCTCGCCTGCCCAGGATCCGCGGGTTGACTCATCGTCCGTCCTACCGGGCGGCCATGGCCCCGGACCCTTCCCCTTTTCGTCCCCTTGACGATATCGATACTCCCGATTATCGTCACACTGACGAAACAGGGGGTCCTCCATGGCCGACATCACCCGGCGCTTCGGCTGGCGCCATCTGCGCTCCGCGCCCACCGCCCACATCCGCCACCACAAGCGCGGTCGGCTCGTCCACGACGGCCGAGGGCTCAGCTTCTGGTACCGGTCGCTGTCGGCGGCGCTGTCCGAAGTGCCCGTCGACGACCGGGAGCTGGCCATGGCCTTCCACGCCCGTACGTCCGACTTCCAGGACGTCACCGTGCAGGCCACCGTCACCTACCGGATCAGCGATCCGGCCGAGGCGGCGGACCGGCTCGACTTCTCCGTCGACCCGGACACCGGCAGCTGGCGCGGCGCCCCCTTGGAGCAGATCTCCACCCTCCTCACCGAGACCGCGCAGCAGCACGCGCTGGACGTGCTGGCCCGGACCCCGTTGGCCGTCGCCCTGGTGGACGGCGTCGCCTCCGTACGGAAGAGCGTCGCCACCGGTCTCGCCGCCGAACCCAGGCTCCCGGCCACCGGCCTCGACGTGGTGGCCGTACGCGTCGTCGCGATCCGGCCCGAGGCCGAGGTGGAGCGCGCCCTGCGCACCCCGGCCCGCGAGCAGATCCAGCAGGAGGCGGACCGGGCCACGTACGAACGGCGGGCCGTCGCCGTCGAGCGCGAGCGGGCGATCGCCGAGAACGAGCTGGCCAGTCAGATCGAACTGGCCCGGCGCGAGGAGCAGTTGGTCGAGCAGCGCGGTGTCAACGCGCGTCGCGAGGCCGAGGAGAAGGCAGCGGCCGACAGCGTACGGACCGAGGCCGAGGCGGCGCGCAAGGTCCGCCTGGCCCGCGCGGACGCCGAGGCGGCACGCGCGACGGGATCGGCCCGCGCCGAGGCCCAGGCCGCCTGGCTGCAGGTGCACGGCGAAGCCGGCCCGGGCACGTTGTACGCCCTGGCGGCGACCCGGCTGGCGGAGAACCTGCCGCGGGTCGAGAGCATCACGCTGTCCCCGGACGTCCTCACCGGCCTCCTCAGCAGGCTCGGGCGCCCCGGATCCGGAGCCGACGCGTGAGCCTGGCCCCGCGCGCGGTGCTCGTGCACCGCAGGACCGAGTACGAGGAACTGATCGACCGGCACGGCACGCACGGGCAGGCCGCGTTCTTCCTCTCCAGCCGTGGCCGCTCGATCGAGGAGGTGGTCGACCGCCACGGCCGGACCCGGCAGGCGCTGCGGGAGGTGGCGGCGGCGGTACCCCTCACCTGGCGCAGCTCCCAGGTGGAGCGGGCGGACCTGGACCGCTTCCTCTTCGCGCCGGAGGACGTGGTGGTCGTGGTCGGGCAGGACGGCCTGGTCGCCAACACCGCGAAGTACCTCACCGGACAGCCGGTGGTCGGCATCGACACCGACCCGGGGCGCAACCCCGGGATCCTGGTCCGTCACCGCTGCGCCGACACGGCCGCCCTGCTGCGCGCCGCGACCGCCGGGGGGCGGACGGAGGACCTGACCATGGTCGAGGCCGTCGCCGACGACACCCAGCGCCTGCTCGCGCTCAACGAGATCTACCTGGGCCCGCCCGGCCATCAGACGGTCCGCTACCGCCTGGGACCCGACGGCGAGCAGGGCCCGGGCGAGGCCCAGGCGTCCTCCGGGGTGCTCGTCGGCACCGGCACCGGAGCCACCGGTTGGCTGCGCTCCCTGTGGCTGGAGCGCGGCAGCACCGCACCACTTCCCGCACCGTGCGACCGCCGGCTCCTGTGGTTCGTGCGCGAGGCCTGGCCGTCGCCCGCCACCGGGACCTCCAGGGTGACCGGCCAGTTGGAGCGGGACCAGGGGCTGCGACTGACCGTGGAGTCGGACCGGATCGTGGTCTTCGGCGACGGGATGGAGGCCGATGCGCTGCACCTGACCTGGGGCCAGAGCGTACGACTGGGCATCGCGGCGACGTCCCTGCGCCTGCTGACCTGACTCCTCCACCCCTGTCCCGCCCCTCCACCCGGCCACCCCGTGGGCCGCGAGCCCGAGCCGCCACAGCCACTGCGACAGGCCCGGACCGGATGACCGCCCGTCAGCGGTCACTGAGGGGCGGCCGCCTTCCGTACGGCGACCGTGACGTGGTCGACGCGCAGCGGGTGGCCCGGTTCGGTGGCGGGTCCGGGCGTGGCGCCGTCGGCGTGCGGCAGGCCGCCCCCGACGGCCACGTCGAGGATCAGGAACAGGCCGTGGTCGATCGCCCGCCGCCAGGTCTCGGCGGGCAGCTGCCGGGCCGTGACCCGGTGGTGGACCCTGCCGTCCAGGTACCAGCGCACCTCCTCGGCGCCGGGCGACCGGTCGACCTCGACGGCGTACGTGTGGAAGGCCGTGCGGCAGGCGGAGCAGGGCTGCGGGCCCGAGCCCAGGCCCGCCGGCTCCCGGCAGGGGCCGCCGGCGGCGACCCCGCAGTGCATGGTCCCGAAGACGGTGGCGCGGCCGTTGACGGCCTCCATGACGTCCAGCTCGCCGATGGCCGGCCAGCCGGTGTAGCCGTTGCGCAGCGGGGCGCCGAGGGTCCAGAACGCGGGCCAGTATCCCGCCGCCTTCGCGCCGGTGACGTCCGGTAGCGCGAGCGACGCCGCCACGCGCAGGACGCCGCCGGGCGGTGCCGCGAAGTCCGAGCGCCGGGTCTCGATGCGCCCCGAACTCCAGCGGCCGTCCCTGCGGGTGGGGACGATCTCCAGGACTCCCCTGCCGTCCAGGCGGACGTTGTCGGTCGAGTCGGTCATCGTCTCGACCTCGCCGGTGCCCCACTGCGGTGCCGGGCAGCCCGGGTAGCAGGTCCCGACGTCGTGGACCCAGTTCGCGGCCGAGGGCGGGCTGCCCGCCGGGCCGTCGAAGTCGTCCTGCAGCAGGCGGATCCAGCCGTCCGGGCCGGGCCGCCCCCCGGCGCCGGTACCCGGGCCGGTGCCGCCGGCCGTACCTGGCCCCGGCGGCGTGTCCGGCGTGCCGGCCGGGCCCGCGGCCGGCAGCACGCCGGACTCCGTCAGGAGCCGTTCCCACCGGGGTGTCAGGACGACCGCCGCCGCGTTCGTCAGGTGGGAGTCGTCCCGGTAGAGCAGGATGCGGTCCACGACGGCCGGGCAGGTCGGGCCGCTTCCCGGGCACAGCACCGGGTTGACGCTGATGCTGCGTACGCCGGGGAGGGCGCCCGACGCGATCCGGCGGGCCAGCGGATCGGGCTGCCGGGAGTCCGCCCGGCTGAACGCGCAGTCGCCCGGGGAGTCCGGGCTGCCCGAGACGCACGCCGGGATGTCCGTGCCCGGCACCGGGGTGTCCTCGACGTAGACGATCGGCGCGCCGAGCGCCCGCAGCGGGGCGAGCGTCGTCTCCCAGCCGGCCAGCAGGCGCTGCGGGTCGGCGGTGTACCGGTTGAGCGAGCCGATGACGATCAGCCGGGGCCGGGGCCCGGTGCGCAGCCGCTCCAGGGTGTCCGCCCGCCAGGTGTCGCACTCCCGGTAGCCGCGGCCCAGTTGCGGGTTGCGGACCGCGAGCTGCGGCAGCGGGCAGCCCTGCTTGACGAACTCCTGGAGCGCCCAGCCGCGGCGGGCGGCCAGGGCCAGCAGCGGCGAGAACCACTGGCCGGCGTGCGAATCGCCGAGCAGCACGATCCGGTCGGGGCTGGTCACGTTCCCGAACAGGCACTGCGGGCTGCGGGTCACGGCCGGCGCGACCTCGCAGGCGCCGTCCGGGGGGAAGTCCCCGCGGGCCTGTGCGGGTCCCGGCAGCACCGGGCCGTCGGCGAGGGGCACCCCCGGGGTGCGGGCCAGCAGCGACGGGCCGGAGGCGGCGCCGGGCGGCAGCCCCGCGGGGTCGACCGCGGCGCCCGGACCCAGCTGCCGCACCGCCGTACTGCCCACGACCAGCGCCAGCACGATCGGGAACACGACGGCCGAGACGCCGACCGACAGTCCGCGCCGCGGGTGCGCGGACACGGTGCGGCTGCGCCGCAGCGGTCGCTCGACCCAGCGCGTCGTGGCGTACGCGGGCAGCACCGCGGCCAGCGTCAGCACCGTCTTCACCGGCCAGCCCAGCGGGCCGCCGGGCGGGGCGCCGAGCGCTTCCCCGAACCGCGACCCGGCCAGCACCAGCACCGGCCAGTGCCACAGGTACAGGGTGTACGAGAGGCGGCCGAGGGCCCGCGGAGCCCGGTGGGCCAGGATCCGTCCGATGCCGAACCGCCCGCCGTGCGCGAAGCGTTCGCCGCGGCCGGGTATCGCCGCGAGGATCACGGCCGCGGCGCCCGCCGTCGGCACCAGCGCCGCCCGACCCGGGTACGGGGTCGAGGAGTCGTAGGCCGCCACGCACCACACGATCGCCGCGGCGCCGGCCCAGCCGCACAGGAGCCGCAGGGGGCGCGGGCCGGGCACGAGGTGCCAGGGCAGCAGCGCCAGCAGGGCACCGACGCCGAACTGCCAGGCCCGTGACGGGGTGCCGAGGTAGGCGAGCGAGGCCGAGTGGTCGGTCCAGTGGACGGCGATCGTGCACGACACGACGGCCAGCAGGGCCGCGGCCGGGGCGACCAGCAGCCGGACGGTGCGCCCGCGGCGGACGGCCCGCGCCGTGCCGAAGAGCAGCACCAGCAGGGCCGTGAGCGGTCCCCAGACCAGGTAGAACTGCTCCTCGACGGCGAGGGACCAGAAGTGCAGCAGCGGACTCTGGGCGCATCCGGCCTCGAGGTAGTCGGTCCGCTGGGCCACGAACCGCCAGTTGGCCGCGGACAGGGCGCTCGCCAGGACGTCCTGTTCGAGGTCGGCGCGCTGGAGCGGCACGGTGAGCCAGGCGCCGGCCGCGGCGACCGCGGCGAGGACGACGGCGGCGGACGGCAGCAGCCGGCGGGCGCGGCGGGAGAAGAAGTCGCCGAGCCGGATCCGACCGGTGGCGATCGCCTCGCGGACCAGCAGGCCGGTGATCAGGTACCCGGAGATGACGAAGAAGACGTCCACGCCGACGAACCCGCCTGCCGCGCCGGGGAGTCCGGCGTGGAAGGCGAGCACGGAGAGCAGCGCGACCGCGCGCAGGCCCTCGATGTCGGGCCGGAACGCGGAGCGGTGCGGGCTCGGTCCGGACTCCGTTCCGGAACCTGGTGGGGCCGGCGTCACGTCGACGGGCGGCGTCGCGGCCACGGGGCCGCGCGGGCCGGGTGCCACGGGGAAAGCCATGGTCATGAGGCCTTTCGGTGATGCGGGATCGATTCTTCTCGATCGCCTGGAGGCGACCCGGCCGGTCTCAGCCCAGCCACGGGAGCATCGGGTCCACCCAGCCGGACGCCAGCAGCCCGGTGAGCAGGAGGACGGCGGAGGCGGCGACGGTCTCGGGCCAGCGGCGCGGCAGCACGCCCGTACGCGGACGCGGTGCCGTCGGCGTACGGCCGGCCGGCGCGCGCCGCAGTCGGCCGACCGGCCCGGACGCGCCGATCACCCCGGCCGCCTCGGGGTCCGGAGCTAGCGAGGTGGCCCCGGACACCGGGGACGTCCGGGACGTGCGGGACGCCCCGCGGTGCAGTTCGACCGCCAGGTCGCGGACCAGCGGCCCGTTGATCTGGCACTGCACCGACAGGTAGAGCAGCAGGCCCCAGTTCGGCTCCCAGCCGTTGCGGGCGACGGCCAGCGCGAGACCGACCGCGGCAGCGCCGTTCGACGCGACGAGCCAGAGCAGGGAGACACCCGCCACCCGGCGGGCCATGCCGCCGCGGGCGCCCCTGCCGCGCACCCCGGTGGGCACCCAGGCGGCGCTGCGCCCGCGCAGCGTGTGCAGGAAGGCGGTCGCGGCCGCCACGCTGGTCAGGACGTTGGCGCGGATGACCTCCACCCGCCAGCGGGTGCGGCTGATCCGGGGCAGCAGCACGTGCCACAGCCACAGGGGTGCGAGCAGCGGCAGCACGTGCCAGGGGCGGATGTGGTCCGGGTACCAGAACATCATCACCAGCGGCGGCAGCGGGGCCGCGAAGGTGTTCACGGCGGTGGTGAGGTAGCCGACGACGCCCTCGTAGAAGCAGAGCCGCATCCGCCAGGGGGCGCGCATCTGCCGCAGCACCGGGGTGCCGATCAGGTGCAGGTTGCCCATGGCCCACCGGTACTGCTGGTTGACGAAGGCGGTGAGCTCGTCGGGCGAGGTGCCCTTGGCGACGAGCACCGGCACGTACAGGGTGCGGAACCCCCGGGCGTGCAGGGCGAGTCCGGTGTACAGGTCCTCGCTGTGGTCGAGCCGGGCGAAGCCTCCGGCGGCGTCGATGGCGGTCCGCCGGTAGACGGCGTTGCTGCCGCAGCAGATGGCGGCGTCGCTCGCGTCGCGGGACGGCTGGATCCAACGGAAGAACCACTCCTGGGCGGCGCCGGCGGCGCGCTCGATCCAGCCCATGGCCTCGTCGGTGTCGAACCACTGCGGGCTCTGCACGATGCCTACGCCGGGGTCGGCGAGGTACGGAACGAGATGGTGCAGGAAGTCGGGCCGGGGCGCGAAGTCGGCGTCGAGGATGGCGATGAGGTCGGCACTGCTGAGCGTGAGCGCGTGGTTGAGGTTGCCGGCCTTCTTGAGGTGGCCGCGGTCGGGGCGTACGACGTACTCGTAGCCGTACGAGTCCGCCAGCGCCGCGACGTCGGGCCGGTCGGCGTCGTCCAGGACCCACACGGTCAGCTCGCCCGGCCAGGCGACGGCCGCGACGGCACGGTAGGCGTTGGCGAGGACCGGGAGCGGTTCGCCGCAGGTCGGCAGGTAGAGGTCGACGCTCGGCGCCCGTACGGGCTGCCAGGCGTGGACGAGGACCTCGTGGGACCGGCGGGTCAGGCGGCGCTGGCGGAGGTTGTTGACGGAGGAGAGGACCAGGGCGACGAGGTTGAGCCCCAGGACCGCCAGGAACGCCCACAGCGCGGGTGTGCGCAGGGCGAAGGCGAGCATGGTCGCCGCCGTGAAGACGAAGGCGAGCGAGCTGCCGACGAGGACCCAGCGCCGCTGCGGGCCGAAGTACCGGTAGAGCTCGTCGTCGGACGGTGGTTGCGGAAGATGGTGCACGGTCATGGAGCCCCCCACGGCTGAATTGCTTGCGCGCCCCTGCTGAGGTCCCACAGTAGCTTCAGAGGTATAGACCATTCGCCGAAGAAGGGGTCGAGGGCGGAAATCGGACACCGGTTTGGCGAGACCCGACCGGTCCCGTCTCCGTATGAAATGCGCAGGTCACAGCCGTATGAACGGCGTACGAAGGAGGCGTCCTCCCCAGGTGGCGCGCCGGCGTACCGCCGGGCCCGCCAGCCGCCCCGCCGGCGGATGATGTAATGACCCCAACGTGCAGCAGCTTGTTACATAGGGGGAAGCGTGACTGAGGACCGGCTCGTCAGTTCGGTGAAGCGGTGGATCGACGGGTGGACCGTCTCACGCGGCGCCGCCGATCCGGTCGAGGAACCGTGGGGGTGGACCGTCGCCGTAGGACTGTCGAAGGAGGTCGCCCGGCACGTCCTGCCCCTGCCCGAGGAGGCCGATGTCCGCGCGCTCGCCGCCGGCGCGCCGCCGGGCACCTGGCTCAAGCTCTTCGCCCCGGCCGACCTGGTGCGGCCCTGGGCGGGGGACGAGTGGGAGACGGGCATCGCCGGATTCCTGATGACCCTGCCGCTGGCCCCGGCACCCGTCGGGCCCCCGCCGGCCGGGTACACCGTGACGAGTTGGAGCAGGGGCGGGGTGCTCAAGGTCCTCGTCCGCGCCGAGGACGGTCGGCTGGCCGCGAGGGGCCAGGCGGGCCTGGCCGGCCGCACCGCCGTGGCGGATCAGATCGAGACCGCGCCGGACCAGCGGCGCAGGGGCCTGGGCTCCCTGGTCATGCGGACGCTGCAGCACGCCGCGTGGGAGGCGGGCGCGCGGGACGGGGTACTGGTGGGCACGCCCGACGGAAGGGCCCTGTACGAGGCTCTGGGCTGGACGCTCCGCTCACCCATGACGAGCCTGAGCCGCCGGGCGGACTGAGGGCGAACGGGAGCGGCGGCCGACGCGGCAGGCACGCGCCGCCCGCCGCAGTCGTCAGCAGTAGTCGGCGGTGTTCCGCACCTCGCCGAAGCGGGGGAAGCTCCGCTCCACGGTGAACTCGTGCTCGTCCGCGGCCAGTCCGGACATCGCGTCGGCCACGAACTCCAGCTCGTAACCGTGGTCGGCCGCGGCCCGTGCGGTGGATTCGACACCCATCGTGGTGACCAGCCCGGCGACCACCACGGTGTCCACACCGCGCTTGCGCAACTGCTCGTCCAGGTCGGTGCCGTAGAACGCCCCGACGGTGCGCTTGACCACCACGATGTCGCCGTCCTGCACCAGGTCGTCGGCGAAGTCGCTGCCCGGCGGCTGTTCGGCGACGTTCGGGCGCTCCACCCGGACCAGCACGACCGGTCGGCCGTCGGCCCGGAAGGACGCGGCCAACGCGCGGCAGCGCACGAGCACTTCGTCACCGGAGTGCGGTGCCAGAGGGAGGGCGATGATGCGCGGCATCAGGTCGACGAGGATCAGTGCGGAGGTCATGGCCACGATCGTAGGCCGTCAGGGGGTGGCGAAGTCGGGTCCGTACTGTGTGCGCGCCGCCGTCTTGATCTTGGCGATCGCCGTCCCGAAGTCGGCCCGGGACACCCCGCCCGGGTGGGTGTAGTCGTACGTGGCGGTGAGCTTGAAGGGTCTGACCACGAACGCGGGCGTGGGCGCATCGCTCTTGTGTCCCGCCTTCCACGGTACGGAGCTGAAGTTGCGCCGCTTGAGGAAGCACGCGTCCGTGAAGGACAGCGTCGAGTCGACCCACCGCCCCGAGATCTTCGCGAAGGCGGCCCGCGTCTCGGTGTCCGACTGGCCGTCGAGGGACAGGAGCAGGGCGGCGACCTGGCGTTCGGCCTCGGCGACGAAGGGGCCGCCCGCCTTCAGGGTGCGCTCGGCGACCAGCGTGCCGAGGTAGTTGGAGCACAGGTCCTCCGGCGAGAAGGAGGAGTTGTGCCGCCCGACCATCCACGGCCGGCCGCACGCGCCGGCTCCGAGGGGGTAGGTGACGATCTCGTGCGCCAGGGCGTCGTCGTAGGCGATGGACCGCGCCAGCTCCATCCACTCCGTGCGCGGAGCGTCGGAGGTCAGGACCGCCTCCCCGCCCTCCGCCGTGCCGACCTTGGTGCCCTTGCGGCCGCCGGCACGGTGGATCTCCTGGTAGGCGAAGGCCGTGCCGTCGCAGGTGTCCCAGAGGTGGCCGAGGTCCACGAAACCGGCCTTGCCCGTGTACACCGTCCTCGGGGTGCGGTCGGCGTGGTCGCCGAAGGTGCTCACACCCGCGAGCGAGCCCGACTCGAGCATGCAGCACGGCCGGGTCACCGGACGGGCCGCGGACATGGGCGGGCTCGGCGGGGCGGTGACGGGGGCGAGTCCGGCATCGAGGGCCGCCCAGGTGTGCGGCCCGATCTCGCCGTCCTGCTCCCCGGGCTTGCCGGGGAAGGCCATCCGCTGGAACGCCAGCACCACGTCGTGCGTGTGCTTCGCGAACTGGCAGTCGTCGACCAGGGGCGCGCCGGGGATCCCCGGCCGGCCGGCCGCCACCTCGTCGGCGTGGATCGCGTTGAGGCGGCGCTGCGCCGCGCGCACCGCCGTGTGCTCGGAACCACGCTTCAGCAGCCGCGGGCGGGCGGCGGGAGGTACGGGCACGTCGGGGCAGGGCCCGACCGCTTCGCCGTACTCCGCCTCCGCCTCCGCCTGCGCCAGCAGGCCGCTCAGCCCACCGGGCCCGATCATGTTCGCCTCACTCTCCGCCGCTTCCGTGCCGATGAACACGGCCAGTTGCGCAACGTCCTCGGGGGTCACCGGGGGCCGGCCGCAGGAAGCCCGCCAGGCCGCTCCCACCCGGAAGGCGGCGAGCAGCCCGGACTGCAACGCCCCCTCCATGTAGCCGAAGAAGCCCGGTGAGGCCTGCTCACCGGCGAAGAACAACCGTCCCGCGTAGGAGCCGCTCAGGTTCTTCGCCACCGTGGTGACCTGGTTCTTGCCGGGGACCGAGTAACCGGTGCGGATGAAGGGCTCCTTGGGCCAGTCGGCCATCAGGGTCTTCTTCAACTCGGCCGGGTAGCGCGGGTAGAGCAGGGGCAACCGCGCCTGGTACTTCGTGGGGTCCAGCACGTAGCCGCCGCCGGAGTACACCGTCAGGCACCGGCCCGCAGGCGGCGTGTGCTGGTTGTCGGTGCCCTCCCACACGCTGCCGAGCTGGTCCCAGAGCGCCGTCGGGGCCAGCCCGTCCTTGGTCCAGATGTCGTCGTCGAACGTGCTGAGGAACTTCACGCAGGGCCCGTGCTGCATGGTGTAGTCGGCCGGTACGAAGGGCGTGTGGCCGGTGACCGTCGGCCAGACGGCCGGCGGGGCGGCCATGATCGCGTAATCGAAGTCGGCGGTCGCGGCCCTCCCGCCCGACAGGGAGGTGACACGGATCCCGCCGGTCCGCGCCTCCACGGCGGTGACCTCGGTGTCGAGCCGGATGCCCGTCAGGCTCCCCGCGAGCGCGGCCGCGAGCCTGTCGTTGCCGCCCTGGCAGCGACGGGTCTCGGTGAGGCTCCAGTAGGCGAGCATGTCCCCGAAATAGGAGTGGGCCTTCACCGCGGCCAGGAAGCCGAGGTAGCTCTGGTCCGCCACCGGCACGCACTGGTCGTTCTCCGTCACGAACTCGAAGAAGTGCCGGGCCGGAGAGGAGGCCCGGCCGAACATGTCCGTGTCGTCGAGCCGGTCCGACAGCGACATGGCGTCCAGTTTCGCCGCGTCCCGGCTGGTCCAGGGGCGCCGGGCGTCGACCGCGCGGGCCTCCGCGCCGATCCTGCGCAGCACCGGCCGGAGGTCCGCCGCGAGCTTCTTCTGCTCGGGTTCCGTGAGGTCGTGGCTGCCGAACCGCAGGCGCACCTCGAGCGGCGGCTTCATGCGGCCGTAGTCTTCCTTGCTGGTGATCTTCTCCAGGGTGAGGCCGAAGGCCTTGGCCAGGGCCCGCCATGCCACGTGGTTCTCGCCGATCAGCTCTGCGCCGGCCTCGAGGACCTTGCCGGGGATCAGGGACCGGTCGGTGCGCACCCTGCCGCCGAGCTCTTTGGCCGCCTCGAACAGGGTGACCTGGACGCCGGCCGCGGTCAGCCACCAGGCCGCCGCGAGCCCGGCGAAACCGCCGCCGATCACTGCGACCTTCATCCTGGACGGGGCGCAGGGGTCGGCCGGGAGGGTGATCGGCACTTTGAGGGCCGCTTCGAGCGCGGCCCAGGTCCTGGGGCCGATCCGCCCGTCGTGCTCCCTCGGCCGGTCGGGAAAGACCCGCCTCTGGAAGTCGAGGACGGCGGCGTACGTGCGGTCGCCGAACGCGCAGTCCACCACCAGCGGGACGTACGGCAACCCCAGCCGCCCGGAGCGGAGTTCGCGTGCCCCGAAGGCGTTGAGGAGGCGTTGCGCGTCGCCCACCGCGGGGTGCCGCGACCCGGTCCGGAGCACGGCCGGCCGCGCGCCGGCGGCCACGGGCTCCCCACAGCCGGGCACCGCGGCCGGGCCGGCCGCTTCCGACATCGGCTCCGGCAGACGTCGCGCCGTCGGATCGGGCTCCGGCTCCGGCACGGGCTGCGGCTGCGCCATGCGCGCGAGGTCGGGTGCGGGGCACGGGCCGGCGGCCTGGGCGGGCAGGAGGGGTACTCCCGGCGCCGCGGGCCCGGCCCCGGGCGCGCGGACCGCGGCGACCGCACGGTCGGTCCGCAGGTAGCCGCTGCCCACCCGGCGCGGGTCGACGCCCGGTCCGGGCGGTTCGCAACCGGCCAGCAGCGCCCGGCGGGTCTCCTCGATGGCCAGCGGGCGGCCGGCCGCCTGGAACATGAGCGCCACGGTGCCGGTCACCGCGGGGGCGGCCATGGACGTACCCGACATCCGCACGTACGCCGGGCCGCCCGCGCCGTCGCGCGGCCGTGACCTCGCGCCGGTGACCCGCACGCCCGGCGCCGCGAGGTCGGGCTTCTGGCGTCCGTCGCGCGTCGGACCGCAGGAGGAGAACGGTGCCGGCGGCCGGCCTTCGTCGTGGGCGTCGTACGCACCGACCGTGAGCGTGCGGAAGCCGTTGGCCAGGGTGCCGAGCGTGGTGTCGGTGTCGACGTCGGCGTCACCGAAGTGCGCCTGGCAACTGCGGCAGCCGCCGTCGCGCTCGATCCAGGCGTGCACCCGGCCGTCGACCACGTCGTCGGCGCGCAGGGTGACGTCCCAGCCGGTCACGTGGGGGGCGGGGTCCAGGAAGAGGGCGATCTGGTGGTCGCCGTTGTTGGGGTCGCAGGCCCGGTGGTGGATGCGCCCGGTCTCCCGGCCCCCGATCCGTACCGCGCCGCGGCCGCCCAGCGGTACCGACTGCCGGTGGGCGCCGTCCGCGGTGGCCACGGTGACGGTCAGCCGGTCCCGGCCGGGGTACCAGATGTCGACCTGGTTGGCGGTCCGGTCGGCGGGGTCCACCTCGACGCGGAAGGTCCGCTCCTCCCCCGGGCGCAGCCGCCAGGAGGCGTGCGTGCGGCGCTGGAAGTAGTTGCCGCAACTCAGCACGATCGCACGGCCCTTCGCCGTGCCGACCAGGTGGTCGAGGGCCTGGTCCAGCAGTTGGCGGCCGGTGTGCTCGCCGGCGTGCCGGCCCAGGCTCAGGTTGATGACGCACGGGCGGTCCCCCGCCGTCTCGAAGATCATCGCGCAGGCGTCGAGGATGTCGCCGGAACTGCCCAGTGGCACGCCCCCCGTTCCGGCCCGGCCGGGCAGGCTGACGGCGACGATCGCGGCCTCCGGCGCGACACCCGGCGGCCCCCCGGCCAGGCCTCCGCCGGCCGCGATGCTCAGGGTGTGGGTGCCGTGCGCGCCGGATCCGTGGTCGAAGTCGGCGGGGTGGTACCCCAGGGCGCGGTACGGGTCGGGCCGGCGCAGGGCCGCGTCGAGGTGGGCGGAGGTGAACAGCCGTCCGGTGCCGCTCGGGCCGGGCAGGCCCCGGATCCGGCCGTGATCCCCGGGACCTCCGGGATCTCCGGGATCTCCGGGATGGGCCGGATACCCGGGATCCCAGGCCCGGTGCCCGGGGTTCCAGGCCGGGTGCCCGGGGTCCCGGTGGTCCACCGGGCGCTGGTCCCAGAGCGCCAGTAGCCGTGACGTCCCGTCCGGACGGCGGAAGTCGGGGTGGGCGAAGTCGATGCCCCAGTCGGCGATGCCGATGACGACCCCGCGACCGGTCTCGGCCGGCTGCGGCCCCCGGTGCCGGTGCTCGACCGCCCCGGCCCCCGTCGGGGCCGCGCGGTGCGGGGCGTCGTGCTCCGGTGCCTCGACGTCCGGGGCGTACAGGTGCGGCGCCTTGACACTGAGGGTCCCGGGGTCGGCCCACAGGTCCGGGATGTCCCTGCGGCGCACCCGGACCGTGGCGATGTCACCGAAGGTGTTGACGACCCGCACCGACGCGGGTGGCCGCTGCGGATCCCGCAACCGCACGATGACGCCGACCTCGTCGTCGGGGCCGTGGCGGGCCAACTCGTACAGCGCCGGATCCATCCTCGGCCGCTCCGATCGCTAGGACTTTCCCGATCGCCAGGACTTTCCCGGTCTCTAGGGCTTGCCCGGCGAGGCCGGGGGGCGGGACGGTACGACCCCCTTGAGCTCACCCAGCTTCTTGAGCAGGTCCTCGTAGCGCTTCTTCGCCTCGGCCTCGGTCTCCAGTGACCTGACCGCTTCGGTCAGCTCCACCAGCCGGCGGTCGAGGTCGACGGGGCTGGGCGCCGTGGAGATCACGTGAACGGTCACCGTCGAGCCCGCCTCGACGATCGCACCGGCAGAGGGGTCGAGGCGGAAGACGGTGTCCTTGGCGCCCTCGGTGATGATCTCGTGGAACTGGGGGACCAGTCCGAGTGTCCTGAGCCGCTGCTCGGCCTCGCCGCGCTTGCGTCCCATCAGGTCGGGGACGCCCACCTGGCCGCCGGTCTGACCCGTGGCGGGTCCGAAGGTCAACGTGTCCATCTGCGCCTCACTTCTTGGTCAGCATCGACAGGAGGAGCAGGTTCGTCATCATGTCGCCGCCGAGTCCGCCCTTGCCGGCGTCGCCCCCGCTCATGCCGGGCATGAGGAGCAGCAGCGGCAGGAGGGTGGAGAACTGGTTCTGCGACTGCGTGACCACCTTGACCTGCTTGCTGCCGACGGAGGCGTCCACCGACTCCTGGGTGAGCATCGGCAGGAGCAGGGTGAGCATCTTGGTCTGCTGGAGGTCCGCCCGGATCACGTCCGAGCCCTTCTTGCGCTCCTCGGCCTCCTTGCGGACGGTCGCGGCCAGCCGGTTCTGGCTGGCGGTGAGCGAATCGGTGCGTGCCTCCAGGGACTTGACCGCGTTGCCCAGGGTCTCGATCTTGCTGTCCAGGTTGCGGACGCTGCTCTGCACCTGGCTCTGGCTCGCGGGCGCCGGCGTATGTCTCGGTGTGAAGCTGCTGCGCCGGGAGGGCGTTCGCATGCTGCGGCGGCCCGGGGAGCCCTCGTCGAACTCGTCGAAGTCGAGGCCGTCCAGCAGGGTGTCGAGCTCGTCGTACCCGCTCATGGGTGGGTCCTTTCGCGCGGGGGTGGTGGTTCGGTGGGACGGGTGGGGGGAACACGCCGGTGGAGGCGGGCGTGTACGGCGACCGCGGGGCGTACCAGGCGGGCGAAGAGGGCCGGCTCCGGGGTGGTGAAGCCGGGCGCGCCCCGCCCGCGGCACCAGCGGCAGGTGTGCTCCGCGCCGAAGCAGGCGGGGCAGGCGCCGAGCGCGGCCGCCAGGTCGTCCAGCAGCTCGTACGCGGCGTCCCGTTGGGCGGTGAGCTCGGCAACGTGCCGGCGGACCGCCGCGGCCCGCTCCTCACGGCCTGCGAGCCGCCGGGCGTCCTCGGCCGCCCGGCGCTCGGCCTCCTCGGCCTCCGCCAGTTCCTGCTGCAACCGCGCCTCGCGCTCGCCGAGCAGCTGGGCCAGTTGGGCCGCGGGGCTGTCCGCGGCGATCCGGCCATCGGCGGCCGCGTCCCCCGAGAAGTGGCGCTGCAACATCTCGAGCATCTGCGGCGACACGGTCACCGGGTGTTGACCAGATCGTAGAACCGGGCCTCGAAGTCCTCGGCGTCCGTCAGGGCGTCGTCGTACGCGGCGTCGTCGTACGCGGCGTCCTCGTACGCGGCGTCCTCGCCGAACTGGTCGTCGCGGGACAGGTGGTAGTAGTCCGACTCGTCGTACTCGTATCCCGACTCGGACTCGGACTCGTCGAACTCGGAACCGTCGAAGGGGAACTCGTCGTGGCCGGGGTCCGCGAGGGGCGCCCCGTCGGAGCCGGAGTGGTCGTCACGGCCGTGCGCGCCGGTGTCGCCGGCGCCGGCGAAGCGCGTGCTCCGCGCGTTCCCCCCGCAGCCGCACCCGCCGCCCGGTGCCGGACCCCCGGGGCCGTGCCCCTCGGACTCGGCGAGCAGGCGCAGGAGACCACCAGCCCGCTCCTCGCCCTCGGCCCCCTCGGCCCGGCCGACGGACTCCGTCCACTCCGCACCGGCTTGCCGGGCCAGTGCGCCGAGCAGGCCCGCGAAGGTTCCGGCCCGCACCGGGACGCCCTGCTGCCCCACGGCCACGGGGGCCGTGCTGCCGGAGGCGAGCGCGGCCAGCGCCCGGGTCCACTCGGGCCGGCCGAGCAGGGCCAACAGCGCGGAGGTGGCGGAGCCCGCGCCTGCCGTCGCCGGGCCCGGGAGGCCGGGGGGCGTTCCGCCACGGCCGGCGAGCATGCCCGCGGCGCCCAGGGCACTACCGGTTCCGGCGCCCACGCCGCGGCCCTCACGGCCCCCGTACTGCTGGAGCGCCGACCCCGTACCACCGAGCAACGCGCCGCCGAGCGCCCCGAAGGGACCGAGGGCACTGCCTGCCGCGGCCCCGCGGAGGATGCCCGGACCGGCCGCCGAGGCGACTCTGCCGACCTGCCTGGCCGCCTTCTCCAGGGTCCTGCCGAGGCCGCCGAAGAATTCCTCGTACTCGGCGGGCGTGCCCTCCCCGAACGCGTCAGCGAAGGCCTCCTCCAACTCCCGGTCGGAGAGCCCGGAGTACCGGGGGTCGAGGACCTCGCGCAACTGCGGGTAGTAGGTGCCCGCGTAGGATTCCGTCATACGGACCTCCGTTCGCACCGGCCTGCGCGACAGGCCGACGTTCCCAAGGGAGCACGCGGCCGATGCGCCGTGCCACCGGACACGCCGCGCACCCCCCGGCACGCCCCGCAAGGCCGCCTCCGACCGGGCTACGGCGCCTCCCGGGACACCGGTCCCGCGCTCCGCAGGCTGCGCGGCTGCGACCGCTGCCACGCGTGCGGCGGGCGGGACGGCAGCCGCACGGCATCGGCCGGGGGGAACGGCGTGGGCGTCGCGGTGCCGGCGGTCAGACGGGGTCAGGTGGGCCGTTCGAAGTCATTCGCGGCCGAGGTGGCGCAGGAGGCGGGCGCGTTCGGCGGAGACGCCGGCTGCGGGTGCGGGGGCTGCCGGCTTCCCGCGGGGTTCCCCCGCGTGGGCGGCGAGCGCGTCCTCGATGGCGGTGCTGGTGAGGTGGACCGCCTGTTCGGTCCATTCCTGCGGCCAGGCGGTGATGAGGTACTGCTCGACGGGATCGTGGTCGGTGCCGTCGGGGTTGTGGGTGCGGCCGGTGGCGTGGACGCGCAGGCGGTACCAACCGGGGCCCCGGGCGGTGAGGTACGGCAGTTCGTCGGTGACGTAGCCGGGGTCGACGAACATGGCGCCGTCGGGCGAGTGGACGCTGGCCTCGACGATCTCCTCCCACGAGCCGGTCTCGACCGGGGGCGCCTGGTCGAGGACTTGCGTGCGCACGCTCACGGGCCCGGTGTGGATGCCGGTCAGGATCCAGGCTCCGGAGTCCATCGGTGCGAGCAGCCCGTTCGACCAGCGAGTGGAGTTCACATCGACGGTCTCCCCGTCCGAGATGGAGAACAGCCCGTCGTTGACGGATACGGCTAACGACATGTCCATGGGGGCGAGCCTAGCGCTCGACGGCCGCGCGGGCGCGGGCGCGAGGACGGATCCGCCGCACACGCCCGCGCCTTCGTTCTCCTCCTGGTCCTTCGTCCTCGTCCTGGCCCCGGCCGTTGCCCTGGGCCCGGCTGTGGGACCTTTCTAGCGGCCGATGAGGACGCGGAAGGGGTCACCTTGCAGGACGCGCTCGGCCCGGTAGAAGTTGGTGGTCACCCCGCCCTGGTAGTTCTGGTCGCCCTCGGCGATGTAGCACGCGCTCGCGCCCTTCGGCCCGCTCCGCGAGGGCACCCCGCGGACGGAGCAGCCGGGGAAGGTGCGGCGCTGGCCCCCGGCGGACATGCCCTGCTGCGAGGTGGCCAGCGGGTACTCGTCGCACGTCTTGCCCCGCGGGCGGGTCTCCCGCGGCGGGCAGGCCCGGTCCCGGTTCAGCCTGCGGACCGACTCCGTCGTCGTACGGGTCAACGGCCTGTCGAACGTCGCGCCGGGCAGCCCGGAGCGCTGGGCGCGGGTGATGTGGGAGGCCAGTTGGGGCGCGCCGGCCTTGCTGTAGATCATCGGGGAGGCGTACCAGGGGACGACGCAGCCGACGCGGGGGCGGCCGGCGGTGGCGTTGTCGCAGCGGAACTCGTTCAGCGTGACCTTCGTGGTGGCCGGCGTGTAGGGGGCGTTGGTGAAGGTGAGCGTCCAGGTGGTGGCGCAGCGGCCGATCGCCCCGGTCCGGGTGGCGGTGGTGTCGAAGAACGACTCCCCGAGCTTCCACGAGTTCAGAGGGGCGAGCTTCTTGGTGGGGAACTTCCACTCGGTGACCTTGCAGGCGCCGTTCTTCGTGGCCTTGCCGCCGAGGGAGGCCTTCATGGCGTCGCCCCAGCCGCGGTAGGCGGAGACCTCCATCTGGTAGCCCCAGGTGGGCAGACCGGAGTCCCCGTAGCTGTAGTTGATCACGTTCATCTCGGCCTTGCCGGTGACCTGCCGGCGGCCCTGCACCACGGAACCCATCCCCGAGCACGAGCGGCGGCGTGGACAAGTGGACTGCCGCGAGGCGCGACGGCGCCGTGCCGCGGGCAACGGGGCCCGCGGTCAAGGGGCGGAGGAGGCGGGGCGGGGCGGGGCCGGCCGGATTCGAACCGGCGTCCTCATGATTTTGGAGACCACGCGCGTCGACCTCTGCGCTACGGCCCCGCCCACCTCCGCATCCTAGGCGCCGCACACGTCGCACGTCCCCCGGGTCCCCGCGCCGGCGTCCCGCCAGGGTTGCGGGACCGCGCCCGCCGACCGGCGCTGCTCAACGGCTCAACTACGCAGGTGCGAAGCTCCGTTCAGGTCCAGGATCGCACCCGAGGACCATTCGGCCGCCGGGGAGGCGAGCCAGAGGACGGCCGCGGCGATCTCCGACGGGTCGGCAACCCGGCCGAACGGGCTCTGCGCACGGATGGCGGCGCCTTCCGGGCCCTCCAGACGCGGGGCGACGCGTTCCGTCCCGAAGAAGCCGGGCGCGACCGAGGCGACGGCGATGCCGTACGGGGCCAGGGACACCGCCAGGGACTGGCCGAGCGCGTGGACCGCGGCCTTCGTCGCCCCGTAGGCGGGGTGGTCGGGCTCGCCCCGGAAGGCTCCCCGGGAGCCGATGTTGACGATGCGGCCGCCGGTGCCCTGGTCGATCATCCGTCGTGCCGCGAGGTGGCTGAGGTTCGCGGTGGCGAGCAGGTTCACGGACACGTGCCGTTGCCACACCGCCACCCACTCGTCGTACGGGGTCTCGGGCAGGGGGTGGCGTACGTTGACCGCCGCGTTGTTGACCAGGACGTCGATGCCGCCGAGGGCATCGGCCGCCGCGTCCGCCACGGCGGCCGCCGCCACGGGGTCGGCGAGGTCGCCGCCGACGAGGGTGTGGCCGCCACCGGCAAGGGAGGCGAGGGTGGCGCGGGCGTCCTCGGCCCGGGAACCGTAGTGGACGGCGACCTTGTCGCCGTTGGCCGCGAACGCCTGGGCGAGCGCGCGGCCGAGGCCCCGCGAGGCGCCGCTGACGAGGACGCGTCGGCCCGATGCGGGCAGGTTCAATGGTTCCTCCATGCAGCGGTCCGCTCCTCGCTCACGGAGGAGCGGACGTCGTCCGGGAAGACGACCCTAAAGTCGATCAAGAGGTGACGCCATCGGCGGACGCCGCCGGCCCGGGAGCAGTGGACGCGCCGCTCCCCGGGCGACCCTTCCCCGCACCCTTCGGGTCGGCCGGTCCGCTGCCTGTTGCCTGCTGCTCCGCGGCTTGTACATCCCCGAATCCAGGGGGCCGCAGCGTCACGGATCCGGCCCACCATGAGAAACGAGACCGGAACGTACGCGGCCGGCTCGCACGGCGAGGCCGGAACGTCCTCCCTCATCGAGCCCCCGCCGCACCCGGCCCGGTCTTCCGAAGATCCCGCACAGGCATGGCGTGCGGACACCGCCACGTCCTTGCCGGGACCACCTCCTCACCGAAGGGAAACGGACATGCCCCACAGCGATCTTCATGAACCCGTCTCCGGGAACACGGCCGGCAGCAGCGCGACGGTGGCCCGGCCCGAGCAGGCGATCCCGTCCACGGGCGCCGGCGGGGGCGAGGCACTACTGAATCCGGAGCTGGCCGCCATGACCTTCGACCTCGTGGGCCACGGGGTCTTCGACAGGGTCCTGACGGTGCCCGGCTTCGGGGGAGCCTTCGCCATGGTGCTCGCCAGCGTCACGGAGTTCAGCCCCGGCACCGACAAGCCCATCATGGGAGACGCGGTCATCACCCTGCACAACGTGGTGCCCCTGGACGGAGGGCGCGTGCACGTCCGGGTGGAGTCGCGCTGGCCCGAGGACCTCTCCATCAGGGTCCAGCTCCTGTACTTCGTCTGAACCTGCTCACCGGCCCCGGTCGCGACCCGGGAGGGCGCGGCCGGCGGCCTGCTCCGAGCCGGCGACCTGGGGCCGTTTGAGCGCGGCTCGAGCGGTTAGCCGAGCCCTTGGGCCCTTCGATGCCCGAGGGGCGGGATCCGCGTGGTGGAGGAGTTCGGTGATGAAGGTTTCCGACTACGTGCTGCAGCGCCTGCGTGACTGGGAGGTGGAGTACGTGTTCGCCTACCCGGGGGACGGCATCAACGGGCTGCTGGCCGCGTGGGGCCGCGCCGGGGACGAGCCGCGCTTCATCCAGGCGCGGCACGAGGAGATGGCCGCGTTCGAGGCCGTCGGATACGCGAAGTTCTCCGGCCGCACCGCCGTGTGCGCCGCCACCTCCGGTCCGGGGGCGATCCACCTGCTCAACGGCCTGTACGACGCCAGGCTCGACCACGTGCCCGTCGTGGCGATCGTCGGGCAGACCGACCGGAGCGCGATGGGCGGCTCCTACCAGCAGGAGGTCGACCTGGTCAGCCTGTACAAGGACGTGGCCTCGGAGTTCTGCGAGATGGTCACCGTTCCCGCTCAGCTGCCGAACGTCCTGGACCGCGCGATGCGCATCGCCGCCACGCGGCGCACCGTCACCGCGGTGATCATCCCGGCCGACGTGCAGGAGCTCGACCACGAGCCGCCCGCGCACGCGTTCAAACAGGTGCCCTCCAGCCTCGGCGTCCCCCGCTACGCCCCGGTTCCGGCCGACGAGGACCTGGCGCGGGCGGCGGAGGTCCTCAACGCCGGCGAGAAGGTGGCGATGCTGGTCGGTCAGGGCGCCCGGCGCGCGCGCCGGGAGGTCGAGCAGGTCGCCGGGCTCCTGGGGGCCGGGGTGGCGAAGGCGCTGCTGGGCAAGGACGCGCTGCCCGACACCCTCCCGTACGTGACGGGGTCGATCGGGCTGCTCGGCACCCGCCCGTCGTACGAGCTGATGCGTGACTGCGACACGCTGCTCGTGGTGGGATCCAGCTTCCCGTACACCCAGTTCCTGCCCGAGTTCGACCAGGCGCGGGCGGTGCAGATCGACCTCGACCCCTCCTTGGTGGGACTGCGCTACCCCTTCGAGGTCAACCTGGTCGGTGACGCCGGCGGGACGCTGCGCCGGCTGATCCCGCTGCTGGAGGCGAAGGAGGCCGGCGCGTGGCGCAAGACGGTCGAGGAGAACGCGGCGCGCTGGTGGGAGGTGATGCAGCGCCGCGCGGAGGTACCGGCGGACCCGGTCAACCCCGAGTACGTCGTGCACGCCCTGGACGGCCTGCTGCCCGAGAACGCGATCGTGGCCGCGGACTCCGGCTCGGTGGCGAACTGGTACGCCCGGCACCTGCGGTTCCGCGGCGGGATGCGCGGTTCGCTGTCGGGCACGCTCGCCACGATGGGGCCGGGGGTGCCGTACGTGATCGGCGCGAAGTTCGCGCACCCGGACCGGCCGGCGGTCGCGCTCGTCGGCGACGGCGCGATGCAGATGAACGGCCTCGCCGAGCTGATCACCGCCGCGAAGTACTACCGGGAGTGGGCGGACCCCCGGATGGTCGTGGCGGTGTTGAACAACCACGACCTGAACCAGGTCACCTGGGAGATGCGGGCGATGCAGGGCGCCCCGCAGTTCGAGGCGTCCCAGCAGCTGCCCGACGTGCGCTACGCGGACGTCGCCCGGCTGTTCGGCCTGCACGGCGTACGGGTGGAGCGCCCCGAGGACGTGGAGCCGGCGTGGCGCCAGGCGCTGGCCGCGGACCGCCCGTTCGTCATCGACTTCCGCACCGATCCGGCGGTACCGCCGATCCCGCCGCACGCCACCTGGGAGCAGATCAAGGCCGCTGCCCTGTCCGTGCTGAAGGGCGACAGCGACCGCGGCTCCGTCATCCGGCAAGGCGTGAAGGCCAAGGTCCAGGAGATCCTTCCGGGCAACGGAGGGAACTGACGATGCCGGACGGCGCGGAGGTCGATCTCGACGGCCTGGAGCAGGCACTGCGCGCGCACGTGGACGGCGAGGTCCGCTTCGACGCGGGCAGCCGCGGCGCGTACGCCACCGACGGCTCCAACTACCGGCAGGTGCCCCTCGGCGTCGTGGTGCCCCGCACCGTGGAGGCCGGCGCCGCAGCGGTGGGCGTCTGCGCCCGGTACGCGGCACCGGTGCTGTCGCGCGGTGGCGGCACCAGCCTGGGCGGGCAGTGCACCAACGCGGCGGTGGTCATCGACTGGACCAAGTACTGCAACCGCCTGGTCTCGGTGGACCCGGCGGCGCGGACCTGCGTGGTCGAACCGGGCATCGTGCTGGACGACCTCAACCGCCGACTCGCGCCGTACGGCCTGAAGTTCGGCCCGAAGCCGTCCACGCACAGCCACTGCGCGCTGGGCGGGATGATCGGCAACAACAGCTGCGGGGCCTCCGCCCAGGCCTACGGCAAGACCGCCGACAACGTCAGGCGCCTGGAGGTCCTCACCTACGAGGGCGGCCGCTTCTGGGCCGGTCCGACGGACCGGGCGGGGTTCGCGGAGATCATGGCCGCAGGCGGCGTCCGGGCCCGGCTGTACCGGGGCCTGAAGGACGTCACCGACCGGTACCTGGCCGAGATCCGCACGGGCTACCCGAAGATCCCGCGCCGGGTCTCGGGCTACAACCTGGACGCGCTGCTGCCGGAGAACGGCTTCGACGTCGCGCGGGCCCTCGTCGGCAGCGAAGGGACGCTGGTCACCGTCCTGCGGGCGGAGCTCGAGCTGGTCGACGTACCGGCGGCCGAGGCGCTGCTCGTCCTCGGCTTCGACGACATCCACCGGGCCGCCGACGCGGTACCCGACCTGCTCGCACACAGCCGACCCACCCAGCTGGAGGCCGTCGACGGCCGCATGGCGCAGCTGATGCGGGAGGAGCACGCCCACCTGGACTCCCTGGAGGCCCTGCCCGAGGGCGACAGCTGGCTGCTGGTCCAGTTCGCCGGCGACTCGAAGGAGGCGGCGGACGCCCAGGCGTACGAGCTGCTGCGGTCGCTGGGCCTCGAGGAGGGCGACCCTTCGGTGGCCCTGTCGGACGATCCGGCGCGTGAGGAGGAGATGCTCAGGGCCCGCGAGGCGGGCCTCGGGGTGACGGCCCGCCCGCCGGACGGCGCCGAGACCTGGGAGGGCTGGGAGGACTCGGCGGTGCCGCCCGAGCGGCTGGGCGACTACCTGCGCGACCTGGAGGGGCTCTTCGACCGGTACGGCTACCGGCAGGCCTCCCTGTACGGGCACTTCGGGCAGGGCTGCGTGCACACCCGGATCCCGTTCGAGCTGCGCGAGGGCAGGGGGGTCGAGGCGTTCCGCGCCTTCCTGTTCGACGCGGCCGACCTCGTGGCCTCCTACGGGGGGTCGCTGTCCGGGGAGCACGGCGACGGGCAGGCCCGCGGCGAGCTGCTGCCGCGCATGTTCACCCCCGCGCTCATGGACGCGATGGGCGAGGTCAAGGCGCTGTTCGACCCCAGGAACCGGATGAACCCCGGCAAGGTCGTCCACCCGCACCGCGTGGACGAGGACCTGCGACTGGGCTCCGACTGGCGGCCCAGGCCGCAGACCACGTACTTCGCGTACGCGGACGACGACAACGACTTCGGGCAGGCGGTCCTGCGCTGCGTGGGCATCGGCAACTGCCGCTCGCGGCGGGGCGGAGTCATGTGCCCGTCCTTCCGGGCCACGCGGGAGGAGGAGCACTCCACCCGCGGACGGGCCCGTCTGCTCTTCGAGATGCTGGACGGCCACGGCGACTCCCCGGTCACCGGCGGCTGGCGCTCCACGGAGGTACGGGACGCGCTCGACCTGTGTCTGGCCTGCAAGGGCTGCACGTCCGACTGCCCGGTCGGGGTGGACATGGCCACGTACAAGGCCGAGTTCCTCGCCCACCACTACCGGGGCCGGCTGCGCCCGCCCGCCCACTACGCCATGGGCTGGCTGCCGGTGTGGGCGCAGGTGGCCCAGATGGCACCGGGTGCGGCGAACGCGGCCCTGCACGCACCGGGTCTGAGCCGGATCGGGAGGATGCTCGCCGGCGTCGACCCGCGCCGCGACGCGCCCGTGTTCGCCGCGGCGTCGTTCCGGGAGGCGTGGCGGCGGCAGGGGCGGGCGGCGCCGGATCCGGGCGATCCGCGCACGGTGCTGCTGTGGGCGGACACCTTCACCGACCACTTCCACCCCCATGTCGGTGACGCCGCGGTCCGGCTGCTGGAGGACGCCGGGTTCCGGGTCGCCGTCGCGGACGCGCCGGCGTGCTGCGGCCTGACGTGGATCTCCACCGGACAGCTGGCCACCGCCCGCCGCGTCCTGAAGCGCACGACGCGGCTGCTGCGGCCGTGGCTGGAGGCCGGCACGCCGATCATCGGGCTCGAACCCTCCTGCGCCGCCGTCTTCCGCAGCGACGCCCCCGACCTACTGGCCGGCGACCAGGACGTCCTCCGTCTGGCCGGGCAGGTGCGGACCCTCGCCGAGCAGCTGGTCGACCACGCCCCCGACGGCTGGCGGCCGCCGCGGGTCGGCCGGGCGGCGACCGTGCAGGTGCACTGCCACCAGCACGCCGTCCTCGGCACCGGCCCGGACCGGGAACTGATGCGCCGCGCCGCTCTGGAGGCCGACGTGCTCGACGAGGGCTGCTGCGGCCTGGCCGGCAACTTCGGCTTCGAGGCGGGGCACTACGACCTGTCGATGGCGGTCGCCGAACAGGGCGTCCTGCCGGCCGTGCGCGGCACCGCCCCCGGCGCCTTCGTCCTCGCCGACGGTTTCAGCTGCCGTACCCAGATCGACCAGGCGGCCACCGGGCGCCGGGCGGTGCACCTGGCCGAGGTCCTGGCGCTGGCCCTGGACGGGCCGCCGCCCGCCGAGCACCCCGAGCAGGCGCTCCCGCGCCCGCGGCTCCGGCCCGCGCCGCCCCGCCTGCTGACCGCGGGGCTGGCCGGGGCCGTCACCGGGATGGCCGCGGGCGGTGTCCTCGCCGCCCGCCGCCGGATCCGGCGGGGTGCGGCATGAGGAGCTCCCGGGCGCCCGTCGTGGCCGGGGCCGGCGTCCCGACCGTCGAGGCCCTGCACGTACAGGTGCTGCAGTTCCCTACCGACGCCCCAGAGGCGGACGGCACCCTGGCCTGGGACCGGACGACGATGCTCCTCGTCCAGGTCCACGGCGGCGGAACCGCGGGCCTGGGCTACGGCTACGGCGACCCCGCCGCCGCCCGGGTGATCACCGGCCTGCTCGACGACGTGGTCATCGGCCGGGCCGTCTTCGACGTACCGGCCGTGAACGAGGCGATGGGCCGCGCGGTGCGCAACGCGGGCCGGCCCGGCCTGATCGCCGGTGCCGTCTCGGCGGTCGACATCGCCCTGTGGGACCTCAAGGCCCGCGTGCTCGGTCTCCCGTTGGCCGACCTGCTCGGCCGGGCCCGTGACGAGGTGCCCGTCTACGGCAGCGGCGGCTTCACCACGTACGGGCACCGCCGGCTCGCCGAGCAGCTCGAAGGCTGGGCCGGACAGGGCTTCGTCCGCTTCAAGATCAAGATCGGGGAGGGCTGGGGCACGCGTGAGCGACGCGACCTGGAACGCACCGAGCGGGCGCGTGCGGTGGTGGGAGGCGACGCCGAGCTGTACGTGGATGCCAACGGGGCCTACACCCGCAAGCAGGCGGTCAGGGTCGGACGTACCCTGACCGGCCTGGGCGTGTCCTGGTTCGAGGAGCCCGTCTCCTCCGACGACCTCACCGGCCTCGCCCGCGTCCGCGACGCGGTCACGGCCGACGTCGCGGCCGGCGAGTACGGCTACGACCTGCCCTACTTCGCCCGCATGCTCCCGGCCGTCGACTGCCTGCAGGCCGACGCCACCCGCTGCGGCGGCCTCACCGTGTGGCTGCGCGCGGCCGCCCTCGCCCAGGCCCACGGACTGCAGCTGTCCGGCCACTGCGCCCCGCACGTGCACGCGCACGCGGCGGCGGCGGTGCCGAACCTGCGGCACCTGGAGTGGTTCCACGACCACGTGCGCATCGAGAACCTGCTCTTCGACGGCACCCTCGACCCGGCCGGGAGCGCCGTGCACCCGGGCCGGGACGGGCGGCCCGGCCTCGGCCTGACGATCCGGCCCGACGTGGCGGACCGGCACCGGCTCCACGGGTGAGGCACCGTGAACACGGCGACGGCGACGGCAACGGCGATGACGGGCGGTGTCGGCGGTGGCGGTGGCGGTGGCGTACGGACCGGGCGCGACGAGGAAGGGGTTCGCCGGTGACCTCCCCGACCTGCGCCCCACCTGCTCCGCACGCCCTGCGGGACTACGCCCTGCTTGCGGACGGCGAGCGCGGCGCCCTGGTCGGGCCCCGCGGCGACATCGTGTGGATGTGCGCACCGGCTTGGCAGGACGATGCCGTGTTCGCCGCCTTGATCGGCGGCGACGGCTGGTACACCCTCGCCCCCGGCGGGCCGTTCGTGTGGGGCGGCTCCTACGAGCCGGGCAGCCTCGTCTGGCGCAGCCGCTGGATCACCCACCACGGCATCACCGAGTGCCGCGAGGCGCTGGCCTACCCGGGCGAGGCGCACCGCGCCGTGCTGCTGCGCCGGATCCTGGCCGTCGACGGCGACGCCCGCCTGGAGGTGGAGCTGAACGTGGCGGCCGGTTTCGGGAACGAGCCGCTGCGCGAGGTGCGCCGGGACGAACACGGGCGGTGGACGGGTCGCGCCGGCGAGCTGCACGTCCGATGGAGCGGGGCGCCGCACGCCCGGCCGGGCGGGGGTCGGCTGCGCGCCACCGTCGACCTGGCCGCCGGGGCGCACCACGACCTCGTGCTGGAGGTCTGCGACCGACCGCTGCCCGGCCCTTCCCCGGCCGCCGCGTGGTGGCGGGCCACCGAGGCCGGGTGGGCCGCCCGGGTGCCCGACCTCGCCCACGCGCTGGGGCGGCGGGACGCGCGGCACGCGTACGCGGTCATGGCCGGTCTCACCTCGCGCAGCGGGGGCACGGTGGCCGCGGCCACCACCAGCCTGCCCGAACGGGCCGAACAGGGGCGCAACTACGACTACCGGTACGTGTGGATCCGCGACCAGGCCTACGTGGGCCAGGCCGTCGCCGCAGCGGGCGGGCACCCGCTGCTGGACGACTCGGTGCGGTTCGTCACCGCCCGCCTCCTCGACCACGGCCCCGGACTGGCCCCCGCCTACACCACCACCGGGCAGGCGGTACCCGACCAGCGCGCCCTGGACCTTCCCGGCTACCCGGGCGGCTTCGACGTCGTCGGCAACCGTGTCAACCGCCAGTTCCAGCTGGACGTGTTCGGCGAGGCCCTGCTGCTCCTGGCTGCCGCGGCCCGCCTCGACCAGCTGGATCCGGACGGCTGGCGGGCGGCCCGCACGGCCGCCGACACCATCGCCGCCCGCCACGGCGAGCCGGACGCGGGGATCTGGGAACTGCACGACGAGCGCTGGGCGCACAGCCGACTGGTGTGCGCGGCCGGTCTGCGGGCGATCGCCGCCGTGTCGCCCCGGGCGGACCGCGGACGCGCCGTCGGCTGGGAGGCCCTGGCGGATGCGCTCGTCGCCGACACCTCCGCCGACTGCCTCCACCCCACGGGACGCTGGCAGCGCTCCCCGACCGACGCCGGGGTGGACGCGGCCCTGCTGATGCCCGCCCTGCGCGGGGGGCTGCCCGCCGACGACCCCCGTACCGTGGCCACCCTGCGCGCGGTGCGCACCGACCTGGCCGCGGGTCACTTCCTGTACCGGTTCCGCCACGACCGGCGGCCCCTGCAGGACGCGGAGGGAGCGTTCCTGCTGTGCGGCTTCGCGATGGCCCTGGCCGAGCACCAGCAGCACCACGACATCGAGGCGGTCCGGTGGTTCGAACGCAACCGGACCGCGTGCGGACCGCCGGGCCTCTACGCGGAGGAGTTCGACGTCGCCCAGCGACAGCTGCGCGGCAACCTGCCGCAGGCGTTCGTCCACGCGCTGATGCTGGAGACCGCCGCGCGCCTCGGGCAGCGGCACCGGTGACCCCCTGCCACCGCGTCCGTTTGCCCCACCACATCACGGAAAGACGAGCTGCATGGACGATGTGGAAACCGCCCGGCGCTCCGTCGTCATCACCGGAGCCAGCGGCGGCATCGGCAGGGCATCCGCCGTGGCCTTCGCCGCCCGGGGCGACCAGCTCGCCCTGATCGCCCGCGGCAGCTCCGGCCTGGACGCCGCCGTGCGCGAGGCCGAGCGGGCCGGCGCCGCCAAGGTCGTCGCCATCGAGGCGGACGTGGCCGACGCGCAGGCAGTGGACGCCGCCGCCCAGCAGGCCGAGGACGAGCTCGGACCCATCGACGTGTGGGTCAACGACGCCTTCGCCACCGTGTTCGCCCCCTTCACCGAGATCACCCCCGAGGAGTTCCGCCGCGTCACGGAAGTGAGCTACCTCGGCTACGTCTACGCCACCCAGGCCGCCCTCAGGAGGATGCTCCCCCGCGACGCGGGCGTGGTCGTGCAGGTGGGCTCGGCCATCGCCTACCGCGGCATCCCGCTGCAGAGCGCCTACAGCGGCGCCAAGCACGCCATCCAGGGCTTCAACGAGGCACTGCGCTGCGAGCTGCTCGCCTCCGGCTCCCACGTACGGACCACGATGGTCCAGATGCCGGCCGTGAACACCCCGCAGTTCGACTGGGGCCGTTCCCGCCTGCCCGAGCGGGCCCAGCCCGTGCCGCCGATCTACCAGCCCGAGGTCGCCGCCCAGGCCGTCGTGTACGCGGCGGACCACCCGGGGCGGCGCGAGTACTGGGTCGGCGCCAGCACCGTGGGGACCCTGGTGGCGAACGCCCTCGCGCCCGGGCTGCTGGACCGCTACCTCGCACGAACGGGGTACGACGCCCAGCAGGACGGCCACCGTCGCCGCCCCGGCACCCCGGACAACCTCGACGAACCGGTCGACGCCGAACGGGACTTCGGCGCGCACGGCCGCTTCGACGACCGCGCCCGCGAACGCAGCCTCCAACAGCAGGCCGCACACGCCCTCGGTTCCCTGACCGACGCGGTCCGGCACACCACTGGACGGTTGGCCCGCCTCCGGTACGGGAAGCGGTAGCGGCTCGCCTTCGCACGGCCGGGCACGGGAGCGGTCCGGTCCCGAGGGGGAAGGACAGCGGTCCGGTCCCGAGGGGGAAGGACAGCGGGACCGGACCGGCACCGCGGCGAGCAGGCGGATCGGGGGGTACCTGCTCCAGCCGCGGCCACCCCGCTCGTACCCCCGCCCGCTGGTCCGATGCACGGCGCGTCGGCACCCGGGGCCCGCGCGCGTCGGTGGGATGCCGGTCACCGGTCACGCGTGGCCCCCGCCGTCCATGAAAGCCCGCATAGAAGTCCTCGGGGCGGCCAGACGCGTGACATGACCGCATTGGAGAGGCCCGGCCCCACCCATGTCCCCGACTCCCCCGCCTGCGCAACCCAGCGGGGGACGTGATGCACGGCCCGGGGGACCCCCTGGCCGCACTGCTCGCGGTGCTGGTGCCGGGGCTCATGCTGTGCCTGCTGCTGGCGCTGGGGCGCTACGAGGAACTCCTCCTGCGCCGCCCGGTCCCCGACCCGCGTGGGCGCGCCCGTCACGCCCGGCGCCCCGCCCCGCCCTCTCCCCCGGGAGAGGGACACGTCGGCGCCCTCGCGGGCGACGGCGGTCAGGACGGCCCGGCTGAGCCGCGTCACGGAGCCGGG
The DNA here is from genome assembly GCF_000719335.1 of Streptomyces sp. NRRL S-87. GTDB lineage: Bacteria > Actinomycetota > Actinomycetes > Streptomycetales > Streptomycetaceae > Streptomyces. The sequence goes on from NZ_JOGB01000006.1 coordinate 123,832, forward strand.
GCCCGCGGGTACTCGGCCGGAGGGTCCGGTCGTCGGTCCCCGGGGGCTCCGGGTCAGGTCGAGCGGAAGCTCACAGGGCCACCACGATGGCGTACACGAGGAAGAACAGCGCCACCAGGACGGCCAGTACGACGACGACCGTGAGCGGTCCGCCCGCCCACCCGCGTTTCGGTGGCCTGTGGGGGCCGGTTCCCGTGCTGGTGCCGGATTCGGCCGGCGGGGTCGTACCAGCCGGTACGGAGCCGCCGGGGGTCAGCCCGGGAGTCGTTCGTGGATCCGGGTCGGGGTTGCTGGTAGTCATGCACCGCTGGTCCCCCGATCCCGGTGCGCCATGCCCCTGTCTCCTCACCTGTTCATTCGAGGTGAACATCCTGACCGCGCCGTGCGGCGGGCCCGCGGCGGGCCCGCCGAACCGCAGGCGTCAGAACCGCTGGGCGAACTCGCAGCCCGAGAGGACGTCGAGGCTCGCGTTGTCGGCGATCGCGATGTCGAAGCCGGTGCCGCACACGACCCGGTCGTAGCCGAGGTTGCGGGAGACGATCGTGTCGTTGCCCGCGCGGCCGTCGAAAGTGGTCCCCGACGGAGCGGTCGGCCAGCCGTCGGGGTCGGTGAGCCGGTCTTCGGCGGCACCGCCGAGCAGGGTGTCGCGGCCGAGGCCGCCGTCGATGTCGCTCGGGAGGGACGTCTGGTTGTCGGCCCGGTCGTCCCGGTCACCCAGGGTCGCCTGGATACGGGTCACGCCCGTACCGCAGCGGACGGTGTTGTTGTCGACGCGGACGCACCCCTGACCCGGGGTCAGCGGACTCGCCGCGTCCCGGACGATGAGGGTGCCCCCGCTCAGGGAGAAGGTGACGTCGTTCACCTCACCGGGCAGCGCGGCGAACTGCACGCTGCTGCCGTTGCGTGCCACGAGCGAGGGGCTGGCGGAGGCGGGTGAGGCCAGGGCCAGGGTGAGCGTGACCGCCGCGGCGGCGGGGACGGCCAGGCGGGCGGTGCGCAACAGGCGGGACGCGGTCGGGTTCATGGGGTTCCTCCGGCGTGAGCAGCGGTACGGCGGACCGTCGGGGCCCGCCGCAGACGTCGCTTCCCGCCCCGACCGTTCCGGCTGTAGGACGAGCACACATTTACCCCGCCCGCCACACAGGTCCGCCCGTCCGGGCCGCCCCCGACCGAGTCAGCCCGCCCGGCCGGGCCGGCCGCACCGGGACGCGCCTCAGTGGCCGAGCGACAGCACCGGCACGCTGTTTCCGTTGAAGTACCACAGCGCACTCGTGTACCAGAGGACCACCAGCACGACCACCAGCGCACCTCCGGCGAGCGGGAGGGCCCAGTTCGGCAGGCGCCGGCTGTGCACCAGCAGGACCTTGGCGGCGAACGCCCCGTAGAAGAAGCACCCCGCGAGCGAGTGCACCGCCACGCGCGAGCCGGTCAGCTGCACGCCGTACGCCCGGACGCAGTGCACCGCGACCGGGACGGTGAGGGCGAACAGCACCACGCCGACGATCCGGTGGGTGAGGGGCACCGGGCCCGGCACCCGGCGCACCCCGGGCAGCCGCCGGTACATCCACAGCGCCAGGAGCAGTTGGAGGACGGCCAGCCCCAGGGCGCCGGTGGCGAGCTGTGCTTTCAGACGCAGGGCATCCGTGCCCGTCCGGCCGAACAGGGTCGCGGTGTAGTCCGGCGTGTTCGCCCGGCCGAACAGGAACACGGCGGCGAACACGGCGGCGGCAGCCGCGAACGCCAGCGCGAGGGCGAGCCCGGCTTCCGGACGACGGAGAGAGGGCCGGGCGTGCGACATGGTGCTCCTCGTCTCGGAACGCCGAGGGTCGGCGGTGTGCCATCCCTTGTACCCGCCCGGTGCGGCGGAGGCCGGCCGACACGGCCGGAGCGGGTCCTCACGGGCGGAAACCGCTGGCGACGCCGACACGGCGGGTGACAAGGTGCGGTGCATGACGCCGCCGTACCAGATCCGCGCCGACTACGACGCCCGGACCGTCGTGGTCTACCAGGCCTACCCGTCCACGATCGCCGACGCCGCGCTGCGGGCGGGGCGCTTCGTCGCACCGTTCTCGTTCCGGCGGATGACGTGGATCAAGCCCTCGTTCCTGTGGCTCATGCACCGCAGCAACTGGGCCCGCAAGCCGGGGCAGGAGCGCGTCCTCGCGGTGCGGATGACACGGGAGGGCTGGGAGCAGGCCCTGTCCCACGCCGTACCGACGACCGCGCACCCGGAGGCAGTGGCTCGGGCTGCCGTGCACCTTCAATGGGACCCCGAGCGCTCGGTGCGTGGCGAGGCGCTGAACCACTACAGCATCCAGGTGGGCATCGGTCGCGACCTGATCCGCACGTTCGCCGACGAATGGGTCGTCGGCCTCACCGACCACACCCCGCTGGTGCACAGGGCCGCGGTGCTCGTCCGAAGCGGTCGCGCGGCCCAGGCCCGGCGACTGCTGCCCGCAGAGCGGGTCTACCCGATGAGCCGGAGCCTGGAGGAGCGGCTCTCGCAGGTGTAGGTCACCGCCTGCGAGACATCGGTGGTTCCGCAGCGAGTTCGCGAGTTCGCGTCGTCCCGTCGGGCTCGGCTCCCGGTGGCGGGGCCGGCGGCTGTGAAAGGATCATGGGCATGACGGATGCGAGGGCGCGGCGTGTCGCTGTGGAGCACGTCAGTACGACGTGGGCCGCCAGAGGAACCATCCGCGCCATGGACGGTGAACGGTTCCTCCTGCGCAGGGGACCCAGGTTGGAGGTCCACCGGCGTGACACCTTCCTCGCCCTGGGTGCCGTACGTCCCCTGTCGAGGGTGGACCTGCCGTCCGTGACGGGGGGCGCGGCGACGCCCGACGGCGGTTTCGTGCTCAGCGGGGAGTTCCGCGTCTGGTGCGTGGCCCCGGACGGCCGTACCCGCTGGGAGCTCTCCGACGGCATCTGGCCCGACGGCGTCCGCGGCGACCGCGTCCGGGGAGACGTGACGGTGAGTCCGGACGGGTCGCTGGCAGCCGTGGTGAAGTCGACGCTCGTCACCGGTCCCTCCGTGCCGGCCGCGCGCGTCGACGACGGTCCGCCGGAGCGCCGGTACGGCCCGGACGTCCTGCTGCTCCTGGACACCGCGACCGGGGACGTGCTCGGCCGGCAGCCGCTGGACGTCCCGGCGCTGCTCACCGCGCAGCACGTGTGGCATCCGGACGGATCCCGGCTCGCCGTGTCCTGCTGGGACTTCTGGGACAGCTGGATCACGCACTGGCTGACTGCTGACGGCGACGGGCTGCGGGTGCTCGGCGGGGCGACGCTGGAGGAGGCCACGGCGTTCGTCCCGGGGTCGGCGCGGCTGCTCACCATGCGGCGGGCCGAGGGCTTCGGCGGGTCGCAGGAGACCAACGAGCTGGCGTCCTACGACACGGACACCTCCGAGCGCCTCGCGGTGCACGACGTCGGGGACCTGCTCGCCGGCTGGGCGAACCCGAGCGGGACGCGTCCGTACGTCCTGGACGCCGAGCGGCTCATCCTGAGCGTCGACCCCGGTGACGGCGTCGAAGACAGGCGGAGCCGGCACTGGCTGTGCGACGCCAACACCCTCCGTCCGCTCGGCCTCCTGGACTACTCCGAACACCCGGGCGCCGGGCATGCGGTGACGCCCCTCGGGGACGGCACCTGGCTCACCCGGCGCGGCAGACGGGTGGACCGCTGGGCCCTCGCCTGACGGGATGCGGCCTCGTCCGCGGGGCCGGGACGACGTGCCCGGGACGGCCGGGGGCGGGCCCGGGTGCCGCCGCTTCTCAGGTCAGGACGGGAAGCCGGGCCAGCCCGCGGACGAGGCGGGTGCGCCGCCACTCCAGTCGGTCGGGCGGTACGGCGAGGGCGATGCCGGGGAAGCGGGTCAGCACCGCCCGCAGGGCGATCTCCAGTTCGACCCTGGCCAAGGGGGCCCCGACACAGCGGTGGATGCCGTGACCGAACGCGAGATGACCGGCCGCGTCCCGGTCCACATCGAGGTGGTCCGGCGCCGGGAACCGGGCCGGGTCCCGGTTGGCCTCCCCGAGCGCGACCAGGACCGGGGCTCCCGCCGGGATCTCGGTGCCGCCAAGCGTGACGGCCTCGGTCGTGAACCGGAAGGTGGCCGTGCCGACTGCCGAGTCGAGGCGGAGCAGTTCGTCCAGCGCGGCAGGGATCCGGTCCGGATCCTTCCGGAGGCGAGCCAGCACGGTCGGGTGCCGGAGCAGCGCCAGGAGGGCGTTGCCGAGGGCGTTGGCGGTGGTCTCGTGTCCGGCCACGACCAGCAGCACGGCCAGGGAGACCAGTTCCTCCTCGCTCAGGCGGTCCTTTCCGTCCCGGGCCGAGACGAGCCGGTCGAGGAGCGAGCTGCCGGGGTCCAGGCGCTTGGCGGCGACGAGGTCCTTCATGTAACCGGCCATCGCGTGCGAGGCCGCGTCGACGACGTCGGGCTCTCCCGCCGCGAACAGCTCTGCGGACCAGCGCCGGACCGCGGGCCGGTCGGCGTGCGGCACGCCGAGCAGCTGGCAGATCACGGTGACGGGCAGCGGTACCGCCAGGCGGGCCACGACGTCGACGGGTTCGCCGACGGGCCACCGGTCCAGCAGCTCGTCGGTGACCCGGGCGATGAAGGGGCGCAGCTCGTCGACGGCTCCGGTCGTGAACGCCCCGGTCACCAGCTTCCGCAGCCGGGTGTGCCGCGGCGGGTCGCTGGCCAGCATGCTGCGGGACACCGCAGGATGCAGGCGGCGCCGCGACTCCTTGCCCGCGAAGAAGGCGGCGGTGTCCTTGGAGAGTCGGGGGTCGGAGAGGGCTTCCCGGGCCTCCGCGTAGCCGGTGACGAGGTAGCCGACAGGCCCTCCGGAAGCGGCGGGCACGTACCGCACCGGGCACGCGGACCGCGTCGCCCCGCCCATCGCACCGGGGTCCTGCCGGGCGCGCCCGCCCGTCGCGCCGAGTGGTCCCAACCCCGCCACCCCCTCCGTACACCCCGGGCCTCCTCCTCACAACATAGCCGGTCGGCGGGCTCGTCCGCGGCAGCGGTGGGCCGGCGGCGGACGGCTACCCGAGCCAGACGACGGACAGGACGGACAGGTGCCGGGTGAGCCGGTTGACCACGTAGACGACGGACAGCTGCCCGACGGCCGCGGTCCGGACGTCTTCCCCCTCGGGGTCGCCGGTGTCCCACGGGGCCCAGCCCCACGGGGAGCGCACCGCGATGTCCAGGATGTCGCGGACCGTCTCCCGCGCGTGCTCGGGGAGCGTGGTGACTACTTTCGCAGCCTGCGGGGACAGGCGCACCGCCCACGGCCGGCCGGCGCGGTCGTCGCTGGTCACGAGGGCGCTTCAGCCGGCGAGGTGGGCGTCCTCGGTGCTCCGGCAGAAGCGGCGGTCGCGCTCCGCCGTCCGGGTCCGCGGACCGGCTGAGCGCAGGACGACGTCCAGGGCCCGGTCGGGGTCTGCGGCGTAACTGTTGCTGAACCACGCCATGTTGGCCTCGACCACCGCCCACTGGTCGGCGGCGTCGCCGTGCTCGGGTGCGGACAGGAGTCCGATGTCCACCACCACCGCGCTGGGCAGGCGGTCGCCGCACGTGGCCAGGAACTCGTCCGCGAACGCCAGGACCGCGTCCTCGTGGCGGTGTCCGTCGAGCGGCTCGGCGTGGAGACGGCCGAAGGTGGCGTACTGCGAACCGGTGCGGACCTCGCCGTCGAGCACGTACAGGCGGAACTCCGTCGCCCAGGTCACCACGTCGCTGATCTGCACCAGCACGTCCGGTGACAGGTCCGGCCCGGTCGGGAGGCGACTGCCGTCGGCGTAGACGGCGGCCGGGAAGCTCTTGTCGGTCGGCGGTTTGACGAAGGCCGGTCGGGTCAGACGGCGCGCCTCGCCCAGGGTCGCCAGGGCGATGCGCCGTCCGGTGTACTCGTGGGGCAGCGTGGCCAGCCAGTCGTCGGACGGCTCCAGGAGCGCGACCTCGAGGGCGTCCACCACGCGTGCCGCGAAGACGGGGCCGCCGTAGTAGTGCCCGCCAGGCCTCCCCGCCGCGGTGCCGGCACCGTCGCGGGCGGGAAGGACCTCCACGTCCATCCCCCGCCGCTGCGCCGCCGCCGAGAGCAGCTCGGATGTCGTGGTGTACTGCGGCGCCAACGCCAGGAAACCATGGTCCGTCACGATCACTGACGATGCCACCGATCCCGCCGGAACGTCCACAGTATGGGGACCCCGCCTCGGGGTTGGCCCGTCGTTCGTCGTCTTCCTGCTTCCCGGTGGGGCGTTGGGCCTCTGTGCAGTGCTCGGCGGCCCCGGGGACGGGCCCCTGCGCGCGAGGGCGCCGCACGTGCGGTCCCGTACGGGTTTCCGCGTGCGGCGCCCTCGGCGCACCGGCCGCAGGTGTCGCGGGGCAGGGGTGAGGCGTCGGGTGTCGGCCGTCAGGCGTCAGGGGTCGGCCGTCAGTGGGCCGTCAGGAGAGCCGGACGGCGTCCGGGTTCTCCTTCAGCCAGGCGCGGACCGCCTGCCGCTCCCTGCCCTTGCCGCTCTGCTGGATCTTCGCCTCCAGCCCCGTCAGCTGCTCCTCGGTGAGCTTGAAGTCGCGCAGCCAGCGCGCCACCTCGGGCTCGTCCTCCGCGAAGCCCTTGCGGGCGACGGTGTGGATGCCGTCGCCCCTGCCCCAGGCGCCCTTGGGGTCCCGGAGCTTGGTCAGGTCGTAGGAGGAGTACGCCCAGTGGGGGGACCACAGGACGACGGCGACGGGTTCCTGCTTCTCGTAGGCCCGCTTCAGCTCGGCGAGCATGCCCGGCGTCGATCCGTCGACGACCTGGTACTCGCCGTCCAGGCCGTACTCGTCGAGGACCTGGTCCTTGAGGAGCGACATCTCGCCGGCGCTCGGCTCGATGCCGATGATCCTGCCCTTGAACCGGTCGGCCTTGCCCTTGAGGTCGGCGAGGGAGCGTACGTCCTTGACGTACGCGGGGACGGACAGCTCCAGGGACGTCGGGCCGTACCAGGAGCCGAGGTCCTCCAGCTCGTTCCCGTACTTCTTCCAGTACCGGGCGTGGGTGACGGGCAGCCAGGAGTCGGTCTGGAAGTCGACGCCGCCGCCGGCGAGGCCGGTGTACAGCGCTCCGGCCTCCAGCTGGCGGGCGTCGACCTTGAAGCCGCGCTGCTCCAGGAGTTCCTTCCACAGGAAGGTGGAGGCGATGCCCTCGTCCCAGGGGATGTACCCGAGGGAGAGGGTGCGGCCCCTGCCGGTGTTCGCGGCGCCCGCGGGGCCGTCCTGGTCCCCGGTTCCGGCGACGCTGTTCAGGGCGCCGGCGGCGAGGGCGAGGACGACGGCCCCGGTGACGGCGTGGGCGGGTCGGGGGCGGTGGCTCCACCACCGGGCCGCGCCGGTGGCCGCGGACCGGGCGCCGGCGAGGGCGCGCCGGCCGAGCGGGGAGACCTGGCGGCCCAGGGCGCCCGTCATGCGGTCGAGGTACATGGCCAGGATCACGATGGAGACGCCGGCTTCGAAACCGAGGCCGATGTCGACGTTGCCGATGGCCCGGTAGACGGCGCCGCCCAGTCCGCCGCCGCCCACCATGCCCGCGATGACGACCATGGACAGGCCGAGCATGATGACCTGGTTGACGCCCGCCATGATCGTGGGCAGTGCCAGCGGCAGCTGGAGGCGGAGCAGGGTGTCGCGCGGGGTGGTGCCGAAGGCCTCGGCGGCCTCGACGAGTTCGCCGTCGACCTGGCGGATGCCGAGCTCGGTCATCCGCACGCCGGGCGGCAACGAGAAGATGACGGTGGCGATGATGCCGGGTACGACGCCCACGCCGAAGAAGACGATGCCGGGGATCAGGTAGACCATGGCCGGCATCGTCTGCATGAAGTCCAGTGCGGGGCGCAGGACGGCGCTGATCCGGTCCGAGCGGGCGGCGAGGATGCCGAGCGGGACGGCGGCGGCCAGGGTGAAGACGGTGGCGACCAGGACCAGGGACAGCGTGGACATGGCCTCGGACCACAGGCCGACGGAGTCGACGAGCGCGAGGGCGGCGAAGGCGAGCAGGCCGGCGAGCAGGCCGCGCAGCCACCAGGCGCCGACGGCCAGGATCCCCGCGAACAGCAGCGGGGCGGGGGCCGACAGCACCGCGTCGACGGCGTCGTCCAGACCGGTCATCAGGGAGCCGATGGCGTCGAACAGCCAGGAGAGGTGGCGCTGGAGGAGGTCGACGCCGCTGTCGACCCAGGCGCCGAGGTGCAGGCGGGGCATCAGGCGGCGACCTCCGTGCAGCGCAGCGGGGGCCGCTGCTCGTCGCCGATGAAGCCGACGAGGCGGCCCTGCGGCACGGAGCCGACGACGGCGCCGTCGGCTCCGGTGACGGCGACCGGGTGGGGGACGCGGGCGCTGACCGCACACAGCTCGGCGAGCGGGGCGTCGGCACTCACCGTGGGGCAGCCGCAGGAGCGGGCACCGGCGGGGGGCGGTGCCATGACGGCGTCGGCCGTGAGCACGCGCGAGCGGTCGACGTCCTGGACGAAGGAGGCGACGTAGTCGTCGGCGGGGCGGGTGAGGATGTCCTCGGCGGTGCCCTGCTGGACGATGCGGCCGTCGCGCATCACCGCGATGCCGTCGCCGAGGCGCATGGCCTCGTTGAGGTCGTGGGTGATGAAGACGATCGTCTTCTTCAGGGTGCGCTGGAGTTCGAGGAGCTGGTCCTGCATGTCACGGCGGATCAGCGGGTCGAGGGCGCTGAAGGACTCGTCCATGAGGAGCAGGTCGGCGTCGGTGGCCAGGGCACGGGCCAGCCCCACGCGCTGCTGCATGCCGCCGGACAGCTCGTCGGGCCAGGACGTCTCCCAGCCGCCGAGCCCGCACAGCTCCAGGGCCCGGGCGGCCCTGCGCGCGCGCTCGGCCCGGGGGACGCCCTGGACCTCCAGTCCGTAGCCGGCGTTCTCCAGGACGCTGCGGTGCGGGAACAGCGCGAAGTGCTGGAAGACCATGCTGATCCTGGTGGAGCGGAGGCGGCGCAGCGCGCGCGGGTCGAGGGCGGTGAGGTCCTCGCCGTCGAAGAGGACGCGCCCGGAGGTGGGTGCCAGGAGCCCGTTGAGCATGCGCAGCAGGGTGGACTTGCCGGATCCCGACAGGCCCATGACGACGAAGATCTGACCCGGTTCCACTCGGAACGACGCATCGACGACGGCGGCCGTCGTGCCGTCGGCGCGCAGCGCCTCGCGGTCGGCTCCCTGCTCGAGCGCGCGGACCGCGGCGGCCGCGCGGTCGGGGTTCCCTCCGAACACCTTGTAGACGTGCTCGGTCTGGAGCGTGGACACATACACCTCGCGGGTCGTACCGGAAACGGCGCGCCGCCCTCCGGAGGACCGGGGGGCGGCGGGCCGCGGAGCGGGGCGGGATCGGCCCGCGTGCGCCCCGCGCTCCGGCAGCGAGCCGGAGTGCGGGGTTCCGCTCCGGTGGAGCCCCTGCCCGGGCTCCACTCCGGCAAACGCGAGGGTGAGTCACCTCACGTGCGAGCTCGTGCGTCCGCGCCAGGTCCGAGGGCAGGTCCGCGGACGCGGTCCGGTACGGGGTCCGGTGCGCGGTCCGGCACGCGGTCCGGCGCCCGGCCCCGGTGGGTGGGCGGCGCGGGTCAGAGGCCGCCGGTGTTGAGCAGCCGGTTGGGAGTGTCGAGGCGGACGCCGCGGAGGATGCCGCGGGTGGCCGTGCGGTCGAGCCAGCGGTGGACCTCGCCGGCCGTGGCGTGCGGGTGGGCCGACAGGTACAGGGCGATCACGCCGGTCGCGTGCGGCGCGGCCCAGGACGTCGCGCCCTCGTCCACCGTGGCCGTGCCGCCGCCGGCAAGGGCTGAGGTCACCTTCTGGCCGGGGGCGTACAGGTCGACGCAGCGCCCGTAGCCCGATCCGTAGGAGCCGTTGTCGCTCCACGGGCGGTCCTTCGGGGTGGCGGCCGCGACGACGATCGTGCCGGGGACGCCGGCCGGGGAGTGCTTGCAGGCGTCGTCGTGGAAGTTGCCGGCCGAGACCACCGTCGGGATCCCGGCATCGACCATCTTCTTCACGGCCGCCTCCACGGCCGCCGACCGGCGGCCGAAGTTGAGGGACATGTTCACCACGGCGGGCTTCTTCGCGTGCGCGATGACCCACCTGACCGACTTCACCACGGCCGCCTCGGCCGCCGCCGGGGAACCCCCGCCCTCGCTCTCGCACAGGATTCCCTGGACCCGTACGAGCTCCGCCTTGGGTGCGACCCCGTACTTCGCCCCGGCGATGATGCCCGCGACGAACGTGCCGTGGCCCAGGCCCCCCTCGTCGAAGCAGTCCCGGGAGTCCTTCGGGCCCACGAAGTCGGCGCCGAGGCGGGCGCGTCCGCCGAACTCCTCGTGGGCGATGTCCATCCCGGTGTCGATCACGTAGACGTGGACGCCCCTGCCCGTGGCGGTGGTGGTGAACTTCCCGTTCAGCGGCCGCGTCCGCTGGTCCAGGACGTCCAGGTTCCAGGGCACGCGCCGGGTGACGGGTGACGCCCCGGCGCGTACGGTCCCGGACATCACCCCCGCGGGATCGGCGGACCCCGCCGCCGGACCGGACGACGCCCCGCCCCCGAAGGACGCGACCGCCTCCCCCCGCTCCTTGGCGGGATGCGTCCCGCCGCTTCCCCCGGCCGCCACGCCGGCCGCCCCGCCGCAGGCCGAAGCCCCGAGCACGGTCGCGACGGCCATCGCCATGAGACCGGCCCTCGTCGTCTTCCGCTTCACAACGCCCCCCACACATCACTGCTTCGTCCGCACGTCACTGCCCAGGACGACCGCGGAGGGCATGCGGTTCCGGGGGAGCCGTTCGGCGCGGCGGCGGCGGCCGGGGCGCTGCGGCCCGGCTAGTTGAGGCCGATCTCCTCGCACGCGGCCTTCAGTTCGTCGGTGCAGATCTCGGCGACCGTGTAGACGCCGTCGTTGACCACGGTGGACCTGATGTTGCTCCTGGTCAGCGCGACGCCCGGGACGAGCACCGACGGCACGCGCTTGGAGGTCGGGCTGTCGACGACCTGGTTGATGATGCCGTCGATCCTCTCGCCCTTGGCGAGCGCGACGGCCATCTCCGCCGCGGCCGCGGCTTCGGGCGCGTACGGCTTGTAGACGCTCATGTACTGGGTGCCCGCGACGATGCGCTGCACGCCGGCGAGTTCGGCGTCCTGGCCGGTGACCGGGGGCAGGGGGGAGACGCCGGCCCTCTTGAGGGCGGTGATGATGCCGCCGGCCATGCCGTCGTTGGCCGAGTAGACGCCGACGATGGCGCTCTTGCCGAGCGACGAGATCGCGGCCGCCATGTTGGCGGTGGCGTTCTCCGGCTTCCAGTCGGCCGTGTCGTACTCCTTGCCGACGTTCACCGCGCCGTCGAGGACGGCGTGCGCGCTCTGCTTGAACTGCCGCGCGTTCGGGTCGGTGGGCGAGCCGTTCATCATGACGATCCGGCCGGACCTGGCCTTGTCGCCCAGCGCGTCCAGCAGCGCCTTGCCCTGGACCTTGCCGACGTCCTCGTTGTCGAAGGAGGCGTAGGCGTCGATCGGGCCCTCGGCGAGACGGTCGTAGGCGACGACGGGTATGCCGGCGCGCTTGGCCTTCCTGACCGAGTCGGCGATGGCCTTGGAGTCCACCGCGTCGATGATCAGGACGTCCACCTTGTCGGCGATCATCGCGTCGACCTGCGTGCTCTGGACCGCCGCGTCCTGCTGTGCGTTGGCGTAGAGCACCTTGCCCTTGCCCAGGGTGAAGTTGCGGACCTTCTTCTCGATGAGCGGCTTGTCGAACTTCTCGTAGCGCGCGGTCTCGTTCTCGGGGAGGAGCAGACCGACCTTGACCGCGTCGCTCTTGACGGACCCCCCGGGTCTCGCGTCGTCCTCCTCCGCGCCGCACGCGGCGAGCGAGACGGTGATCGCGCAAGCAGCGACGGCGACGGTGGCCCGCCCCAGACGTGTGTTCACTAGGTAAACCTCCCTGACGAGGCCGTGTCCAACCGGCCGAGGTAGGCGAAGTCAACTCGGCGCCGGGAGGGTCGTCAAGGAGTGATTTCTTAACGAGATGGCAACGTTGCCATCATCCTCGGGCCTCGGACATTACGCCTCATCCTGGGTGGTTCCTCGCCTTTGGAGCGAGGGCATCCACTTCAACTTGTGAATCTGGCACGGGTGTTGTCCCCGCGGGAGAGCCGTGCCGGTCGGACCGGTTCCGCCCGGGAGCGTGGAACGGCCCGGGCGGGGGCGTCGTACGCCGTCCCGCCCGGGCCGTCGGTCAAGGCCGGTGCCGAGTGGTGTGCCGGATCAGCCGGTGGTGACCGACGTGTCGTCGATCAGGAAGCTGGTCGCCAGGGAGGAGTCCTCGGCGCCCGTGAACTTGATGGTGACCGTCCTGCCCTTGAAGGCGGAGAGGTCGAGGGTGCGCTGGACGTAGCCGCTCGGCGTGGCGTTGGAGTACGTCGCCAGGGTGGTCGTCGTGGTGCCGGAGACGACCTGCGCCTTGAGCGTGTCGTACGCGGTGGTGCCGGTCTCCTTCGTGTCGATCGCGAGCCAGAAGGAGAGCTTCGGGGCGGCGGCCGTCGACGGGATGGTCACCGACTGGGACAGGGTGTCGGTGTGGGCGGAGCCGTACCCGTCCAGCCAGGCGTAGTAGGAGCCGCCGTGGGGGGTGGCGCCGGTGTCGTTGGTGATGACGCCGGAGGACGCGGACCAGGTGGTCGCGCCCGACTCGAAGCCCGGGTTGGCCAGCAGGTTGGAGCCGGTCGGCGGCTGGGTGCTGCCGCCGCAGGTGGTGGCGGTCGGGGCGACGGCGACGCCGCTCCAGGCCTTCTCGACGGTGGTGCACTGGGTGCTGCTGGCGCCGTACAGGTCGGTCGCGGCCTTGATGGTCGCGGTACGGGCGTCCGCGTACGTGGAGGCGGCCGTCAGGTACGTGGTGAGCGCGCGGTACCAGATCTTGCCGGCGGTGGCGTTGCCGAGGCCGGTGACCGTGCCGCCGTCGCAGGTCGGGCTGTTGCCGTAGCTGGAGGCGCCGGAACCGACCGCCATCAGGTAGAACCAGTGGTTGCCGACACCGGACGAGAAGTGCGGGTCGAGGTTCTTGGTGTTGGTGGTCCAGCAGCTCTGGGAGGAGCCGTCCTTCTTCGGGTCGTCCATGTACCGCAGCGGCGAGCTGCTGATCTTCTCGCCGATCAGGTAGTCGGGCGTGTCCGCGGGGCTGTTGGCGTTGAACTCGACCAGGGTGCCGAAGATGTCCGAGGTGGACTCGTTCATGCCGCCCGCATCGCCGAAGTAGTTCAGGCCCGCGGTGGCCGAGGTGACGCCGTGGCTCATCTCGTGGCCGGCCACGTCCAGCTCGGTGAACGGCTTCTGGCCCACGGCGCCGTCGCCGTAGATCATGCTGAAGCTGTCGTCGTCCCAGCCCGCGTTGTCGTAGTTGACGCCGTAGTGGACGAAGGAGCGGGCGCCGACGCCGTCGTTCTTGATGCCGCTGCGGCCGTGGACGTTCTTGTAGTAGTCCCAGGTGGCCTGGATGCCGTAGTGGGCGTCCACGGCGACGGTGGCGCGGTCGCTCAGGGCGCCGTTGCCCCACACGTTGTCCGCGTCGGTGAAGCCGACCCCCCAGCCGGCCGGCGGCGAGTCGTTGGTGGCGGTCTTGTTCTGGGCGTCCCGCGTCTCCCCGTTACCGCGGGTCGGGTCCTTGAGCTCGTACCCGCCGGTGATGCTGTTCGTCCCCAGGGTCACGTCGCCGACCTGGTAGCCGTGGCCCGTGCCCGAGGCGCTCACACCGGCGAGGGAGGCGGTCCGCGGCGCCGTGGTCTTCGGCGCGGTGCGGGCGGCGCGGCCCGGGACGACGGTGGTGTGGAAGGTGTTCCAGGACTTCCCGGCCTTGCCCGTCGTGGCGTTGACCAGCGTGTAGAAGTGGCTGGGCGAGCCGTCGGGGGCGGTGCCGTCGACGACGACCTGCCAGGCGAGCACCGGCGTGGCGGAGGTCGCGTCGACGACGAGCTGGGCCCGGGTCCGCTTCTTGGCGCCCTTGAACTTCGCGGCGGCCGCGGCGATCGCGCGCTGCTTGCCGACCTTCGGGGTCACCGGGAGCGACAGCGGGGCCTTGAGGGTCATCGAGGTCGAGCGCAGCTCGCCGTTGGGGGCCGAGTGCACGATGACGTCGCCGCCCAGGACCGGCAGGCCCTGGTAGTGGCGGTCCAGGTGGACGTGGCGGGTGCCGTCCCTGTCGACCGTCACGTCGTGTGACAGGAAGGTGTCGTGGCTGCCGGCGCGGACCGCGGCGGGGCTCGCGGTCACCTCGGCGATGGCGTCCCGCAGGGCCTGGGCCTTGCTCGCCTTCGGCGAGACGGCGCGAGGGCCCTTGGCGGCGGAGGCGGGGGTACCCGCACCGGTTATGAGGAGGCCGCTGACCGCGACGGACAGCGTTCCGACGAGCAGTGATCGTTTCATGGGCCGAGAGAATGGCGGGATCCGCGGCCCCAGGGCAATGAACTGCAAATTCTGTTTAATAAGCACCCTTGTGAAGTGGCCATGCCATGTTACCGGCGTGTGTCCCCGTTGTTTCCTGCCCAGGTGGGCGGGCGTGCCCGGTGCCGACCGAACGTCCGGTGCCCTTCCGGGCACAACGCGGGCCCAGGCCAAGACTGTTCACATCGTGATGCGCGTCACCTGGCGTTTGGCTGGAAGTCGCTAGCATGTGCCACCCCCCACACGGCACGCAGGACGGATCACCTGTGCCCTCTCAAACCCCCCTGCCCGACCTGGCCGTCGCCCTGCGCAACGGCCCGTTCGAGGTCGCGCTCGACTGCGCCGTGCGCGCCAGCGGCCTCAGTCTGGAACGCATCCAGCACCGGCTGGCGATCCGCGGGGTCACCGTCAGCGTGACCACCCTCAGCTACTGGCGGCGCGGCCGCAGCCGCCCCGAGCGCCCCCAGTCCCGGCAGGCCGTCCGGCTGTTGGAGGAGCTGCTGGGGCTCCCCACCGACTCCCTGGTCTCGTTGCTGGGTCCGCAGCGTCCGCGGGGACGGTGGGTCAAGAACCCGCCGCGGGTCCTGGAGACCGAGCACCTGTGGCAGGAGTACGAGAGCCTGCCCGGCCTGCTCGACGCGATGGGCTCCACCGACGACGGGCTGACCCGGCTCGCCGTGCACGACCGTTACGAGATCGACGAGAACGGCGCCGAGCGGCGGCTCGCCGTCACCATGGTCCTGCGCGCCGAGCGCGAGTGGGTGGACCGGCTGGTGCTCATCAGCCGCGGGGACGACCCGCAGCGCGAGCTGCCCGAGATCACCGACGTCCGCAACGCCCGCAAGGGGCGGCGGCGCTCCGACCCTTCCGTACCCCTGTACGTCGCGGAGCTGCTGCTGGACCGGGTTCTCACCAAAGGCGAGACCGACGTGATCGAGTACACCTACGCCTTCGCGACCAGCGGCGCCCGCACCAGCGAGGTCGGCACCGGGTTCCGCGCCCCCGCCCGCCTCTACACCCTCGAGGTCCAGTTCCATCCCGACGCCGTCCCCGTCCGGTGCCAGCGGTACGCCGGCACGACCGCCGGCGCCATGGATCCCGCGGGACAGGTCTGGATCAGCGCCTCCGGCCGCGCCGCCTTCACCGTCGAGGACCCCGGCCCCGGCTTCCAGGCGATGCGCTGGGAATGGGAGTAGCGGCACCGCCGAGGAATACGGACCCGGGCCGTGCCTGCAGGATGCGGCCCCGGGGAACCGCGAGGTTCAGGTGCCCGGCACGTGGACGTGGACGGTCTTGCCGCCCTCCCGCGTGGGCCGGACGTCGACATCGGAGGCCAGGCGGTTCACCAGCCGCCATCCGTACCCGTCACCGCTGCCAGCCGGATCCTGTGGGCGCAGTCGGGGCGGTTCGGGGCTGGTGTCGGTGACGTCGATGTCGATCCCGTCCCCGGCCCAGGCCATCTCCAGGTTGCACGGCCCCGGGGTGTGCCGTACGGCGTTCGTCACCAGCTCGGAGACCACCAGCAGCACGGCGTCCTGCGCATCCGCCGGGAGCCCGTGGCCGGTGGCCAGCGCCTCGTCGACGAAGCCGCGGACCTCGGCGCGCGCCCGGGCCGCGGCCCCCGCGCTGCCGCAGTCGCAACCTCGCCGTACGGGACGGGCCATCAGCCCCTCCTCGCGCCTGGCACCACCTGCTCGGACCTGCGCTGCTACCCCCGGTAGCCGCCCCCATGCCCCGCTGGGGGCCGCCCTCCGGGTTTCGCCGGGGGGCGCCGGGGCAGGGGCGGAATCGAAGAGCCCCTCCGCGGGCGACTGCGCTGCCGTCCGCGAGCGAAAGGTGCGGTGATCATGGCGGAGCGTCTCCTCGCGGCCCCCGATGCGGAGCGGCTGCTGGCCATCTACCTCAACGACCATCTGGCGGGGTCGAACGCCGGGCTCTCGCTGATCCGGCGGATCGTCCGGCACCATCGGCACACCCCGCTCCGGGCTCCCCTGACGCGAATCGCGCAGGAGGTCGCCGAAGACCGCGACAGCCTGCGCGAGATCATGCAGGCCCTCGACACGCCGGCCCTGCACGCCCGAGCGGCCGTCGGCGCACTGGCGGAGCGGGCGGCCCGCCTGAAGCTCAACGGCCGCCTGATCTCCCGCTCCCCCCTGAGCGACGTCCTGGAACTCGAGGCCATGCGCCTGGGCGTGGAAGGCAAGGCGGCCGGCTGGCGCGCCCTGCGGAGCGTGGCCGAGTCCGACCCGCGACTGGACGGCACGACGCTGGAGCGGCTGTCGGACCGGGCCGAACGTCAGGCGCGTGCACTGGAGGAGATGCGCCTGGACGCGGCCGCCCGCGCGTTCCCGGCGGAGGGCGCGGCGTCGGGCCGCCGCCGTCGACGGCGGCACCTGGGTGCGCCGGCTGTGGGGTGACCCAGGATCACTCGGCCGGCCCTCGCCGCCCGTCGGCACGTCCGCCCGGGGGCGGCCCCCGTCCCGAAGGAGAGTGAGCACGATGACGGACAGGACGGCACGAGCCACTCGGAACCACAACGAGCCGGCCAGCCCCGCTCCGCGACCCCGGAGTCCCGACCCGGTCCCCCGCGACCCCCGGTCGCCGGAGCCGCGTCGGGAACCGCCGCCCGACCGGCAGCCCGAACCCGACCACGAGCCTGCGCACCGGCCACCGGAACCACCCGACTGACGCGGCCGGCCAGGACTCGGACGGGCGTGCCGCCCCCGAGCCGCCGACGGGGGCAGGCACCGCCGCCGCACAGGGTGCAGGCCGTCACCCTCCGTGCCATTTTGGTCGGGCAAGCCATCCACGCATCACAGAGGAGTCGCCGTCATGGGCGGTATGCAGGACAAGAGGCAGCAGCCGGGCAAGGGGCGCGAGGAGCAGGAACGCCCCCACGAGCCGGGGCCGGGCCCATCCCGCTCCCGCCAGGAGGGCAAGACTCCGGACGAGCTGCGCCGCCGTGGCGAGGAGACGGACCGGACGCGCGCCGAGCGCGAAGAGGACATGGACCGGACGGGCGACGAGGAGATGTGACGACGGCACCGTCCGGTCCGCTGGTCCAGGACCCGGCCAGGCCCGAGGAGGCCCCGGCCGGGTTCTTTCCGGTGCCTCGGCAGCGCGCCCCTGTTCCGCCGTGCCGGTGCGGTGCGTTGCACCGGTCTCGTGGAGGCGTGACCGCTCCGGTCGGCATCGTCGCGACCGGACCGGGCAGGCGCCCCGTAGGACGTCTGCCCGGTCGGACCCCTGTCTCGGGAGGGATCGTGAACAAGGCGAAGCTCGTGTACCGGCCCGTCGGGCTGGGAATCGGCGCGGTGAGCGGGATGGTGGCCTCGGCGCTGTTCAAGCAGCTGTGGCCCGTCTTCGGACGAGGGGATGACGCCCCTGACGCGCTGGACGAGTCCCGCTCGTGGCCGGAGGTGCTGCTGGCCGCCGGACTGCAGGGCGTGGTGTTCGCCGTGGTGCGGGCGGGCGTGGACCGGGCGGGTGCCGTCGGCGTGCGCAAGCTGACGGGCACCTGGCCCGGGTGAGGCGGACGCCGGGCGCTGCGCGCCGACCCTGGGAACCGGCGGCCGTCGGCCGCAGGCGAATCCCCGCGCGGGTGGCCCCGGCATGGCCCGGCCCCGGCGGGCACGGGCGAGGGGTGACCCGCAGACGGCTCAGCCGGTGGAGGCCGGGGTGGTCAGGCGCGCGCACTCGGTCACCACGGCGCGCAGCGCACCGGTGGTGCGCAGGAGGTGCCGCTGGCGGCGGGCACCGTTGCCACGCCCCAGGAGCCGGGCGACGCCCTCGCGGACGAGCTCGTGGTCGCCGTTGTCCTCCAGGGCGTCCCGTACGTGGTCCAGCAGTACGTCGAGGACCGCCTCGGGCGGGGCCGGGGCCATCGAGCGGGGGTCCAGCAGCGGGCCCTCCAGACCGGATTTCGCCGCCCGCCAGGAGGCGAGCCGCAGCAGGCCGACGCCGATGCGGGCCGGCGGGTCCCCCGCCCGCCAGGCGCGGACGGCGGTGTCCACCAGGGCCCGGGCCAGGGCGGCGAGGAGGACGGGGGTGTCGGGGTCGAGGCAGACGTCGGCGACGCGGATCTCGACGGTGGGATAGGTGGCGGACAGCCGGGCGTCGAAGTAGACCATGCCCTCGTCGCGCAGGACACCGGTGGTGAGCATGTCGCGTACGTGCTGGTGGTAGCGCTCGGCGCTGCCGAAGACCTCGGTGGGACCGGCGGACGGCCAGCGGTTCCACACCCGGCTGCGGTAGCTGGCGTACCCGCTGTCGTGGCCCTGCCAGAAGGGGGAGTTGGCACTGATCGCGGTCAGGACCGCCAGCCAGGGGCGCATGCGGTCCACGGCCGCCACGCCCTCCTCGTCGGACGCGACCGAGACGTGGACGTGGCAGCCGCAGGTGAGCTGTTCCTGCGCGGTCAGGCCGAACTCTCCGCACATCCAGCGGTAGCGTGCGCCGGGGCTGGTGGAGGGGGTCACGGGCAAGGGGGACGTGGCCAGCGCGGCCACGGCCGCCCCGGCTTCGGCGGCGTACCGGGCCGCCTGTGCGCGCCAGCGGACGATCTCCTCGGCCAGCTCGCCCATCCGCAGCACGGGGCGCGTGGAGAACTCGACCTGCTCGCGCTTGAGCTCCCCCTCCAGGACCCCCTCCCCCCGGGCCGCGGCGGCCGCACCGGCCTCGCGGGCCGCGGACAGGACGGCGGACGACAGCGCCAGCGGCTCCCCGGTCCGGGCGTCGACGAGCAGCAGCTCCTCCTCCACCCCGACCCGGCGCACCCCCGTCACCGGCGGCCGCCGCGGCAGACCGCACCCGCACCCGTCGCGGGCGGCTGCCACGACGGGCCGGGGTCGCGCCCGGCCGCGGGGGCCGCGGAACGGCCGCCCTGGCGGCCCGGCGACCGGCCCGGCGACCGTACGCGGCGACGGCGGGCGGGCACGGGCCCCTCCGCCTCCGGGGGCGCCGGGGCCCGACGCGGCGGTACGAGTCCCGGCAGCACGCGGACGATCGGTACGCCGCCTTGTCCCATCCGGTGCGACAGCATCCCCCCATCCTGCCGCCTCCCCCCGTGCCCGGCCCGCCGACGGGCCCGGACGAGCGGATCGTCGTGGGGCGGAAGGCCCAACGGTCCGGGCCGGGGACGTGTGCGGCGGGCCGGGGACGTGTGCGGCGGGCCGGCCCCTGCACGGGT
The DNA here is from genome assembly GCF_000719335.1 of Streptomyces sp. NRRL S-87. Classification (GTDB taxonomy): domain Bacteria; phylum Actinomycetota; class Actinomycetes; order Streptomycetales; family Streptomycetaceae; genus Streptomyces. The sequence goes on from NZ_JOGB01000006.1 coordinate 143,496, forward strand.
GCGGCGGGCCCCGGCGACGCGTGATCGACCTCCCCGGCCCCCGCCAGGCCGCCCAGCCGGCCGACAGCCCGCACACCGGACCGGGTGACCGGGCGCGCACGTAGGGCGCGTACGACGCGTCCCGGAACCGGCATGGACCAGGATGCATCCGGCAGCCTCCGCCCCGACCGACAGGAGTCCCGACGTGCTCGAACGCAAGAAGCTCAAGGGCCGTACCCAGATCACCTTCGTCCTGCCCGACGACGCCCCCGAGGGACCGGTCAGCGTCGTGGGGGACTTCAACCAGTGGAACCCGTACGCCCACCCGCTGACCCCCCGGGGCGACGGCACCCGCGCCGCGACCGTCACCCTCCCCGCCCACACCATGCACTCCTTCCGCTACCTGGCCACGGGTGACCACTGGTTCGACGAGGACGGCGCCGACCACCACGACGGCACCAACTGCCGCGTGCGCGCCTGAACCCCGGCCGATCCGGCGGCCGCCCGGCCCCACACCTGCGCTGTCAGGCGGTGTGGGGCCCTTCGGGCGGCGACGCCCTCCGCCACGGATGCCGCCCCGGACCGGCCACCGGTCCTCGCGGGACCGCGTGGACCGGATCGGGCGAGCAGGCATGGTCGCCCGTGCCCCGGGCAGGCGCCTGACACAGAGGAGGTCGCCATGACCAGCGGAGAGGATCGCACCAGTCAGCCCACCGCGCCCCGCAACGCCGGACCACATGTCGTCCGCGTGAGCGGTGAGATGGACTTCGACCACGCCGAGCAGCTCGGCGCGATGCTGGCCGAGGCTGTGGACGAGGCGCCGGACGGCTCGGACATCGTCGTCGACCTGCGGAACTCGTCCTTCTGCGACTCCGCGGGGCTGAACCGGTTGCTGGGGTCCCGGCAGCGGGCCCAGCAGGCCGGCCACCGCCTCGTGCTCGCCGCCCCCAGTCACCAGATGGTGAGGATGCTGGAGCTGACGGAGACGGCCGCTCTGTTCCCGCTCATCCCCGCCGTCGCCCTCTGAGCCCTACCGGCGCCGCCGGGCGGGGCCCGGCGCCCGCCACCGTGCAGGCATGCGGAAGGCCCCGGTGGCCGGCCTGGGGAGGCCGGCCACCGGGGCCTTCGCACGTGTGTCGCCGCTGGCGGCTCAGTACCAGTGGTTGGCCTGCCAGAAGTTCCAGGCGCCGACCGGGGAGCCGTAGCGGGAGTTCATGTAGTCCAGACCCCACT
>NZ_JOGB01000007.1 GCF_000719335.1 Streptomyces sp. NRRL S-87
GGTGCGCAGGGGGTTGATCTCGGAGACCGCGCCGACGAACGTGGTCTTGCCCACGCCGAAGCCGCCCGCCACCACGATCTTCGCGGAGGTGGTGGAGCGGGTCGCCCCGCCGTTAGAGCTTGCGAAGTCCACTGAGCACCCTTTCGAGGAGCGTGACGTCCGGGGTTCCGCCGGCTTCGCCGTTGCCCGGCTGGTGGATGGCCACCATGCCGGCCTCGGCCAGGTCGGCCACGAGGATCCGGGCCACACCGAGCGGCATCGACAGGAGCGCCGAGACCTCGGCGACGGACTTCACCTCGCGGCACAGCGTGCAGATGCGCTGGTGCTCGGGAAGCAGGCCCGACAGGTGCACCGGATCGGCCGTGGTGCTGACCAGCGCCTCGATCGCGAGCTGGTAGCGGGGCCGGGTCCGGCCGCCGGTCATCGCGTACGGACGAACCAGCGGCTGGTCGCCTTCCGCGTACGACTGATCGCCGTACGAATCGGAGTAGGCGGGGGGCGGGGTCATTGATCCTCCGGGCGGGACAGCATTCGTTCAGCGTGCCGTCGTAAGGGGGCCGGTGGGGGGAGGAGCGGCGGCCGACGGTGGTACTGGACAGCCGGGTCCGCTGGCGCGAACCCGGCAACCCCGGCCGGAAGTACCGTCCGGCCGGGGTCTTTGGCGGTCAGCCGAGGAGGCTTCCCTGGAGCTCTGCGCGCAGGTCCGGGGTGAGTACCGTGCCCGCGCGGTCCACGAGGAGGGCCATCTCGTAGCCCACGAGGCCGATGTCGCACTCGGGGTGCGCCAGCACGGCCAGCGAGGAACCGTCGGAGACGGACATGAGGAAGAGGAATCCCCGGTCCATCTCGACCACGGTCTGGTTGACGGGGCCGCCCTCGAAGATGCGCGAGGCACCCGCGGTCAGCGAGGTCAGGCCCGAGGCGACGGCGGCGAGCTGGTCGGCGCGGTCCCGGGGGAAGCCTTCGGACATCGCCAGCAGCAGGCCGTCGGCGGAGACCACCACGGTGTGGGACACCCCGGGGGTGTTGTCCACGAAGTTGGTGATCAACCAGTTCAGGTTCTGTGCCGCCTGGCTCATCGAACTCAACTAACGCTCCTGCTGGTGAGTGGGGCCGACGTGGAAGCTGCCGGTCGAACCGGTGCCGCCCGCCTGGCGGCCCTGCTGGATACCGCGGCGGAGGTTGGTCAGACGGCCGCGCACATCGTCGGGGGCGCGCGAGACGGAGGGCCCGCTGGGGGCGTCCGCCGACGTCTGGGCCGTACCCGCCACCAGGTTGGCGCGGGGCACCCGGCGGGGCAGGCCCGAGGTGGTGATGCCGCCGGCGGCCGGCTGGCGGACCCGCTCGGCCTGCTTGCTCAGCTCGTCGTTGGGGGAGCTGCGCCAGGTCACGGTGGGGGTGGCACCGGTCGCCGTGAGGGCGTCGGTGCCGTGGTCCTGGGCGTGCTGCGGGGCGGCCGGCCGCTGGAGCGCGGCCGGACCCTGCGGCTGCAGCGGCTGCTGGAACTGCTGCTGCTGCTGCGGCTGCTGGGGTACGGACGGTGCCTGCGCGGGCTGCTGGCCCGGGCGCGGGTACCAGTTCGACTCGAGGTTGTCGAAGAGCGGGGTGCGGCCGTCGCCACCGGGCTGGGCCGGCGGCAGCGCCTCGGGCTGGTGGCCCTGCGGCAGGCGGGGGGCCTGCGGGCGGCCGAAGTCGCCCGGGTGGCCCTGGCCGCCCTGACCCTGCTCGGGGACGTAGGAGCCGACGCCGGGACCGCCGGGCCGCGGGGCCTGGTAGTCCTGACGCTCGAACTGCGAGGTCGCGGCCGGGTCCTGGTAGCCGGGAGCGGCGAACTGGCCGGTGGTCGATCCGTCCTGGTAGCCCGGGGCGGCGAACTGGCCGGTGGTCGATCCGTCCTGGTAGCCCGGGGCGGCGAACTGGCCCGTCGTGGATCCGTTCTGCTGGCCCGGGACGGCGAACTGGCCGGTGGTGCTGCCCGACTGGGGCTGCGGGGCACCGAAGTCCGGTCGGGCGAACTCGGCGGTCGCCCCCGGGCCCTGCCGGTCGTCGTGGCCGCGCGGCACGTCCTGGCCGCCGCGACCCGCCTGGTCCACGCCCCAGCTGGCCGTCTGCGGGCCGCCGGGCAGCTCGGGCCGGTCGCCGGCGCCACCGCGCGGCGGCAGCTGCGGCCGGGGGCCGCGCTGCTGCTGCGGGTCGGCCGCGGCGGCCCGGGCCGGAGCCTGGGGTGCCTGCGGAGCCTGGGGAGCCTTGGGGGCCTGGGGAGCCTTGGGGCCCTGCGGGTTCTGCTGGCCCTGCGGGTTCTGGGGGCGCTCGAAGGCGCTGCCGCCCTGGCCGAAGCCGCCGCCCTGCGGGGTACCGGCACCGGCACCGGTACCGCGCTGCGGCAGCGGAGAACCGGCGCCGAACGCGTTCGTACCGGCACCGAAGGCGCCGCCGCCTGCACCCGGACCCTGCGGCCGGGCACCGCCCTGCTGCGGACCGCCGGGGCGCTGACCGCCGTCGCGGCCGGACAGCGCGGTCCGGTTGCCGCCCGCGGCCACCTGACCGCGGCCCGCGGAGGCACCGGCGGCGAGGCGCGCGGCCGCACCGCCCTGGGGCGCGCCGGCACCGGCCGGACGCGGGGTGCCGCCCTGGCCGGGGGCACCCGGGGCGCCGCCCGGCTTCTGGCCGCCCTGGGCGACGTCGACCGGGAGCATGACGAGGGCCGTCGTACCGCCGGAGTCGGACGGGCGCAGCTGGATGCGGATGCCGTGTCGCAGGGACAGGCGGCCGACCACGAACAGACCCATGCGGCGCGAGACCGAGACGTCCACGGTGGGCGGCGACGCGAGTCGCTCGTTGATGGAGGCCAGGTCCTCGGGGGACAGGCCGATGCCGGTGTCGTGGATCTCGACCAGCACGCGGCCGTCGGGCAGCGCGTGACCGGTGACCTTGACCTTGGTCTGCGGGGAGGAGAACGAGGTGGCGTTCTCCAGCAGCTCGGCGAGGAGGTGCACGAGGTCGTTGACGACGCGGCCGGCCACGTCGGTCGAGGGGACCGAGGCCAGTTCGATGCGCTCGTACTGCTCCACCTCGGACGCGGCGGCACGCAGGACGTCGACCAGCGGGACCGGGCGGGTCCAGCGGCGGCCGGGCTCCTCGCCCGCGAGGACGAGGAGGTTCTCGCCGTTACGGCGCATGCGGGTCGCGAGGTGGTCGAGCTTGAAGAGCGAGGACAGCTGGTCCGGGTCGGCCTCGCGGGACTCCAGCTCCGAGATCAGCGAGAGCTGGCGCTGGATGAGACCCTGCGAACGGCGCGAGAGGTTGGTGAACATCGCGTTGACGTTGCCCCGGAGGAGGGCCTGCTCGGCGGCGAGGCGGACCGCCTCGCGGTGCACGTCGTCGAAGGCCGCGGCCACCTGGCCGATCTCGTCGCGGGAGTGCACACCGACCGATTCCACGGAGGTGTCGACGTCCTGCGGGTCGGTCTCGGACAGCTGCTTGACGAGCTCCGGCAGGCGTTCCTGGGCGACCCGGGTCGCGGTGTCCTGCAGCCGGCGCAGCGAGCGGATCATGGAGCGGGCCACGACGAAGGCGCCGACGAGCGACACACCGAGGACGAGGAGGATCAGCGCACCGTTGATGATCGCATCGCGCTGCGACTCGTTCTTGAGCTCGCGGGCCTTCTGCTCCATGTCATCGAGCAGCGTGAGCTCGATGTTCTTCATGGCCTGGATCTTGACGTCGTCCGCGTCGTACCAGTCCATCCAGGAGCCGTACCTGACCTCCTTGGAGAACTGGAGGGGGCTGCTCAGCACACGACGGGCGTAGTGCTCGGCCTGGGAGATCTCCGCGTGGCTGTCGTTCAGCGTCTCGGTGAGGTCCTCGGCCTTGCCCTGGTAGACGAGGTCGAAGGTCTTGCGCGCCTGGCTCTCGGACTTCTGGGCGGCGAACGCGAAGAGGCGGTCGTTCTCCTTCAGCTCGCCGGTCTTGGCGCGGCTGTCGGGGAGCGAGTACGCGATGACCGCGCGCTGGATCGAGGCGTACTCCTTGGCGGAGGAGAACGCCACCAGGGCACGCGTACGCTTGATCATCTCTGGGCTGGAGGTGGCCTGCGCCATGTCCTGGGAGAGGCTGAGCAGCGCGGTGATCAGCTGGCTGTACTCGGAGACGGTCTGCTGGGCGCCGTCCTTGTACGCGCCCTTGCGGATGGTCTCCAGCTCGGCCAGCTGGCGGCTGATCTGCAGGACGTTGTTGCGGATCGAGTCGAGGGTCTCGTCGCGCTGGTCCTGGGTGTCGACGTTCTGGGTGGCGTCGATGAACGCGGCCGACGCGGCGTCGGTGTTGTCCCGGACGCCCTGGACGAGGCTGTTCGGCTTGTCGGGGTTGGTCTTGAGCGGGCCCGCGGACTTGTCGCGCTCCTCCTGGAGCGCGGCGGCCAGCGCGGTCGCCTGCTTCGTCATGGTCGTCAGCAGCTGCATGTGCTCCAGCTGCTTCATGTCGTCCATGGACTCGTTGATACGCAGGCCACCCAGCGAGGTGGCGGCGACGACCGGGAGCGCCAGCAGCGAGACCAGGCGCGTGGAGATGCGCCAGTTCTGCAGGGCGAGCCGGGAACCGGACCCACTGGGGGCCGCGGGTATGGAGGAGCCCGACGGGCTCGCGGAGTCGCCCTTGGCGGCGATGTCCTTGGCGTCCTTGGCCGGCTTGGCGTTCTTCGCCTTGCCCGCCTTGCCGACCTTGCCGGCCTTGCCCTTCGCCTTGCCCTTCAGGCCCGCGCCGGAGGCGGTGTCGCCACCGTCCGCGGTCGGCCCGTGGTTCTGGGCGTGCTGGGGCGAGGAGCCTCGGTCGGTTCCGCCGCGCTGCTCCTGCTCCGCCGCAGCGCCATCCCTCTTGAATCGTCCCTGCACTAGCGTCGCAACCTCTGGACCAGGCGTCCCACCGGCGAGCGGCGGGACGGTGTCGAGTCGTGGGGCACTAACGAGCCCCATGGTGTGGTCGTCGGTGACCGGCGCTTTAACCCCTTCTCACCGCCGCCCGGCGCTGCGTTGCGCCCGTGCGCGCCGGCTCGTTCCAGCGGCGGTCCCGGGAATTCCAGCACAGTGCCGGATCTCCAACAAGGTGCGGGTGCCGGCCCTTGGATTCGGTGACCCGACGTGTCGGGAGTGCTACGGCGCGTGGACAGGGATTCGGGGCGAATCGGACTTTGGCTTATGAATCGCTTACGCGCTTGGCATGTCCTAGTCGCCATGATCAGGAGCGGAATGGCAGATTCAGTGGCGTAATGTTCCTTTTGTCCGGGCTGATTGACTGGGCGTAATGTCCCTATTGCCCGTCCCCTGGTGAGCAAACTCACATGGTGATCGCACAAGGAACCAGAGTTTCCCGGGTAGTCGGATGTTTAGCCTGGCTGTTTACAGGGATGGCAAATCCGACAACCGGTGCCCACGGGCCCCCGTCACCGACAAGGTTTCCGACGCAGCGATGAAGACGACGATGATCATCCGCAACATAGCCAACCCGCGCCGCACCACCCTCGCGCACCTCAAGGACGCGGAGGAGCTGGGCGCGCCGGCGCAGCCGGAGCACGCCGTCGAGCTGCCGACCCAGACCGCGAACCCGCGCCGGACCGTGCTGATGGTCGCGCCGGCTGCTGCGGTGGTCGAGGCTGCTGCTGTCTGATCCCGTCGCTGAAGCCCCGCTGCGTGGACTTCACCGGGCTCTGGCTTCGTGGGGCCGTCCCGTGGTGTGTGGGTCCCCTCGCCGGGTCGGGCCGGGGGAGGGGCATCCCATCCGCGGCAGCCCGGCAGGTACGCGGCACGGGCCGACCTGTGCCGGTCCATGGGCGCGGACGGGGCGCCCCCGCGGGATAGCCTGGGGTGACGGGATTCCGCACCAGGACGGTCACACCAGGGCCACCCGGTCCCGTCCAGACCAGTGAGGGGCACCACCTTCCCGTGCGCATCGCCAGGTTCTCCATCGACGGCAATGTCGCCTTCGGCGCGGTCGAGGGCAGCGCTCCCGACGAGCTCGTCCTCGACATCATCAAGGGCATCCCGTTCGCGGACTTCGAGCTGTCGGGCACGAAGGTCCCGCTGAGCAAGGTCCGTCTGCTGCCGCCCGTACTCCCCAACAAGGTCGTGGCCATCGGCCGCAACTACGCGGAGCACGCGGCGGAGCTCGGTCACGAGGTCCCCGAGGTCCCGGTCGCGTTCTTCAAGCCCTCCACCTCCGTGGTCGGCTCGGGCGACCCGATCGTGTACCCCTCCTTCTCCCAGGAGCTGCACCACGAGGCCGAGCTGGCCGTGGTCATCGGCCGGATGTGCCGCGAGGTCCCGCGCGAGCGCGTCAAGGACGTGATCCTCGGCTACACCTGCGCCAACGACGTCACCGCGCGCGACGTCCAGGAGCGCGAGAAGCAGTGGGCCCGCGCCAAGGGCTTCGACAGCGCCTGTCCCCTCGGCCCCTGGATCGAGACCGACTTGGACCCGAGCGATCTCGCGATCCAGTGCACGGTCAACGGCGAGCAGCGCCAGCTCGGCCGCACCGCCGACATGATCCGTCCCATCGAGGACCTGATCGTGCACATCACCGAGGCCATGACGCTGCTCCCCGGCGACGTGGTCCTCACGGGCACCCCCGCGGGCGTCGGCCCGCTCAACGTCGGCGACGAGGTCGCCGTCACCATCGAAGGCATCGGCACTCTCACCAACAAGGTGATCAAGCGTGGCTAACGCGAACGTCCGCGTACGTTTCTGTCCCTCCCCGACCGGCAACCCCCATGTGGGTCTGGTCCGTACGGCCCTCTTCAACTGGGCGTTCGCCCGCCACCACGGCGGCACGTTCGTCTTCCGCATCGAGGACACCGACGCGGCCCGGGACTCCGAGGAGTCGTACGAGCAGCTCCTCGACTCCCTGAAGTGGCTCGGCTTCACCTGGGACGAGGGCCCCGAGGTCGGCGGCCCGCACCAGCCGTACCGCCAGTCGCAGCGGATGGACATCTACAAGGACGTCGCGGCCAAGCTCCTGGACGGCGGCTACGCCTACCACTGCTACTGCACCACCGAGGAGCTCGACGAGCGCCGCGAGCTCGCCCGCCGTGAGGGCCGCCCGTCCGGCTACGACGGCATGTGCCGCACGGTGACCGCCGAGCAGAAGGCCGTGTACGAGGCCGAGGGCCGCACCCCGATCGTGCGCTTCCGGATGCCGGACGAGCCGATCACCTTCAACGACCTGGTCCGCGGCGAGCTGACCTTCACCCCGGAGAACGTGCCGGACTACGGCATCCTCCGGGCCAACGGCGCGCCGCTGTACACGCTGGTGAACCCGGTCGACGACGCCCTGATGGAGATCACGCACGTGCTGCGCGGCGAGGACCTGCTGTCCTCCACCCCGCGGCAGATCGCCCTCTACAAGGCGCTCATCGAGCTCGGCGTCGCCAAGGACGTCCCGTCCTTCGGCCACCTGCCGTACGTCATGGGCGAGGGCAACAAGAAGCTCTCCAAGCGCGACCCGCAGGCCTCGCTGAACATCTACCGCGAACGCGGCTTCCTGCCCGAGGGCCTGCTGAACTACCTCTCGCTGCTCGGCTGGTCCTTCTCCGCCGACCAGGACCTGTTCACGATCGACGAGATGGTCGCCAAGTTCGACATCTCCGACGTGAACGCCAACCCGGCGCGCTTCGACCTGAAGAAGTGCGAGGCGATCAACGCCGAGCACATCCGCCGGCTCGACCCGAAGGACTTCGCGGACGCCTGCACCCCGTGGCTGGCCGCCCCGCACGCCCCCTGGGCGCCGGAGGACTTCGACCAGGCCGCCTGGGAGGCCATCGCGCCGCACGCCCAGACCCGCGTGACCGTCCTGTCGGAGATCACGGCCAACGTCGACTTCCTCTTCCTGCCCGAGCCCGTCTTCGACGAGGCCTCCTGGGACAAGGCGATGAAGGGCGACCCGGCGGCCCTGCTCACCACCGCCCGCGAGAAGCTCGACGCGGCCGACTGGAACAGCGCCGAGTCCCTGAAGGAGGCCGTCCTGGCCGCCGGCGAGGCCCACGGCCTCAAGCTCGGCAAGGCCCAGGCCCCGGTCCGCGTCGCCGTCACCGGCCGCACCGTCGGCCTGCCGCTCTTCGAGTCCCTCGAGATCCTGGGCAAGGAGCGCACCCTCGCCCGGATCGACGCGGCCCTGGCGAAGCTCGCCGCCTGACCCGCACCGCACCCCCCGTCGGGGGCGGCCTCCCGGACCCCCGGGAGGCCGCCCCCGACGGCGTTTCACGGGCCCGCGGACCCCGGCGCGGGTGAGAACGGCCACACGGGCCGGCGGCCGTCGGGCGCGGTCCCGCCGGCCCCTGCATCCAGGTGATGCACGCCACGCCGGCGGCTCCCCCCGTGGCATGCTCGGGGGCATGGGGATCCGCGCAGTGCTGTGGGACATCGACGACACGATCTTCGACTACACGGGGGCCGACCGGGCGGGACTGGCGCGGCACCTGGCGCAGGAGGGCCTGGACGGCGCGTACGGCGACGCGGCCCGGGCCCTCGGGGTGTGGCGCGAGGTCACCGACCGGCACTGGGACCGCTTCGCGGCGGGGCTGGTGGACTTCCAGGGCCAGCGCCGGGACCGGGTGCGCGACTTCACCGGACGGCCCGCGCTGGGCGACGCCGAGGCCGACGCCTGGTTCGACCGGTACGTGGCCCACTACAGGGCCGCCTGGGCCCTGTTCCCGGACACGCTGCCGGTCCTGGACGCCCTGGCCGCCAGCCACCGGCACGGGGCGCTGTCGAACTCCTCGTACGCCAACCAGGACGGCAAGCTGCGCGACCTCGGCGTCCGCGAGCGCTTCGAGGTGCTGCTGTGCGCCGCCGAACTGGGCGTGAGCAAGCCGGACGCCGGGGCCTTCCGGGCCGGTTGCGACGCCCTCGGGCTGGCGCCGGGGGAGGTGGCGTACGTGGGGGACCGGCTCGACATCGACGCGCAGGGCGCCTGCGACGCCGGACTCACGGGCATCTGGCTGGACCGGGAGGGGCTCGGGACGGGCGCCGTACCGCCCGGCGTCCACCGCATCACAGGGCTCGCGGAGCTCCCCGGAGTGCTGGCCATGGATACCCGTTTTGGAGCTGGCTCACCCTTCCGGTAATGTTCTTTCTGCGCCGCCGGGGCGGGCCGAAAGGCCGGGAAGCCGGAGGCGCCACTGAATGAGACCCCCACAGGGGGTTGAGTTTTGGTGGGGTATGGTGTAATTGGCAACACGGCTGATTCTGGTTCAGTTGTTCTAGGTTCGAGTCCTGGTACCCCAGCGCAGTGCGCATGCAGTGCTTGCCCCCGTTGTGTAGCGGCCTAGCACGCCGCCCTCTCAAGGCGGTAGCGCCGGTTCGAATCCGGTCGGGGGTACAGATCCTTCCCGCGAGGTCTCCTGGGTAGCTCCCGGACGCCTCGATGCAGGATCGCTAGGGCCCCCGTTGTGTAGCGGCCTAGCACGCCGCCCTCTCAAGGCGGTAGCGCCGGTTCGAATCCGGTCGGGGGTACCAACTGGTATAAACCACCAGTGGCCTATGGTGTAATTGGCAGCACGACTGATTCTGGTTCAGTTAGTCTTGGTTCGAGTCCAGGTAGGCCAGCTGATCTGGTAAAACTACAGATCTTGCCCCCGTTGTGTAGCGGCCTAGCACGCCGCCCTCTCAAGGCGGTAGCGCCGGTTCGAATCCGGTCGGGGGTACGCACAGGAAAGACCCTCCGTGATCTTCACGGAGGGTCTTTCCGCGTTCCGCTTCCGTCCGCCCCGCCGGGCCGCGGCCGGAGCGCGTGAAAAGGCCCCCCGCGGTGCGGGGGGCCGTGAAGCCGGGGCTCGGAGGCGCCTGTTAGGACGTGTGCGGCGCCGTGGGCGCCTCCGGGCCGGAAGGACGGGTTCCGGGTCAGCCGGAGCGGCGCAGGGCCTCACTCAGGCGCGCGGCGGCGTCGATGACGGCCTGCGCGTGCATCCGGCCCGGGTGCCGGGTGAGCCGCTCGATCGGCCCGGAGACGGACACGGCGGCCACCACGCGGTTCGAGGGGCCCCGCACGGGCGCGGAGACCGAGGCCACGCCCGGCTCCCGCTCGCCGATCGACTGGGCCCAGCCGCGGCGCCGTACGCCCGACAGGGCCGTCGCCGTGAACCGCGCGCCCTGCAGGCCGCGGTGCAGCCGCTCGGGCTCCTCCCAGGCCATGAGGATCTGCGCGGAGGAGCCGGCCTTCATGGTGAGCGTGGAGCCCACCGGGACGGTGTCCCGAAGGCCGGACAGCCGCTCCGCGGCCGCCACGCAGATGCGCATGTCTCCCTGACGGCGGTAGAGCTGCGCGCTCTCGCCCGTCACGTCACGGAGGTGGGTGAGTACCGGTCCAGCCGTGGCCAGCAGGCGGTCCTCGCCGGCAGCGGCGGCGAGCTCCGCCAGCCGCGGGCCGAGGATGAACCTGCCCTGCATGTCCCTCGCCACCATCCGGTGGTGTTCCAAAGCCACGGCAAGGCGATGTGCCGTGGGTCGTGCGAGCCCTGTCGCCGCGACCAGCCCGGCGAGGGTGGCCGGACCGGACTCCAGAGCGCTCAGCACGAGCGCTGCCTTGTCGAGAACGCCGACGCCGCTAGAGTTGTCCATGCAACGATATTCACGTCTCACACTGTGAAACGCAAGTTCAATTTTCCCGAGAACCCGCCAGGCTAGAGGTGCGGACCCGGAAACCAGCGGGTCAGAGCCCGCCGCCCGGCTGTGGGGTACGGGCGGCCGCGGCCCGAAAAGATCTCTAGAAGCGTCGGCACACCTGCCGACCGGAGGGAAAGCGATGGGTAGGACACTCGCGGAGAAGGTCTGGGACGACCACGTCGTCCGGCGCGCCGAGGGCGAGCCCGACCTCCTCTTCATCGATCTTCACCTGCTGCACGAGGTGACCAGCCCGCAGGCCTTCGAGGGCCTGCGCCAGAACGGCCGCAAGGTCCGGCGCCTCGACCTCACCATCGCGACCGAGGACCACAACACCCCCACGCTCGACATCGACAAGCCCATCGCGGACCCGGTCTCCCGGGCCCAGCTGGAGACGCTGCGCAAGAACTGCGCGGAGTTCGGCGTCCGGCTGCACCCGCTGGGCGACGTCGAGCAGGGCGTTGTCCACGTGGTGGGACCGCAGCTGGGACTGACCCAGCCCGGCACCACCGTGGTCTGCGGTGACTCCCACACCTCCACCCACGGCGCCTTCGGCGCGCTGGCCTTCGGCATCGGCACCAGCCAGGTCGAGCACGTGCTGGCCACCCAGACGCTGCCGCTGGCCCGCCCCAAGACCATGGCGATCACGGTCACGGGCGAGCTGGCCGAGGGTGTCACGGCCAAGGACCTGATCCTGGCGATCATCGCCAAGATCGGCACCGGCGGCGGCCAGGGCTACGTCCTGGAGTACCGCGGTGAGGCCGTCGAGAAGCTCTCGATGGAGGCGCGGATGACCATCTGCAACATGTCGATCGAGGCCGGTGCGCGGGCGGGCATGATCGCCCCCGACCAGACCACCTTCGACTACCTCCAGGGCCGCGACCACGCCCCCCAGGGCCAGGACTGGGACGACGCGGTCGCCTACTGGAAGACCCTGCGCACCGACGAGGACGCCGTCTTCGACGCCGAGGTCGTCATCGACGGCTCGTCGCTGTCGCCGTTCGTCACGTGGGGCACCAACCCGGGCCAGGGCGCGCCGCTCTCCGCGAACGTCCCCGACCCGGCTTCGTACGAGGACGCTTCGGAGCGCCTGGCCGCCGAAAAGGCCCTGGAGTACATGGGGTTGACCGCCGGGCAGCCGCTGCGGGACATCAAGGTGGACACCGTCTTCGTAGGTTCCTGCACCAACGGCCGCATCGAGGACCTGCGCGCGGTCGCCGACGTCATCGGGGGCCGCAAAGTCGCCGACGGCGTACGGATGCTGGTCGTCCCGGGCTCCGTCCGGGTGGCCCTGCAGGCCGTCGAGGAGGGCCTGGACAAGGTCTTCAAGGACGCCGGCGCCGAGTGGCGGCACGCGGGCTGCTCCATGTGTCTGGGCATGAACCCCGACCAACTGGCGCCCGGTGAGCGCTCCGCGTCCACCTCCAACCGCAACTTCGAGGGCAGGCAGGGCAAGGGCGGCCGTACGCACCTGGTCTCCCCGCAGGTGGCCGCCGCCACCGCGGTCCTGGGCCACCTGGCCTCGCCCGCCGACCTGACCGACGCCCCCACGCCCGCCGGAGTCTGATCACCCATGGAAGCCTTCACCACGCACACCGGCCGGGCCGTCCCGCTGCGCCGCAGCAACGTCGACACCGACCAGATCATCCCGGCCCACTGGCTGAAGAAGATCACCCGCGACGGGTTCGAGGACGGGCTCTTCGAGGCCTGGCGCAAGGACCCCGAGTTCGTCCTGAACCGCCCCGAGCGCCAGGGCGCCACCGTCCTGGTCGCCGGCCCCGACTTCGGCACCGGCTCCTCCCGCGAGCACGCCGTCTGGGCGCTGCAGAACTACGGGTTCAAGACGGTGATCTCGGCCCGCTTCGCCGATATCTTCCGCGGCAACTCGCTCAAGAACGGGCTGCTCACGGTCGTCCTTCCGCAGGAGACCGTGGACGCGCTGTGGGAGCTGACCGAGGCCGACCCCACTGCCGAAATCACCGTCGACCTCGTCGACCGCAAGGTCCGCGCGGCCGGAATCGAGGCGGAGTTCGAGCTCGACGAGAACGCCCGCTGGCGGCTGCTGGAGGGACTGGACGACATCTCCCTCACCCTTCAGAACGAAGCCGACATCGCGGCGTACGAAAGCGTGCGGCCGGCCTTCAAGCCGCGCACGATTCAGGCCTGATCAGGGCTTATCCGCCGCCCGGCCACGACTGTGCCCCCCGTCTTCCGACGGGGGGCACAGTCGTATGTTGAGGCCCTGTGAGGCGACAACTCGCCCCAGATGGCACAATCTGTGCATGGAACGCGACAGTCAACTCGAGCTCTACGAACTCGTCGCGGACCGGTTGAAAGAAGCACACGCAAGGGTGCGCACACTGCAAGTCCCGGAGGGCGTAAGGATGGCGCTGACCCGGAAGCTGTTGGTCGTCACGGCCGGGGCGAAGCATGATCTCGCCGATGCGGCAAGGCGCCTGGACAGGTTGATGAAGGACCTTGACGAGGGTCGATTCCCTGAAGGCGACTGATGCGAAGGAACTCCGCAACGGTCCGCATCGTTGCGGCACTAGGGTGATTAGCCCGTTTCGTGTTTGATTTGCGGTATATATCCGCCTAACGTGCGAAAAAGCTTGAACACATTCGTTCTGGCAATGTCTCCGAAGGGGAAGACGTGAACAAGGCGCAGCTCGTAGAAGCGATTGCCGACAAGCTCGGCGGCCGCCAGCAGGCCGCGGACGCTGTCGACGCGGTACTCGACGCGATGGTCCGCGCGGTCGTCGCGGGCGACCGCGTCTCGGTCACGGGCTTCGGCTCGTTCGAGAAGGTCGACCGTCCGGCCCGCTACGCGCGCAACCCGCAGACGGGTGAGCGCGTCCGGGTCAAGAAGACCTCCGTGCCTCGTTTCCGCGCCGGTCAGGGCTTCAAGGACCTGGTCAGCGGGACCAAGAAGCTCCCGAAGGGCGACGAGGTCGCGGTCAAGAAGGCGCCCAAGGGCAGCCTGATGGCGGCCGCCGCCGGCACCAGCCGCTCGACCGTGAAGAAGGCCGCCGCCAAGAAGGCCACCACCGCCAAGAAGGCGGCCCCGGCGAAGAAGGCCGCCACCACCAAGACCGCCGCCGCGAAGAAGACCACGGCGAAGAAGGCCACGCCGGTCAAGAAGACCACCGCCGCGGCCAAGAAGACCACCACCGCCGCCGCTGCGAAGAAGACCACCGCGGCCAAGACCACGGCGGCGAAGAAGACCACCGCGAAGAAGACGGCCCCCGCGAAGAAGGCCGTCGCGAAGAAGGCGCCCGCCAAGAAGACCACGGCGCGCAAGACCGCCACCGCGAAGAAGACCACCACCCGCAAGCGCTGACGGCCGCTGACGCCTTCGCGCGGAGCGCGCACGCACACGTCCCACGGGGTTCACGCACGCCGGGCCGGTTTCCCCGTGGGGGAAGCCGGCCCGCGGTGTCTTCGCAGGTCAGCGCAGTGCCGCCGGCGATGGTGGTGCCTCTGGGCTGCCCGAAGGCCCGTACGGAACGGCCCGTTCAGAAGGTCTGCAGCGTGACCAGGGTGATGCGCAGGCCCGTTCCTGCGCCCTCGGTCTCGATCCGCACGCGCTGCCCCGGCCGCAGCAGGCGCAGCCCGCCCGCGTCGAAGGCCGGCGCGTCGAAGGGCACCGGGGTGCCGTCGTCCAGCAGTACGCTGCCGGTCCGGGTCTCGGGTTCGTACGTGTACGCGGTTGCCTGCATACCCGCAGCCTATAGGCGCCCGGCAGTCCGTTCGGCGGTGTCCGCGACCCGGACCGGCGGGCGGTAGAGCCGCGCCGTGCGCGGCCCCAGCCCCAGTGCCGCGGCCGCCGCCAGATCCGCTCCGGTATCCACGTCCCGACGTACGCTCTCCACCCCCGCGAGGACGATTTCCACCGCCCCCGAGGCCGAATGCCGGGCCCGTGACGGGCCGCCGAACGCGGGTGCCAATTCCACGCCCGGCGCGGCGGAAAGCAGTGTTGTTCCGATTCCTGCCGCATCCGCCAGAAATGCCCGGGGAAATGCACTCGCGTTTTCGAGCACGCGTTGCAATTCAGGTGGGCGCAGCGCCGGCAGATCCGCGTTCATCGCCGCGACGGCAGCCCCCGGCCGCCCCCCGCGGGCCACCCGCGCCCCGTGCGCCAGGGCCGCGTTGAGGCCCGCCGCGGGGGAGTCCGGCACCACCCGGGCGCCCAGCCCGGCCAGCCGCGCGCCGGCCACGGCGTCGTCCGTGACGACCACCACATCCCGCACCGCCGCGCAGGCCAGCGCCCCCGCCACGGTGTCCAGGGCGAAGGCCAGCGCGAGCGCCGGGCGGGCCGGGCCCGCGGCCGCCGCCAGCCTGCTCTTCGCCGCCCCCAACGGCTTCAGCGGGACGACCAGCGTCCAGGCGGTGTTCGTCACGACCCCCCTCATCGAAAAAGCGCGCGAGTCGGCCCCATTGTCCCCCCGGGTCCGCCGGGCAGGGGGTACGGTCCCGCGAGCGGGGCGTACGGTGTTCTCGACAGAGACCGGACCCGGGGCCACACTTGTCCGGCCCCCGGGTGCCACAGCCCCGCCCCGGTCCTAGAGGAAGGTGTCCGAGTGTCCCGCCGCAGAATCGGCTTCTGGTACCGCCTGGCGGCGGTCATCGCAAAACCGCCGCTGGTGGTGCTGTTCAAGCGGGACTGGCGGGGAATGGAGCACATTCCCGCGGACGGCGGGTTTATCACCGCCGTCAATCACAACTCGTATCTGGACCCGCTCTCCTACGCGCACTTCCAGTACAACACCGGACGGGTCCCCCGTTTCCTGGCGAAGGCCGCGCTCTTCAAGGCGCCTTTCGTGGGCATGATGCTGCGCGGCACCGGCCAGATCCCCGTCTACCGCGAGACCACCAACGCCCTGGACGCATTCCGCTCCGCCGTGGACGCCATCGAGCGCGGCGAATGCGTGGCCTTCTACCCCGAGGGCACCCTCACCCGGGACCCCGACCAGTGGCCCATGGCCGGCAAGACCGGCGCCGCCCGGGTCGCCCTGATGACCAGGGCTCCGGTCGTTCCCGTGGCCCAGTGGGGCGCCAACGAGGTGATGCCGCCCTACGCCAAGGAGAACAAGGTCAACCTGTTCCCCCGCAAGACCCTCAAGGTGCTCGCCGGCCCGCCCGTGGACCTCTCGGACTTCTACGACCGCGAGCCCACCCCGGAGGTCCTCAAGGAGGTCACCGCGGTCATCATGGCGGCCATCACCGCGCTCCTGCAGGAGCTGCGCGGCGAGCCCGCCCCGGAGCGCCCGTACGACCACCGCCAGGCCCGCGCCGAACAGCGCCGCAAGGCCGCAGGGGAGGGCGCCAAGTGAGCGCAACGGACACCGGCCCGGCGCGCCCGGACCGCCCACTGAAGGCGGCCGTCTTCGGAACCGGCTCCTGGGGCACCGCCTTCGGCATGGTCCTGGCCGACGCCGGCTGCGAGGTCACCCTCTGGGGCCGCCGCCAGGAACTCGCCGACGCGGTCAACACCGGGCACACCAACCCGGACTACCTCCCCGGCATCGAACTGCCCGCCGCGGTCCGCGCCACCACCGACCCCGCCGAGGCCGCTCGCGGCGCCGACTTCACCGTCCTGGCCGTGCCCTCGCAGACCCTGCGCGGCAACCTCGCCGAGTGGGCCCCGCTGCTGCCCGCCGACACCGTCCTCGTCTCCCTGATGAAGGGCATCGAACTCGGCACCGCCAAGCGGATGAGCGAGGTCATCGAGGAGGTCGCCAAGGTCCCCGCGGAGCGCGTCGCGGTCGTCACCGGCCCCAACCTGGCCCGCGAGATCGCCGCCCGGCAGCCCGCCGCCTCCGTCGTCGCCTGCGCCGACGAGACCGTGGCCCGCCGCCTCCAGGCCGCCTGCCACACCCCGTACTTCCGCCCTTACACCAACACCGACGTCGTCGGCTGCGAACTGGGCGGCGCGGTCAAGAACGTCATCGGCCTCGCCGTCGGCATCGCCGACGGCATGGGCCTGGGCGACAACGCCAAGGGCTCCCTCATCACCCGCGGCCTGGCCGAAACCACCCGGCTCGGCCTGGCGATGGGTGCCGACCCGCTCACCTTCTCGGGCCTGGCCGGCCTGGGCGACCTCGTCGCCACCTGCTCCTCGCCCCTCTCGCGCAACCACACCTTCGGCACCAACCTCGGCCGCGGCATGACGCTGGAGGAGACCATCGCGGTCACCCGGCAGACCGCCGAGGGCGTCAAGTCCTGCGAGTCGGTGGCCGATCTGGCCCGCCGCCACGGCGTCGACATGCCCATCACGGGCACGGTGGTCGACATCGTCCACAACGGCAAGCCGCCCGTGGTCGCACTGAAGGAGCTCATGGGACGAAGCGCCAAACCGGAACGGCGCTGACTCCTTTCCGGACGTCTGAGCGGGTACGCTCAAGCCGATATGAGCAGCGAGAACCTCCCCCAGACCCCTGAGCAGCAGGGCCGCAAGCCGCGCGTGGCCGTCGTCTTCGGCGGCCGCAGCTCGGAGCACGCCATCTCGGTCGTCACCGCGGGCGCGGTCCTGCGGGCGATCGACCGGTCCAAGTACGAAGTGCTGCCCATCGGCATCACCACGGACGGCCGCTGGGCGCTGACCGCCGACGCCCCCGAGCGCATGGCCATCGCCGACCGCAAGCTGCCGAACGTCGCCGAGCTGGCGGAGTCCGCCGACGGCGGCGTCGTGCTCCCCGTCGACCCCGCCAGCCGCGAGGTCGTCTACACCGAGCCCGGTGCGGTCCCCAAGGCCCTGGGCGAGGTCGACGTCGTCTTCCCCATGCTGCACGGCCCCTACGGCGAGGACGGCACCCTCCAGGGCCTGCTGGAGCTCTCCGGGATCCCGTACGTGGGCTCCGGCGTCCTGTCCTCGGCCGTGGGCCAGGACAAGGAGTACATGAAGCGCGTCTTCGTCTCCTTCGGCCTGGAGGTCGGCCCGTACACGGTCGTCCGGCCGCGCGAGTGGGACGCCGACCCGTCCGCCGCCCGCAAGAAGATCGTGGACTTCGCCGGCGAGCACGGCTGGCCGCTGTTCATCAAGCCCGCCCGCGGCGGCTCGTCCGTGGGCATCACCAAGGTCGACGACCTCTCCGGCCTCGACGAGGCGCTCGAAGAGGCCCGCCGCCACGACCCCAAGATCCTCGTCGAGGCGCTGCTGCGCGGTCGCGAGATCGAGTGCGGCGTCCTGGAGTTCGAGGACGGCCCGCGCGCCAGCGTCCCGGCCGAGATCCCGCCGGTCTCCAGCCACGACTTCTACGACTTCGAGGCCAAGTACATCGACTCGGCCGCCGGTCTCGTCCCGGCCCCGCTCACCGCGGAGGAGACCGCCGAGGTGCAGCGCCTGGCCGTCGAGGCCTTCGAGGCCGCCGCCTGCGAGGGCCTGGTGCGCGCCGACTTCTTCCTCACCGAGGACGGCCGGTTCGTCATCAACGAGATCAACACCATGCCCGGCTTCACCCCCATCTCCATGTACCCGCGGATGTGGCAGGAGTCCGGGGTCTCGTACCCGGAGCTGGTGGACCGCCTGATCCAGGCCGCCATGCGCCGCTCGACCGGCCTGCGCTAGCCGGCCCCGACGTCCGTACGGCCGCCCGCCGGGAGACCCCGGCGGGCGGCCGTACGTGAAGCAGGGGGCGGGGCGTCAGTACGAGGAGACGCCCTTGGGGACCGTCTTCTCGATGGCGGGACCCAGGGGGACGACCAGACCGGCGTCCGTGGCGTGCTCCGCGTCCACGACCACCTCGACGTAGGCGAGGCGCGACGCGGTGACGAACCTGACCGAACCGTCCTCGCGTCGCTTGGCGATCATCCAACCCACGCCGTTCACCTCGACCTGGCCCGCGCTCGTGTCGGCGAGTGCGGAAATCAGGTCGACGGGCTTCGGGACACCGCAGCGCAGTACGATCGCTGCGCCGCCCCACGCGGCGGTCAGATCGGACGCGGGTTCGGGGTCCTCCCGGTCCTGGCCGGCCACCGTCTCCGGGAGCGCGTCGTGCAGCGCCGCACACAGCTCGGCCACGTCCGCGGGAGGGGCGGGCGGGGGAGTGACCTCCGCCCGCGCGTCACCCGACGAGCAGCCCGCGAGGGCCAGGGCGGCGGCCAGTACGGGCAGCATGGGGGACCGGGGGCGCATCGACGTCACCGGCCAAGACTAGACGGGGGCTACAGATGGACGACCGGGCAGGTCAGGGTGCGGGTGATCCCGTCCACCTGCTGGACCTTGGCGACCACCATGCGACCCAGTTCGTCTACCGTGTCCGCCTGGGCCCGCACGATGACGTCGTACGGACCGGTCACGTCCTCCGCCTGGATCACCCCCGGGATCTTCGCGATGGACTCGGCGACCAGCGACGCCTTGCCCACCTCGGTCTGGATGAGGATGTACGCCTGTACCACAAAACCTCCAGGGCGGCCACGAGGATCATCTCCCCTAACCTTCGGGGGAAGACGCCGTACCTGACACGGCGGGACCCCAGGGAAGAAGGGACGCCACGGTACCGCGTCGCCGTGTGCCGCGGGGAGACCCGGGGGTACGGCGCCGCGCTCGGCGGGGCGTACGGAGAACAGAAGTTGACGTATCTGTTGACGGTACCTAGTGCAGTGACGGCTCGCGACCGCAAGCCCACTGGGCCAGAAGGAGCACAGCGATGAAGGGCACCGTGGGCGAGCTGGGGGAGTTCGGGCTCATCAGAGAGCTCACCTCCCGGCTCACCTCCACCCCGGCGGTACGGCTCGGCCCCGGCGACGACGCGGCCGTCGTCACCGCCCCCGACCGGCGCGTCGTGGCGAGCACGGACATCCTCCTGGAGGGTCGGCACTTCCGCCGCGACTGGTCCACCGCCTACGACGTCGGCCGCAAGGCCGCCGCCCAGAACCTGGCCGACATCGCCGCCATGGGCGCCGTGCCCACCGCCCTGCTGCTGGGCCTGGTCGTCCCCGCCGAGCTGCCGGTCACCTGGCCCACCGAGCTCATGGACGGCATCCGCGACGAGTGCCAGGTCGCCGGCGCCGCCGTGGTCGGCGGCGACGTGGTCCGCGGCGACACCATCACCGTCGCCATCACCGCCCTCGGCGACCTGCGCAACCACGAGCCCGTCACCCGCGCCGGCGCGCAGCCCGGCGACGTGGTCGCCGTCACCGGCTGGCTCGGCTGGTCCGCCGCCGGGTACGCCGTCCTCTCCCGCGGCTTCCGCTCCCCGCGGGCCTTCGTGGAGGCGCACCGCCGCCCCGAGCCCCCGTACCACGCGGGCCCCGCGGCCGCCGGGCTCGGCGCCACCGCCATGACCGACGTCAGCGACGGCCTGGTCGCCGACCTCGGGCACATCGCCGAGGCCAGCAAGGTCCGCATCGACCTGCACTCGGCCGCCATCGACATCCCCACCCAGATGAACGACATCGGCCAGGCCGTCGGCGTCGACCCGCTGCAGTGGGTGCTCACCGGGGGCGAGGACCACGCGATCGTCGCGACCTTCCCGCCGGACGTGAAGCTGCCGGCCCGCTGGAAGGTCATCGGCGAGGTGCAGAACCCGTCCGCCCAGCCCCAGGTGACCGTGGACGGCGCCCCGTGGCACAGCACCGGCGGCTGGGACCACTTCGGCGGCGAGATCGAGGACGCGACGTGATACCCGCGCCCCCCGGGCCGGCCGTGCGGCCGCCGCTGTGCCTGACCGTCGCCGGGTCCGACTCCGGCGGCGGCGCGGGCATCCAGGCCGACCTCAAGACGATGCTCGCCCTCGGCGTGCACGGCATGAGCGTGGTGACCGCCGTCACCGCCCAGAACTCGCTGGGCGTGCGCGGCGCCTGGGAGCTGCCCCCCGAGGCCGTCGAGGCCCAGTACCGGGCCGTCGTCGACGACATCGGGGTCCAGGCGGTCAAGACCGGCATGCTGGCCTCCGCCGAGCTCGTCGAGACCGTGGCCCGGCTGATCGCCGCGACCGCGGCCCCCGCCGTGGTCGACCCCGTCGGCGTCTCCAAGCACGGCGACGCGCTGCTCGCCGCCTCCGCCCTGGAGGCCGTACGCACCCTCCTGCTGCCCGCCGCCACCGTCGCCACGCCCAACCTCGACGAGGTGGCGCAGCTCACCGGCGTCGTCGTCACCGACGAGGACGGCCTGCGCCGGGCCGCGGGGGCGATCCTGGCGTACGGACCCCGCTGGGCGCTCATCAAGGGCGGCCACCTCGGCGCCGGGCACGACGCCGTCGACCTGCTCACCGACGGCACCACCGAGCTGTGGCTGCGCGCCCCCCGGCACGACAACCGGCACACCCACGGCACCGGCTGCACCCTGGCCAGCGCGGTCGCCGCGGGCCTCGCCAGGGGACTGGACGTCCCCGCGGCCGTGACGGCCGCGAAGGACTACGTCACCGGGGCCGTCGCCGCCGGCTTCGCCCTGGGCGGCGGCATCGGGCCCGTGGACCACGCCTGGCGCTGGCGCGGCTGACCGCGGCCGAGGACCACCGCACGCACACGGGCCCGGTGGGGCCGCGTACCGGAGTACGCGGCCCCACCGGGCCCGTGCCGTCCTGCGGACGGAAAAGCGAAGAGCCGGTCCACCGAGGTGGACCGGCTCTTCGGGCAACCGGACAGGCTGCGCTACGACGTGAAGGCGTCAGCGCGAAACCTTGCCGGCCTTGATGCACGAGGTGCAGGCGTTGAGGCGCTTCGGCGTCCCACCGACCACGGCACGCACACGCTGGATGTTCGGGTTCCAGCGACGGGGCGTACGGCGGTGCGAGTGCGAGATGTTGTTGCCGAAGCCCGGCCCCTTGCCGCAGACGTCGCAGTTGGCAGCCACGGGTCACTCCAAAGACTTCAGATGCACTTACAGTGAAATCCGGCGCACCGGATCAGAGAGTCTGAAGTGGATTGCCGGGGGTACGGCCCGATTTTCATCGGGCAACCGGAGCAGCATACAACGGCGGCTCCCGTTCCCGGAAACTATACCTCCCGGCCCACGACGACCCCCACGGCCCCGGGGTCGCCGCCCTCCCGCTTCGTTACCCTGCGGAGCAGACCCCCGACCGCCAAGGAGGAACGCCCGGTGCCGCACGTGCCGCACACCCTCGACGCCGATGCGGTGCGCACCTGGAGCTCCCTGGCGGTGAGCGCACTCGGACGCGCCCGCGAGGAGATCGACGCGATCAACGTGTACCCGGTCGCCGACGGGGACACGGGCACCAACCTGCTCCTGACCGCCGAGGCGGCCGCCGGGGCCGTCGAGGAGGCCTTCGCCGCCGCCGCGGGGGCACCGTCCCTCCAGGAGTGCGTACGGGCCTACGCCCGCGGCGCGCTCATAGGCGCCCGCGGCAACTCGGGGACGATCCTGGCCCAGCTGCTGCGCGGCATGGCCGACGTCCTGGCCGCCGATCCCGCCACCCCCCTCGCCCCCCTCACCTCCGTCGCCCCCGCCGCGCCCGAGACCCCTGAGGCCCGTGAGGCGGACGCCGCCCGGTCGCTGGCCGCGGCCCTGGCCCGCGGTGCCGCGTCCACCTACGAGGCCGTGGCCCACCCCGTCGAGGGCACGATGCTGACGGTGGCCGCTGCCGCTGCCGCCGCCACCCGGACCGTCGGCGACAGCCCCGCCGCCGTCGCCCGGGCCGCCTACGACGCGGCCCGGGCCGCCCTCGCGCACACCCCCGAACAGCTGGCCGTCCTCGGCCGGGCCGGGGTCGTCGACGCGGGCGGCTGCGGGGTGGTCGCCGTACTCGGCGCGCTGTGGGAGGCCCTGTCCGGGCAGCACCCCGCGCCCGGCCCCGTCCTGGCGCCCGGTGCCGCAGCCGCGGCGGCCGCCGGCCCGGTCGTCGGACCCGAGCCGTGCTCCCACGAGGGCGAGGACGGCCCGGCCTACGAGGTGACCTACCTCCTCGACGCCCCCGACGGGGCCGTCGGCGCGCTCCGCGACCGGCTCGACGGACTCGGCGACTCCCTGGTCGTGGTCGGCGGCGAGGGCCTGTGGAACGTCCACGTCCACGTCGACGACCCCGGTGCCGCCGTCGAGGCCGGCGTCGAGGCCGGCCGCCCGTACCGCATCCGCATCACCCACTTCGGCGACCAGCGCGCCCGGGCCCGCGCCGAGCGCGTCCAGCGCGCGGTCGTCGCCGTCGTCCCCGGCGAGGGCCTGGCCGGGCTCTGCCGCGACGCCGGGGCCACCAGCGTCCTGGCGCCCGCCGGGGAGCCGCCCACCACCGCCGCGCTCCTGGACGCCGTGCGCCGCGCGCACGCCCGCGAGGTCGTACTGCTGCCCGGCGACGCCTCCGCACGCGGCCCGGCCGCAGCCGCGGCCGAACGGGCCCGTGCCGAAGGCGTCCGGGTCGCCGTCGTCCCCACCCGGTCCGCCGTGCAGGCCCTGGCCGCCCTCGCCGTGCACGATCCGGACGGCAGCTTCGACGAGGACGTCGTCGCCATGACCGCCGCCGCCGGTGCCACCCGGTACGGAGAACTCGCCCTCGCCGAGCGGGAGTCGCTCACCTCGGCCGGCTTCTGCCAGGCCGGGGACGTGCTCGGCCTGATCGACGGCGACGTGGCCGTCATCGGCGCCGCCCTGCCCGACACCGCCGAGGCCGTGCTCGCCCGCATGCTCGGCTCCGGCGGCGAACTCGTCACCCTCGTCCTCGGCCCCGAGGTGCCCGACGCCCTCGCCGACCGTCTGGAGGCCTACGTGCGCGAGCGGCACCTGGCGGTCGACACGGTCGTCTACCGCGGCGGCCGCCACTCCGCCCCGCTGCTCATCGGCGTCGAGTAGGCGTCGAGCAGGCGCCGGCAGGCGCCGGCAGGGCGGCGGCAAGGCGGCGAGCAGGTCCGCACCGGGCGCGGACCGGCCCGGTACCGGCGGGACTGTCGGTGCGATGGTGTGCAATGGAACACGTGCCCGCGCTCGACGAACCCCTGAAGAAGTCGCTCGGCCCCGCCACCGCCAAGGTGCTGGCCGAGAACCTCGACCTGCACACGGTCGGCGACCTGCTCCACCACTACCCGCGCCGGTACGCCGAGCGCGGGGAGCTCACCCCGCTCGCCGAGCTCGGGGAGCAGCTCGACGAGCACGTGACGGTGGTCGCGCAGGTCGCCGACGCCCGCGTGCACACCTTCAACGGCGGCCGCGGCAGACGCCTGGAGGTGACCATCACCGACGGGTACGGCCGGCTCCAGCTGGTCTTCTTCGGCTCCGGCGTGCACAAGCCCCAGAAGGACCTGCTGCCTGGCAGCCGCGCCATGTTCGCGGGCAAGGTCGGGATGTTCAACCGCCGCCTCCAGCTGTCCCACCCCGCGTACGAGCTGCTCGGCGCCGACGCCGGCGCCTCCGCGGTGGACGCCTTCGCCAACCAGCTCATCCCGATCTACCCGGCCTGCGCCAAGCTGGAGAGCTGGAAGATCACCAAGGCCGTCGACGCGGTGCTGCCCAGCGCCCGGGACGCCGCCGACCCGCTGCCGCCCGCGCTGCGCGAGGGCCGCGGGCTGCTCACCCTCCCCGACGCCCTCCTCAAGGTCCACCGCCCGCGCACCAAGGCCGACATCGCCCAGGCCCGCGACCGCCTCAAGTGGGACGAGGCGTTCGTCCTCCAGGTCGCCCTGGCCCGCCGCCGGTACGCCGACACGCAACTGCCCGCCGTCCCCCGGGAACCCGCCCCCGACGGCCTCCTCGACGCCTTCGACGCCAAGCTCCCCTTCACCCTCACCGAGGGCCAGCAGCAGGTCTCCCGGGAGATCTTCGACGACCTCGCCACCGCCCACCCCATGCACCGCCTCCTCCAAGGGGAGGTCGGAAGCGGAAAGACGATGGTGGCGCTGCGGGCCATGCTGGCGGTGGTGGACTCCGGCGGGCAGGCCGCGATGCTGGCGCCCACCGAGGTGCTCGCGCAGCAGCACCACCGGTCGGTCACGGAGATGATGGGCGAGCTCGCCGAGGGCGGGATGCTCGGCGGGTCCGAGCGGGGCACCAAGGTCGTGCTGCTCACCGGGTCGATGGGCGCGGCCGCGCGCCGCCAGGCGCTCCTGGACCTCGTCACCGGCGAGGCCGGCATCGTCATCGGCACCCACGCGCTGATCGAGGACAAGGTCCAGTTCCACGACCTGGGCCTGGTCGTGGTCGACGAGCAGCACCGCTTCGGCGTCGAGCAGCGCGACGCGCTCCGCTCGAAGGGCAAGCAGCCGCCGCACCTGCTGGTGATGACCGCCACGCCCATCCCGCGCACCGTCGCGATGACGGTCTTCGGCGACCTGGAGACCTCCGTGCTCGACCAACTGCCGGCCGGCCGCTCGCCGATCGCCACGCACGTCGTCCCCGCCAAGGACAAGCCGCACTTCCTCGCCCGGGCGTGGGAGCGGGTCCGCGAGGAGGTGGCGAACGGCCACCAGGCATACGTGGTCTGCCCCCGCATCGGGGACGAGGAGGACGAGAAGAAGGGCGGGAAGAAGGCGGCCGGGTCCGCTGAGGACGAGGCCGAGAAGCGGCCGCCGCTCGCCGTCCTGGAGACCGCCGACGGCCTGCGCGCCGGGCCGCTGGCCGGCCTCGTGGTGGAGGTGCTGCACGGCAGGATGGACCCCGCCGACAAGGACGAGGTCATGCGCCGGTTCGCGGCCGGCGAGGTGCACGTGCTGGTCGCCACCACCGTCATCGAGGTCGGCGTCAACGTGCCCAACTCCACCGTGATGGTGATCATGGACGCGGACCGGTTCGGCGTCTCCCAGCTCCACCAGCTGCGCGGTCGCGTCGGCCGCGGCTCCGCCCCCGGGCTGTGCCTGCTGGTCAGCGAGATGCCCGAGGCCAGCCCGGCGCGCGCCCGGCTGGCCGCCGTGGCCGCCACTCTCGACGGGTTCGAGCTGTCCCGCATCGACCTCGAGCAGCGCCGCGAGGGCGACGTGCTCGGCCAGGCCCAGTCCGGCGTCCGCTCCTCGCTGCGCATGCTGGCCGTCATCGAGGACGAGGAGATCATCGCCCAGGCCCGCGAGGAGGCCGCCCGGACGGTGGCCGCCGATCCCGAGCTGGCGCACCTGCCGGCACTGCGCACCGCCCTCGACGCCCTGCTGGACGCCGAGCGGGAGCAGTACCTGGAGAAGGGCTGACGCGCCCCGCGCGAGGGACTGTTCTCCACCTGGGAGTCCCTGCACGGCCCGCTGGCCGGGGCGCGCGTGCTCGACCTGTACGGCGGATCCGGCGCGGTGGGCCTCGAAGCGCTGTCCCGGGGCGCCGTCCACGCCCTGCTCGTGGAGGCCGACCCGCGGGCCGGCCGGACGATCCGGGACAACATCCGCTCGCTCGGGCTGCCGGGCGCCGAGTTCCGCGCGGGCAAGGCCGAGCAGGTCGTGACCGTCCCCGCGCCGGGCGATCCGTACGACTTCGCCTTCCTCGACCCGCCGTACGCCGTCACCGACGGGGATCTTGGCGAGATCCTCCTCACACTCCGGGCCCAGGGCTGGCTCGCGGACGACGCGCTCGTCACCGTGGAGCGCAGTACACGAGGCGGGGAGTTCCCGTGGCCGGACGGTTTCGAACCGCTGCGGTCGCGGCGCTACGGCGAGGGGACCCTTTGGTACGGTCGCGCCGCCTCCAGCAGGGAAGAGCCGTCATGACCGGGCCTTTGAACGAGGGAGTTCGCGTGCGCCGCGCCGTCTGTCCGGGGTCGTTCGACCCCATCACCAACGGGCATCTCGACATCATCGGACGGGCCGCGAAGCTGTACGACGTCGTACACGTGGCCATCATGATCAACCCGTCCAAGAAGGGGCTGTTCACGGTCGAGGAGCGGATCGAACTGATCCGCGAGGCCACGGCCGACTACGGGAACATCGAGGTCGAGGCCTTCCACGGCCTGCTCGTCGACTTCTGCAAGCAGCGCGAGATCCCCGCCATCATCAGGGGCCTGCGCGCGGTCAGCGACTTCGACTACGAGCTGCAGATGGCCCAGATGAACATCGGCCTGTCGGGCGTCGAGACGCTGTTCGTGCCGACGAACCCGACGTACAGCTTCCTGTCCTCCTCGCTGGTCAAGGAAGTCGCGACCTGGGGCGGCGACGTCTCGCACCTGCTGCCGCCCGCGGTCAACGCGGCCCTCGTGCAGCGGCTCGCCGAGCGCTGACGCGACGGCCGACCCGCCGACCCCGCCCGCCCCACCGGTCCTGACTGTCCGTCAGTCGGTGTCGGGCGGGGCCCGGGTGGCCGTACAGTCGTCCCGTCCGTACCGGAACCACCCAGAGAGTGCGAGCACAGGTGGACGTGCAGAAGAAGCTCGACGAGATCGTCGAGACGGTGGCCGGCGCCCGGTCCATGCCCATGTCGGCCTCGTGCGTGGTCAACCGCGCCGAGCTGCTCGCCATGCTCGAAGAGGTGCGCGCGGCCCTGCCCGGCTCCCTCGCGCAGGCGCAGGAGCTCATCGGAGGCCGCGACCAGTTCGTCGAGCAGGCCCGCCAGGAGGCGGACCGGATCATCGAGTCGGCGCACGTCCAGCGCGGCACGCTGATCTCCGACACGGAGGTGGCCCGCCGGTCCCAGGCCGAGGCCGACCGGATCCTCAGCGAGGCCCGT
The DNA here is from genome assembly GCF_000719335.1 of Streptomyces sp. NRRL S-87. Classification (GTDB taxonomy): domain Bacteria; phylum Actinomycetota; class Actinomycetes; order Streptomycetales; family Streptomycetaceae; genus Streptomyces. The sequence continues at coordinate 27,166 of NZ_JOGB01000007.1, forward strand.
CGCGAGGCCGAGGAGATCCGCGCCGAGGCCGACGACTACGTCGACAGCAAGCTGGCGAACTTCGAGGTGGTCCTCACCAAGACCATCGGCTCGGTGGACCGCGGCCGCGAGAAGCTCCTGGGCCGCGGCCCGGGCCTGGACGCCGACGGCTTCTCCGACCTGGACGCCCCCGAGCGCAGCCACGACCCCGAGACGCTGCGCCGGCAGGCGGACGAGTACGTCGACACCAAGCTCGGCGCCTTCGAGGCGGTGCTCAGCAAGACGCTGGAGGCCGTCGGCCGGGGCCGCCAGAAGCTGGTGGGCCGGGTGGCCACCGACGAGCTGGGCGAGCACATCGCCGCCCAGGACGCGGCGGCGGACCCGCGGGCCGCGACCAGTGACGCGGACTTCCTGGCGGGGCTCGCCGACCCGGCGGCGCCGGTGGCCGCCATCCCGGCGCAGGCCGGAGCCCCCGAGCAGCCGTCCTACGCGCCCCGGCAGGACCCGTACCCGGGCGCGGGCGCCGGCTCCGCCGGAGCGGCTTACGCCGCGCCCTTCGATCACGGCACGGACGGGTACGGCACCGGCTCCTACGGGACCGACGGCCACGGCTACGGGTACGCCCAGCAGGACCCGTACCAGCCGCAGTACCAGGACCGTACGGACGCCTACGGCTACCAGCCCGACCCGTACGGCTACCAGCAGCACCAGCAGCACCAGCAGCACGAGCCTCACCAGCAGCACCAGCAGCACCAGCAGCACCAGCAGCACGAGCAGGACCCGACGCGGCCCGCGCAGGCCCCGTCCCAGCCCCCGTCCCACGCCGCGCTCGACGAGACCAGCCTCTTCGACACGAGCATGATCGACATGAACCGCTTCCGGGAGTACGAGCAGGGCCGCACCCAGCCGTGACGGGCCGGTTTGGGCCCTGGCGGACGGGCCCGGTATCCTGGCTCTTCGGTCGCGCGTATCGCGACGCGATCCATGCTGCCCGCGGCAGCCCCGCACAGGGGCCGAGCGGCAGCAACCCCCCCAGCTAGTCCGAAAGCAGGAACGGCCCTGAGCACCCGCCTCGACCACCGCAACCCCCTCGTGTTCGACACGCGCGAGCTGGGCCGGCGTCCTGGTGCCATGCACAAGGTGTCCCGGACCGTACCCGCCCCGGACGACCTCGGCCTCGCCGGCGTCATCGCAGTGCCGGAAGGCGCATCGATGCAGCTCGGCCTGCGCATGGAGTCGGTCATGGAAGGGGTCCTTGTCACAGGGATCACCGTGGCTAAGGCCGTGGGGGAGTGCGTAAGGTGTCTGGAGCCGCTGGAGCTCACGCTCAACGCGCGCTTCCAGGAACTGTTCTCGTACCCTGACGCCGATGCCCGGGGCCGCCTCAAGGCGGAGCCGGACGACGACGCTGAGGACGACGAGGACAGGTATTTCCTCGAGGACGACCTGTTCGACCTCGAGCCCGTGCTGCGGGACGCGGTGGTGCTCGCACTGCCGTCGCAGCCGGTGTGCCGGGAGAACTGTCTCGGACTGTGCCCCGAATGCGGGCTCAGCCTGAACGACGACCCCGACCACCACCACGACGCCGTCGACATCCGTTGGGCGGCACTGCAGGGACTCGTCGTGACCGATCAGGGCGACGAGAAGGACAACATGAGCGGCGCCGCGGACGGCGTCGACGAGAAGCAGGAGAAGTAGCCGTGGCTGTTCCGAAGCGGAAGATGTCGCGCAGCAACACGCGCCACCGCCGGTCGCAGTGGAAGGCTGCGGTCACCCCCCTGGTTTCGTGTGAGCGTTGCCAGGAGCCGAAGCAGCAGCACATCGCGTGCCCGAGCTGCGGCACCTACAACAAGCGCCAGGTCCTCTCGGTCTGAGCGGCTGGTGAGAGGCGCAATGTCTGAGGTTGCCGGCGCTAAGAAGCAGGCAGACAGCAGCAACGCGGCCTCGTCCCACACGCTTCTGGAAGGGCGGCTCGGCTATCAGGTCGAGTCCGCCCTTCTGGTGCGTGCGCTGACCCACCGCTCGTACGCGTACGAGAACGGCGGTCTGCCCACCAACGAACGGCTGGAGTTCCTCGGGGACTCCGTGCTGGGCCTGGTGGTCACGGACACGCTGTACCGCACCCACCCCGACCTGCCCGAGGGCCAGCTGGCCAAACTGCGGGCCGCGGTGGTCAACTCGCGCGCACTGGCGGAGGTCGGCCGCGGCCTCGAACTCGGCTCCTTCATCCGGCTCGGCCGGGGCGAAGAGGGCACGGGTGGCCGGGACAAGGCCTCCATCCTCGCCGACACCCTTGAAGCGGTGATCGGCGCGGTCTACCTCGACCAAGGTCTCGACGCGGCCTCGGAGCTGGTCCACCGGCTCTTCGACCCGCTGATCGAGAAGTCTTCGAACCTCGGTGCCGGACTGGACTGGAAGACCAGCCTCCAGGAGCTCACCGCGGCCGAGGGCCTCGGCGTTCCGGAGTACCTCGTCTCCGAGACGGGACCGGACCACGAGAAGACCTTCACCGCTGCCGCCCGCGTCGGTGGTGTCTCGTACGGCACCGGCACCGGCCGCAGCAAGAAGGAAGCTGAGCAGCAGGCCGCCGAGTCCGCATGGCGCGCGATCCGCGCGGCTGCGGACGAGCGCAAGGCGGCCGAGGCCGCCGCGGCCGCGGCGGCCGACACGGCCGCGGCTCAGGTGGGGGCGAAGGACGGCGGGGCGCCGACACCCGCTGCCGACGCCTCCGCCGGCTGAGCTTCCTTCCGGTAGCGATCCGCCCGCCCCCTCCCGAGGGGGCGGGCGGTGCCGTTTCCGGGCCCCGGGTCCCCGCGCGGCACCGTCACCGTTCCGGCGCACGGCCGGCGGGTCCGCGCGCGCCGGTAGGCTGCTCGCAGGACCGTTCATCCGAGGAGACGCCTTGCCCGAGCTGCCCGAGGTCGAAGTCGTACGGCGCGGACTGGAGCGCTGGGTGGCGGGGCGGCGCATCGCCGACGTCGAGGTGCTGCACCCGCGGGCCGTCCGCCGGCACCCGGCCGGCGGGGCCGACTTCGGCGCCCGCCTGGTCGGCGAGACCCTCGGCGTGCCCCAGCGGCGCGGCAAGTACCTGTGGCTGCCGCTCGAAGGCCGCGGACTCTCGGTCCTGGGCCACCTCGGTATGAGCGGTCAGCTGCTGGTCCAGCCCGAGCGGGCGCCCGCCGAGAAGCACCTGCGCATCCGGATCCGCTTCGACGACGCCGCGGGCACCGAACTGCGCTTCGTGGACCAGCGCACCTTCGGCGGGCTGTCGCTCCACGAGAACACCCCCGACGGGCTGCCCGACGTCATCGCGCACATCGCGCGCGACCCCCTCGACCCGCTGTTCGACGAGACGGCGTACCACCTGGCCCTGCGCGCCAAGCGCAGCACCGTCAAGCGAGCCCTGCTGGACCAGTCGCTGATCAGCGGCGTCGGCAACATCTACGCGGACGAGGCGCTGTGGCGGGCCCGGCTCCACTACGAGCGGCCCACCGCGACCCTGACCCGACCCCGGAGCGCGGAACTCCTCGGGCACGTGCGCGACGTCATGAACGCCGCCCTCGCCGTCGGCGGCACCAGCTTCGACAGCCTCTACGTCAACGTGAACGGCGAGTCGGGCTACTTCGACCGCTCCCTGGACGCCTACGGGCGCGAGGACGAGCCCTGCCACCGCTGCGGCACGCCGATACGCAGGCGGCCCTGGATGAACCGGTCCAGCTACTTCTGCCCGCGCTGCCAGCGGGCCCCCCGCCCGGGGGCCTGACCCGCCGGGGCCCAGGGTCCCGCGGCCGGTCACCGGGTCCGACGGACCGCGTGACGTGGCCCCCGGGCGCGGCGGCCGCCGCCCGTCAGCCGGCCGGGTGCTCCGCGTCGTACCGCTCGCGCGCCGCCATCACCGACGGCATGTCCTCCTCCACGAGGTGGATCAGGGCCAGCAGCCGCTCCGCGACGCGCCGGCCGAGCGGGGTGAGCTCGTAGTCCACCCGCGGCGGGTTCACCGGCTGCGCCTCCCGGTGCACGATCCCGTCGCGCTCCAGCGCGTGCAGCGTCTGGGACAGCATCTTCTCGCTCACGCCGTCGACCCGGCGGCGCAGCTCGTTGAACCGGCACGGGCCCTCGTACAGGGCCCCCACGGTCAGGCTGCCCCAGCGGCCGGTCACGTGCCCGAGGGTCTCCCGGGACGGACAGGCCTTGGCGAAGACGTCGAACGGAAGGTCCTCGGCCCCGCGGCACGCCTGTCCGTCCACCGTCCGCCCTGCGGTGCTGGTCTCCACGCTCTCCATGCCCTCAGGGTACTCCCGTCAGCCCTCCCGAGGTAAGCGCTATCTCCAGGGTTGCGCTTTCCAAAAGTTAGTGCTTACCTTTTCTCACCGCAGTCCACCTGAGGAGAAGCCGTGAGCACCGCCCACACCCCCGTCATCTCGATCGCCTACCACTCCGGCTACGGCCACACCGCCGTCGTCGCCGAGGCCGTCCGCAACGGCGCCGCCGACACCGGGGCGACCGTCCACCTCATCAAGGTCGACGAGATCGACGACGCCCAGTGGGCCCTGCTGGACGCCTCGGACGCGATCGTCTTCGGCTCCCCGACGTACATGGGCACCGCCTCGGGAGCCTTCCACGTCTTCGCCGAGGCCACCTCGAAGCGCTGGTTCACCGACCAGTGGGCGGACAAGCTGGCGGCCGGCTTCACCAACTCCGGGTCCAAGAGCGGCGACAAGCTGCACACCCTGCAGTTCTTCCAGACGCTGGCCGCCCAGCACGGCATGCACTGGGTGAACCTGGGCCTGAAGCCGGGCTGGAACTCCACCGCCGGCTCCGAGAACGACCTGAACCGCCTCGGCTTCTTCTCCGGCGCCGGCGCCCAGACCAACTCGGACGAGGGCCCGGACGCGGTCCACAAGGCCGACATCGCCACTGCCGAGCACCTGGGCAAGCGCGTCGCCGAGACCGCCCGCCTGTTCGCGGCCGGCCGCGCCGCCGTCGCCGCGGCCTGACCGCCGGCCGGCCCCGTACGTACGCCGACGCCCCCGGCACCGAGAAGGTGCCGGGGGCGTCGGCGTATGCGGCCCCGGGTCGGGGCGCGGCCTCAGAAGCCGAAGTCCTGGGTCCACCACGGGCCGCCGGGCGCGAGGTAGACGCCGACGCCCAGGGTGCGGAACTCGCAGTTGAGGATGTTCTCGCGGTGGCCGGGGCTGTTCATCCAGGCCGCCATGACGGCCGCCGCGTCGCCCTGGCCGCGGGCGATGTTCTCGCCGCCCAGGCCCCCGATGCCGACCGCGTTCGCGCGGTCCCACGGGTTCCTGCCGTCGGGGTCGGTGTGGTCGAAGAAGCCGCGGACCGCCATGTCCTTGCTGAAGGCCCCGGCGAGGGCCGCGAGCGGCGGGTTCTGCCGGACCGGGCCGCAGCCGGCCCTGGCCCGCTCCTGGTTCACCAGCGTCAGCACGGCCGCCTCGACGGCGGACGCGGACTCCTGCACCGGTGCCTCGGCCGTGCGCGACGGGGTCGGCGCGACCGTCTTGGGCGCGGCCGTCCTCGGTGCGGCGGTCCTCGGTGCGGCGGTCTTCGTCGCCTTCGGTGCCGCCTTCGGGGTCGCCTTCACCGGGCTCGGCTTCGGGGAGGGCTTCGCGGAGGCGCTCCCGGACGGGCTGGGGGAGGCGGACGGGGAGGCCGAGCGGGTCGGCTCCGCCGTCTTGCTCCTGGCCTTGGCCCTGGTCGAGGCGCCGCTGTCCACCAGGCTCTTCAGCCCGCCCGGGTGACGGACCTGCTCGGTGGCGGTCGGGGCCGCGTGCGAGGGGGTGGAGGATGCGGCCGACCGGGCCGTGGCCTTCGTGTCGGAGTCGCCGTGTCCGCCGAGGATGAAGTTCGTGTCGACGGGGACCAGCCCGGAGGTGAGCGCGGCCGCCCCGAGGGCGACGGCGGCGGTGACACCGAGCAGGCCGGTGCGTACGGGGGCGTTTCCCTTTCCGCGCGGGGGGCGCGGGCTCCGGTGGCGTCCCATCGGCAGTGCCTTCCTTGCCTTCGCGTCCGCACACTCGGAGGCCCGGAGGCCTTGGGGCGCGTACGCGGTGATCCTTTACTCACCCAAACGGGTGAGAGGTATTGCTGCGCGACTGTACCGGCATGCGGGCGAGGGGGCGATGTGCTCGGGACGGGGCCTGACGGATAGCGTTCGCGCATGACTGAAGAGGTGCGGATGACCGCCTGGGTGCGCGGCCGTGTGCAGGGAGTGGGCTTCCGCTGGTTCACCAGGGAGAACGCGATGGCCATCGGAGGGCTCAGGGGATTCGCCCTCAATCTCGACGACGGCCGGGTACAAGTGGTGGCCGAGGGTCAACGTGAGAATTGCCACCGGCTGCTCGAATGGCTTCGATCTTCGGACACGCCCGGGCGGGTCGACGGGGTGACGGAGATATGGGGGGCGCCGCGGGGCGGCTACGACGGGTTCGCGATCCGCTGATCACAAAGGGTGAGGACCTCTTGCCGATCAGGCCGCAGCGTGGAAGGCTCGAGGTGAGGATGATCTCAGCGGTCCCCTGCCGCCGGACGTGTCGCGAGCCACTCGCGCCGGTGCTGCCACCCCGGACCTGCGCGGATGATCTCCTGGCCGCTGCGGAGGGCCGGTTCGCCCGCCGATACAGGGCGTGATCGTGTTGACCGTCAAACTTTTTGGTGAGACGCTGGAAGCCCCGCGCACCTTGGCTGTTTGGCAGTGTTGTCAGGAGAACCGCAGTGACGCGAAGGCACTGCCGGACACCGCGGGTGCGAATCCCTCACGACCCACACCGCTTCGGTCGGTCACTCAGTGTGGAGGACCATCCATCATGGCAAAGGCGCTTCTCGGTTACGTCGGCGGTTCCGACCCGCGACTCCTCGCCGAGATGCGACGGCTTCAGCAGCGCGTCCAGGACCTCGAGTCCGAGCTCGTACGGATCCAGTCCGAGAACGACGCGTTGACCGCCGCCGCGCAGCAGGGAGAATCGCTGCTGGACAGCATCGACATCGACGTACCCAAGGCGGAGCCTGCGCTCACCTGATCAATACGAGCCGCACGTTCGCTGTCATCTACTCCCGCGTGATCTCTCCGCGTGATCCGTAACGGACGCGATCCGTACGGGGCCTCGTGTGCACGAGCTGCGTACGGGTTAGTCCGTTCACGGCGCGCGGGTTCTGCAAGGGACGCTTCGGCGTCCCTTCTTTCTTTCTCTTTCCCGCGCCGCTCTTTCGCCCGGACGGCCCGTGGCTGTCCTCCGTACGGGGGCCGGATTCGTTTAACGTCTGATCTGCCCTGCACCTTCATGGGTGAAACCGGAAGTGAAAGGTAGAGTCCGGCGGCGTGCACCTCAAGGCCCTGACCCTCCGCGGATTCAAATCCTTCGCCTCCGCCACGACACTGCGTTTCGAGCCGGGCATCACCTGCGTCGTGGGCCCCAACGGCTCCGGCAAGTCCAACGTCGTGGACGCGCTCAGCTGGGTCATGGGGGAGCAGGGCGCCAAGTCGCTGCGCGGCGGCAAGATGGAGGACGTCATCTTCGCCGGCACCACCGGGCGGCCGCCGCTCGGCCGCGCGGAGGTCTCGCTGACCATCGACAACTCCGACGGTGCCCTGCCGATCGACTACGCCGAGGTCACCATCACCCGGATCATGTTCCGGGGCGGCAGCAGCGAGTACCAGATCAACGGCGACACCTGCCGGCTGCTCGACATCCAGGACCTGCTCTCCGACTCCGGCATCGGCCGCGAGATGCACGTCATCGTCGGACAGGGGCAGCTCGACTCCGTCCTGCACGCCGACCCGACGGGCCGCCGGGCCTTCATCGAGGAGGCCGCCGGCGTCCTCAAGCACCGCAAGCGCAAGGAGAAGGCGCTCCGCAAGCTCGACGCCATGCAGGCGAACCTCGCGCGCGTCCAGGACCTGACCGAGGAACTGCGCCGGCAGCTCAAGCCGCTCGGCCGGCAGGCGGCGGTGGCCCGGCGGGCCGCCGTCATCCAGGCGGACCTGCGCGACGCACGGCTGCGGCTGCTGGCCGACGACCTGGTGACGCTGCGGGCCGCGCTGGCCGCCGAGGTCGCCGACGAGGCCGCGCTCAAGGAGCGCAAGGAGGCCGCCGAGGCCGAACTGGCGACGGCGCTGCGCCGTGAGGCCGAACTGGAGGAGGCCGTGCGGGAGCTGGCGCCGCGGCTGCGGCAGGCCCAGCAGACCTGGCACGAGCTGTCCCAGCTGGCCGAGCGGGTGCGGGGTACCGCGTCGCTGGCCCAGGCCCGGGTGCGCAGCGCGACCGCGCCGGCGGAGGAGGAGCGGCGCGGCCGCGACCCCGAGGACATGGAGCGCGAGGCCGCCCGGATCCGCGAGCAGGAGGCCGAGCTGACGGCCGCGCTGGAGGCCGCGGAGCGGGCGCTGGAGGACACCGTCGCCCACCGTGCCGAACTGGAGCGCGAACTGGCCGTGGAGGAGCGGCGGCTGAAGGACGTCGCGCGGGCCGTCGCCGACCGGCGGGAAGGGCTCGCGCGGCTCAGCGGTCAGGTGGCCGCCGCCCGCTCGCGGGCCGCGGCCGCGCAGGCCGAGATCGACCGGCTCGCCCAGGCGCGGGACGCCGCGGCCGAGCGGGCGGTGCACGCGCAGGAGGAGTACGAGGAACTGCGGGCCGAGGTCGAGGACCTGGAGGCCGGCGACACGTCGCTGGGGGAGGAGTACGAGGCGGCCCGGGAGGCCCTCGCCGCGGCGGAGGCCGACCTCGGCGCGGCCCGCGACGAGCTGGCCGGGGCGGAGCGCTCGCGGGCGGCGGTGGCGGCCCGCCGCGAGGCCCTCGCCCTGGGGCTGCGGCGCAAGGACGGCACCGGTGCGCTGCTGGCGGCCCGGGACCGGCTCACCGGCGTGCTCGGTCCGGCCGCCGAACTGCTGTCCGTCACACCGGGGTACGAGATCCCGGTCGCGGCCGCGCTGGGAGCCGCTGCCGACGCGCTCGCCGTGGCCGACCCGGCGGCCGCGGCGGCCGCCCTGCGGCACCTGCGCGACGGCGACGCCGGCCGCGCGACGCTCCTGATCACGGGCCGAGCTGCCGAAGCCGCCCGGCCCGCCGGTGCCGTACCGGCCCAGCACGGTTCCGGCGGGCCGGGCGGAGCGGCGGCGCCGGTCGGGACGCCGGTCGCCACAGGCGGCGCCGAGGGGCAGCTCCGCCACCCCGCCCCCGAAGCCGCGTCGCCCGAAGCCGCGTCGCCCGCAGCCGTGTCGGCCGAGGCGGCACCGGGCAGGGGCGGCCCGTGCGTGGCCGAGCTCGACGGGGCGGCCGGGGTCGGCGCCTTCCTGGCGGGGCCCGCCGGAGTGGTGGCGGCCGCGCGGTGGGTGGTGCGGGACCACGTCGTCGTGGCCGGACTCGACGAGGCCGAGGCGCTGGTGCGCGAGCGGCCCGGGGTCGTGGCGGTCACCGGGGACGGGGACGTCCTCGGGGCGCACCTCGCGCACGGCGGTTCCGCCGGCGCACCGAGCCTCCTGGAGGTCCGGGCGGCCGTGGACGAGGCCGCCGCGGAGCTCGCCCGACTGGACGAGCGCTGCGCGGCGCTGACCGTACGCCGGGAGGAGGCCGCGGCACGGCGGGCCGAGTGCGCCGCACGGGTGGAGGAGCTGGGCCGGCGCCGGCGGGCGGCGGAGAAGGAACGGTCCGGCCACGCCCAGCAACTCGGCCGGCTCGCCGGACAGGCCCGCGCGGCCGCGGGCGAGGCCGAGCGCAGCGCCGCCGCGACCGCCAGGGCCCAGGACGCGGTGGAGGAGGCCCTGGCCCAGGCCGAGGAGCTGGCCGAGCGGCTCGCGACGGCCGAGGAGATGCCGCTCGACGAGGAGCCGGACCACGCGGTGCGCGACCGGCTCGCCGCCGACGGGGCCAACGCCCGGCAGACCGAGATGGAGGCCCGGCTCCAGCTGCGCACCCACGAGGAGCGGGTGCGCGGCCTGGCCGGCCGCGCCGACGCCCTCGACCGCGGCGCCCGCGCCGAGCGCGAGGCCCGGGCCCGGGCCGAGCAGCGGCGCGCCCGCCGCCGGCACGAGGCCGACGTGGCCTCCGCGGTGGCGGACGGCGCGGGCCAGCTGCTGCGCCACATCGAGGTCTCCGTCGGACGCAGCGCCCGTGAGCGCGACGCCGCCGAGCAGGCCAAGGTCGCGCGCGAGCAGGAGCTCGCCCGGGAGCGCGACCGCGGCCGCGGCCTCAAGGGCGAACTCGACAAGCTCACCGACTCCGTCCACCGTGGCGAGGTGCTCGGCGCCGAGAAGCGGCTGCGCATCGAGGCCGTGGAGGCCAAGGCCCTGGAGGAGCTGGGCGTCGAGCCCGCCGGCCTGGTCGCCGATTACGGTCCCGACCAGCCCGTGCCCCCCTCGCCGCCCGCCGAGGGGGAGGTGCTGCCCGAGGACCCGGAGCACCCGCGCAACCGGCCGGGACCGTTCGTCCGCGCCCAGCAGGAGAAGCGGCTGAAGGCGGCCGAGCGCGCCTACCAGCAGCTCGGCAAGGTCAACCCGCTCGCGCTGGAGGAGTTCGCGGCGCTGGAGGAGCGGCACAAGTTCCTGAGCGAGCAGCTGGAGGACCTCCGCAAGACGCGGGCCGACCTGCTTCAGGTCGTGAAGGAGGTGGACGCACGGGTCGAGCAGGTCTTCACCGAGGCCTACCGGGACACCGCCCGGGAGTTCGAGGGCGTGTTCTCCCGGCTCTTCCCGGGCGGCGAGGGCCGCCTCGTCCTCACCGACCCGGACGACATGCTGACCACCGGCGTGGACGTCGAGGCGCGCCCGCCGGGCAAGAAGGTCAAGCGGCTGTCGCTGCTGTCGGGCGGCGAGCGCTCGCTCACCGCTGTCGCGCTGCTGGTGTCGATCTTCAAGGCGAGGCCGAGCCCGTTCTACGTCATGGACGAGGTCGAGGCGGCCCTCGACGACACCAACCTCCAGCGGCTGATCCGGATCATGCAGGAGCTCCAGGAGAGCTCGCAGCTGATCGTGATCACGCACCAGAAGCGCACGATGGAGGTCGCGGACGCGCTCTACGGCGTCTCGATGCAGGGCGACGGCGTCTCGAAGGTCATCAGCCAGCGGCTCCGGTGATCCTGGGCGCCGCGGCACCTTCCAGGCGACTTATGTTCAAGCCTTGAATGAAAGCGATCGCGGAGCGGCATGAGGGTGGCCCTTGGGTGGGTATTGACTTAAAAAACTGAACACATAGGCTTCCGTGCGCTGCCCCTCGTCTTCAGATGCGCGCGATCTTGACCTGTGCGCCACTGGTATCGGACGACGACACACCCCACCCGCCCGCCGCCGCAGCCGGGCACGCAGGAGCACACCTTGACCAGCACAGCGCAGGAGTCCGCGCCGGGCCCCCGCCCGGCGTCCGCACCCGACCACCTCGGCCACGTCATCTTCATCACGGCGGCCGCTGCCATGGGCGGCTTCCTCTTCGGCTACGACAGCTCCGTCATCAACGGCGCCGTCGTGGCGATCCGGGAGCGTTTCGACATCGGCTCGGAGGCCCTCGCCCAGGTGATCGCCGCCGCGCTGATCGGCTGCGCCGTCGGAGCCGCCGCCGCGGGCCGGCTCGCGGACCGGATCGGCCGCATCCGCGTGATGCAGATCGCCGCCGTGCTGTTCAGTGCCAGCGCCATCGGCTCGGCCCTGCCGTTCGCCCTGTGGGACCTCGCCATGTGGCGCGTCATCGGCGGCTTCGGCATCGGCATGGCCTCCGTCATCGGTCCCGCGTACATCGCCGAGGTCTCGCCGCCCGCCTACCGCGGCCGCCTGGCCTCGTTCCAGCAGGCCGCCATCGTGACCGGCATCGCCATCTCCCAGCTGGTCAACTGGGGCATCCTCAACCTCGCCGACGGCGAGCAGCGCGGCACGATCGGCGGGCTGGAGGCCTGGCAGTGGATGCTGGGCGTCATGGTCGTCCCGGCCGTCATCTACGGCCTGCTGTCCTTCGTGATCCCCGAGTCCCCGCGCTTCCTGATCTCCGCGGGCCGCGAGGAGGCGGCGAAGAAGGTCCTGCGCGAGGTCGAGGGCGAGCGGAGCGACGTCGACGCGCGCGTGGCGGAGATCCGCACCGCGATGCACTCCGAGGTCAAGTCCACCTTCAAGGACCTGCTCGGCGGCCGCTTCGGCCTGCTGCCCATCGTCTGGGTCGGCATCGGGCTGTCCGTCTTCCAGCAGCTCGTCGGCATCAACGTGATCTTCTACTACAGCTCCTCGCTGTGGCAGTCCGTGGGCATCGACCCGAGCAGCTCGTTCTTCTACTCCTTCACCACGTCGATCATCAACATCATCGGCACCGTGATCGCGATGATCTTCGTGGACCGGATCGGCCGCAAGCCGCTCGCCCTGATCGGTTCCGCCGGCATGGCCGTCTCCCTCGGCGTCGCCGCCTGGGCCTTCTCGTACAAGACCGAGGTCGGCGGCGAGATCTCCATGCCGGAGACCCAGGGCGCCGTGGCCCTGATCGCCGCGCACTCCTTCGTCCTCTTCTTCGCCCTCTCCTGGGGCGTGGTGGTCTGGGTGCTGCTCGGCGAGATGTTCCCCAACCGCATCCGGGCCGCGGCCCTCGGCGTGGCCGCCGCCGCGCAGTGGATGGCCAACTGGGCCATCACCGTCAGCTTCCCGAGCCTGGCCGACTGGAGCCTCTCGGGCGCCTACGTGATCTACACCTGCTTCGCCGTGCTCTCGATTCCGTTCGTCCTTAAATGGGTGCCGGAGACCAAGGGCAAGGCGCTGGAGGAGATGGGCTAACCCCCCGCCGGCCCCTCTCCTCGCACCAAGGACGCTGCCCCGGACCGCCGATCGGCCCGGGGCAGCGCCGTGCCGTCCGGCGTCAGCCCTTGAGTGCGGGCAGCACCCGCTCGCACATCAGGTGCAGGCTCCGCCAGCCCTCGTCCACCGGCATCCCGCCGCACAGCGGGTGCAGGACGAAGTTCCCCGCCTCGCCCGCCCCGCGCGCGTACGCCACCGCCTCCTCCGGCGCCAGGATCCGGTAGACCCCCTCGGCCCGCAGCTCCTCGACCGTGCGGGCGCCGGACCGCACCGCCGAGCGGATGTCCTTGGACTGCCAGGAGGCGTACATCCCCGCCTCGTGCAGGAAGTGCTTCCCGTACGCCGCCCACGCCCGGTCCGGGTCCTCGGCGACGTGCAGCAGCGGCGTCTGCCGCGCGGGCATCATGCAGAACCCCTCGGTGCCGTACTCGGCGAGCCGCTCCCCGTAGTACGCCTCCAGCTCCGGCAGGTGCGCGCTCGGGAAGAACGGCAGCCCGAGCCGGGCCGCCCGCCGCGCGGCGGCCTTCGAACTGCCGCCCACCAGCAGCATCGGGTGCGGCTGGGTGAAGGGCGCCGGCGTCACCCTCACCGTGCGGCCCCGGAACTCGAAGGGCTCGCCGGTCCACGCCTGCAGCAGCGTCTCCAACAGCTCGTCCTGGAGCCGGCCGCGCCGTCCCCACTCCACCCCGTGCTGCTCGTACTCCTCGGGCCGGTAGCCGATGCCCGCCACCGTCACCAGCCGGCCGCCGCCGATCAGGTCCAGCACGGCGATGTCCTCGGCCACCTTCAGGGGGTCGTGCAGCGGGCCGATGATCGCCGAGACGGTCACCGCGATCCGCCGGGTCGCGCCGAGGACCGCGCCGGCGAAGGTGAAGGGAGAGGGCAGCCAGTTGTTGTCCGTGCCGTGGTGCTCCTCGGTCTGGACGGTGTCGATCCCCCGGTCGTCCGCGTACCGGGCCATCTCCACCGCCGCCCGGTAGCGGGCGGCGAGCGTCTCGGGGGTGCCGTCGGGGTCGACGAGGTTGAACCGGGCCACGGTGATGGGCATGGGAAGTCCCCCTCCGCCGGATGTGGGTGGCGAAGGGGGACGGTAGCTGACGCCACGTCAGTTGCACAGGGTCCCGGCGGGCCGTCGACGGAGGCGGGTGGTCCTGTAGGAAAACACAGGGCCGAGGGGCACCGCGGGCCCGGCGCGCGCCCCACGGGTGGGTGGCGGGGTCACGCATACTGAAGCGGTTATGGAAATCCTGATTCTCGCTGTAGTCATCGCCCTGGTCGCGGTCGGCGCGATCGCGGGGCTCGTGGTCAGCAGCCGCAAGAAGAAGCAGCTGCCGCCCTCGGCGCCGACGGTCACCCCGACCATCACCGCCCCGCCCGCCGAACCGCAGGTGGGCGAGGACGCCGTCGAGACGGCGGAAGAACCACGCCGCACGATCGAGGAGGTCGACCTCCCCGACGCCGGCACCGCCGCCCCCGAAGCACCGGTCACCGTCGAGGAACCGGTCACCGCGGAGGAGGCCGAGGCCGCCCCCGCGATCGAGGTGCCGGAGCCCACCGCCGGCCGCCTGGTCCGGCTGCGCGCCCGCCTCGCCCGCTCCCAGAACTCGCTCGGCAAGGGCCTGCTGACCCTGCTCTCGCGCGAGCACCTCGACGACGACACCTGGGAGGAGATCGAGGAGACCCTCCTCGTCGCCGACGTCGGCGTCGCCCCCACCCAGGAGCTGGTCGACCGGCTGCGCGAGCGGGTCAAGGTGCTCGGCACCCGTACCCCCGACGAGCTGCGCGCCCTGCTGCGCGAGGAGCTCGTCACCCTCATCGACCCCGCCATGGACCGCACGCTCAAGACCGAGAGCGGCCTGGAGACCCCGGCCGTCGTGATGGTCGTCGGCGTCAACGGCACCGGCAAGACCACGACCACCGGCAAGCTCGCCCGCGTGCTGGTCGCCGACGGTCGCAGCGTCGTCCTGGGCGCGGCGGACACCTTCCGTGCCGCCGCCGCCGACCAGCTCCAGACCTGGGGCGAGCGCGTGGGCGCCCGCACCGTGCGCGGTCCGGAGGGCGGCGACCCGGCGTCGATCGCCTTCGACGCCGTCAAGGAGGGCATCGCCGAGAGCGCCGACGTCGTCCTCATCGACACGGCCGGCCGCCTGCACACCAAGACGGGCCTCATGGACGAGCTCGGCAAGGTCAAGCGCGTCGTCGAGAAGCACGGCCCGCTCGACGAGGTCCTGCTCGTCCTCGACGCCACCACCGGTCAGAACGGCCTCGTGCAGGCCCGCGTGTTCGCGGAGGTCGTGGACATCACCGGCATCGTGCTGACCAAGCTCGACGGCACCGCCAAGGGCGGCATCGTCGTCGCGGTCCAGCGCGAGCTCGGCGTTCCCGTCAAGCTCGTCGGCCTCGGCGAGGGCGCGGACGACCTGGCGCCGTTCGAGCCGGGCGCCTTCGTGGACGCCCTGATCGGCGACTGATCCGCCGGCCCCTCCCGTACGACGAACGCCCCGCGCGACACATCGCGCGGGGCGTTCCGGCGTAGCTGGGGGGAACTCGAGCGCTTCCACGTCGGGGTACGGGGGCTTCGCGAGGTGTGGGTCGCGTCGTGTGCGGGTCCCCTCGGCGCTTGAGGCGGCGCGGCCTGCAGGCCGCCCCCGTCAAGCGCCGAGGGGACCCACACACCGCGGGGCGGCCCGCAGGCAATCCCCACGGGCCGGCTTCCCGAAGCGGCCGCCGCGGAACCGATCCCCCAGAACCGGGCGACCCAGACCGATCCTCCTTGACCGCTCCACCCAGACCCGATCCCCCCAGACCCGGTCCCCCTAGACCCGATGCACCCGATGGCAGATGTAGGCCAGCGTCCCCAGCAGCAGCCGTGCCTGCGGCGGCTGCCCCGCCGTGTCGAGGGTGGGCGGCCGCAGCCAGCCGACCGGGCCGAGGCCCGCGTGGTCCGACGGCGGGGCGGTGACGTACGTGCCCGTGCCGAGCGCCCGCAGGTCCAGGTCGGCGTCGTCCCAGCCCATCCGGTACAGCAGCTGCGGGAGCTCCGCCGCCGCGCCCGGCGCCACGAAGAACTGCGCCCGCCCGGTCGGCGTCACCGCCACCGGTCCCAGCGGCAACCCCATCCGCTCCAGCCGGACCAGCGCCCGCCGGCCCGCCTCCTCCGCCACCTCGATGACGTCGAAGGCCCGACCCGCCGGGAGCAGCACCGCCGCGCCCGGGAAGCCGCTCCACACCTCGGTCACCTCGTCGAGGGTCGCGCCCGCCGGGACCTCCGCCGCGAACGGCAGCGGATGCGCCCCGGGGGCCGCGCACCGCGCGTCCCCGCAGGAGCACTCCCCGGCCGCAGAGGCGCGGACGCCGGGGACCACGTCCCAGCCCCACAGTCCGGTGTACTCCGCCACTGTTGTGCACTCCGACGTCCGGCCGCGCCGCCGCGAGCCGGACCGGAACTCCCTGGTGCCACGGCTGCCGCCGATCGTGAAGCCCATGCCCCCTCCAACGGGTCAACTCGCCGGTGGTTACGAGGCCGTCGCACCCGGGGCCGCGCCGCCGTCCGGCGCACTCCCCGCCGGACGCGCCCCGGTGTACACCGTTCCGCCACCGTTTCGCCCACGCACTGCCATCGAAAGCGTGTGGTGTCCAGTGAATCGCGGTTGACGGGTGGCGAGTTCATTCGAAGGGGTGGCGAATGGTGGCGTTTCCGCAATCGACCTCGCCGCAGGGGTGATCGTAGGATTACTTTCAGTGCACGACCCGTACGGCGGACTCGTCCGTGGGTATGCCGGAGGCAACCCGTACCCGTCCGACGCCGACGCGGGTTGCGTACGAGACGGGTCTCGTACGAAGTGGCCGAGTGGATGGGGGCGTCCCAGTGAGCGGGAACGGCGCAAGCGGAACAGCCGAGAAGCGCCCGAACGACCAGCTGACCTCCTGGTTCGTCCGGAGCGGCTGGTCCAAGGGCGAGCTCGCCCGGCAGGTCAACCGCCGCGCCCGCGCGCTCGGTGCCCACCACATCAGCACCGACACCTCCCGCGTCCGCCGCTGGCTGGACGGCGAGCAGCCCCGCGAGCCCATCCCGCGGATCCTCTCCGAGCTGTTCTCCGAGCGCTTCGGCAGCGTCGTCGCCATCGAGGACCTCGGCCTGCGCACGGCCCACCAGTCGCCTTCCGTCTCCGGCGTCGACCTCCCCTGGGCGGGACCCCAGACCGTCGCGCTCCTCAGCGAGTTCTCGCGCAGCGACCTCATGCTCGCCCGCCGGGGCTTCCTCGGCACCTCGCTCGCACTCTCCGCCGGCCCCGCCCTCATCGAGCCGATGCAGCGCTGGCTCGTGCCCGTCCCGGCCGCCGACCCGGGACCGCGCGAGAGCGGGCCGGCGGGCCGCCCGCCCAGGCTGTCGGGGCCCGAGCTGGACCTGCTGGAGGCCACCACGGCCATGTTCCGGCAGTGGGACGCCCAGTGCGGCGGCGGTCTGCGCCGCAAGGCCGTCGTCGGCCAGCTGCACGAGGTCACCGACCTGCTCCAGGAACCCCACCCCGCACCGACCATGAAGCGGCTGTTCAAGGTCGCCGCCGAACTGGCCGAGCTGGCCGGCTGGATGAGCTACGACGTCGGCCTCCAGCCCACCGCCCAGAAGTACTTCGTGCTCGCCCTGCACGCCGCCAAGGAGGCCGGCGACAAGCCGCTCGGCTCGTACATCCTCTCCAACATGAGCCGGCAGATGATCCACCTGGGCCGGCCCGAGGACGCCCTCGAGCTCATCCACCTCGCCCAGTACGGCAGCCGGGACTGCGCCACCCCCCGCACCCAGGCCATGCTGTATGCGATGGAGGCCCGGGCGTACGCCAACATGGGCCAGCCCAGCCGGTGCAAGCGCGCCGTGCGCATGGCCGAGGACACCTTCGCCGACGTGGGCCTGGGCGGCGAGCCCGAACCCGACTGGATCCGCTTCTTCTCCGAGGCCGAGCTCAACGGGGAGAACTCCCACTCCTACCGCGACCTCGCCTACGTCGCGGGCCGCAGCCCGATGTACGCCTCCCTCGCCGAGCCCGTGATGGAGCGCGCCGTCGAGCTCTTCGGGAAGGACGACGAGCACCAGCGCTCGTACGCCCTCAACCTCGTCGGCATGGCCACCGTCCACCTGCTCCAGCGTGCCCCGGAGCAGGCCGCGAACTACGCCGAGCGGGCCCTCGACGTGGCGAGAAAGGTTCGGTCCGAACGGGTGAACACGCGGCTGCGCAAGACCGTCGACACCGCGGCGCGCGCATACGGCGACGTCGCCGAGATCGCCCGCCTGACCGACCGGCTCTCCGTCCAGCTCCCCGAATCCGCGGAGGCCGTCTGACAGCGCGGGCGGGCCCGCCCCGGCACCGGCCGGACGGCCCCGCCCCACCGAACCCCGGCCGCGGCAGGCACCCCGTTACACCCGACTCGGCTCCCCCATCGCCAGGTCATCGGGCCCTGCCGCGGCCGGTCCACGTCCCGGCCCGCCTCCCCGGCACCCGTTCATGGGGGCGTAACACGTCCGTCTCCTTCGTCACCCCCGCGAAACATCGAGCGGCAACGCCGGAAACCGGCGCGCGCGAATCTCTGGGCCATAACCGGCCAGCCAGCCGGAGGGCAGGGCCCACGGACCCGGTCCACCAGGCCCCCTTGCGCCGCTCAGGTCCCACCCACGGTCGCCCGCACGCGAACGTACGACGACGAGGAGACGCCGATGGCACCAGCCATCACGACCCTTGCCGCAGAAGCCCCCCAGCTGTCTGCCGCAAACACCGGGTTCATGCTCATCTGCTCCGCCCTGGTCATGCTGATGACCCCGGGCCTCGCCTTCTTCTACGGCGGCATGGTCCGCGTCAAGAGCAGCCTCAACATGCTGATGATGAGCTTCATCAGCCTCGGGATCGTCACGATCCTCTGGGTGCTCTACGGCTTCAGCCTCGCCTTCGGCACCGACTCCGGCTCCCTGATCGGCTGGAGCTCCGACTACGTCGGCCTGTCCGGCATCGGCCTGACCGAGCTGTGGGACGGCTACACCATCCCCGTCTACGTCTTCGCCGTCTTCCAGCTCATGTTCGCGGTCATCACCCCCGCCCTCATCAGCGGTGCCCTCGCCGACCGTGTCAAGTTCAGCGCCTGGGTGCTCTTCACCGGCCTGTGGGTGAGCCTCGTCTACTTCCCCGTCGCCCACTGGGTGTGGGGCGCCGGCGGCTGGCTGTTCGAGATGGGCGTCATCGACTTCGCGGGCGGCACGGCCGTCCACATCAACGCCGGCGCCGCCGCCCTCGGCGTCATCCTCGTCATCGGCAAGCGGGTGGGCTTCAAGAAGGACCCCATGCGCCCGCACAGCCTCCCCCTGGTCATGCTCGGCGCGGGTCTGCTGTGGTTCGGCTGGTTCGGCTTCAACGCCGGCTCCTGGCTCGGCAACGACGACGGCGTGGGCGCCGTGATGTTCGTCAACACCCAGGTCGCCACCGCCGCCGCCATGCTCGCCTGGCTGGCGTACGAGAAGGTCCGGCACGGCTCCTTCACCACCCTCGGTGCCGCCTCCGGCGCGGTCGCGGGCCTGGTCGCCATCACCCCCTCCGGCGGCTCCTGCTCCCCGCTCGGCGCGATCGCCATCGGTGCCATCGCCGGCCTGCTGTGCGCCATGGCCGTGGGCCTGAAGTACCGGTTCGGCTACGACGACTCCCTCGACGTCGTCGGCGTCCACCTGGTCGGCGGTGTCGTCGGCTCCCTCCTCGTCGGCTTCTTCGCCACCGGCGGCGTCCAGTCCGACGCCAAGGGCCTCTTCTACGGAGGCGGGCTCGAGCAGCTCGGCAAGCAGGCGATCGGCGTCTTCGCCGTCCTGGCCTACTCTCTGGTCGTGTCCGCGCTGCTCGCCTTCCTGCTCGACAAGACCATCGGGATGCGCGTCACCGAGGACGACGAGGTGTCCGGCATCGACCAGGTCGAACACGCCGAGACCGCGTACGACTTCAGCGGCGCCGGCGGGGGAGCGGCCGGCCGGTCCACCGCAGCCCCCGCCCCCTCCCCCCTGGCCGCCAAGAAGGTGGACGCATGAAGCTCATCACCGCGATCGTCAAGCCGCACAAGCTCGACGAGATCAAGGAAGCCCTCCAGACCTACGGCATCGAGGGCCTGACGGTCACCGAGGCCAGCGGCTACGGACGCCAGCGCGGCCACACGGAGGTCTACCGCGGCGCCGAGTACACCGTCGACCTCGTCCCCAAGATCCGCATAGAGGTCGTCGCGGACGACGACGACGCCGACTCGGTCGCCGACGTCATCGTCAAGGCCGCCCGCACCGGCAAGATCGGTGACGGCAAGGTCTGGATCGTCCCGGTCGACTCCGTCGTCCGGGTACGGACCGGCGAGCGCGGCGCGGACGCGCTGTAGAGCCGTACACCTCCGCACACCGCAGAGCTGCACGAACGGAGCCCCAGGGTGACGAGCCTCGACGACACGACCGAACAGGCGGACCCCGGACACGGCGGCTACGCGGCGGCCCGGCTGCGACTCCTCCAGCAGGAGTCGCAGGCCGGGCCGTCGCGCCGTTCCGCCCTGGCCCGGCTGACCGACCAGTGGCTGACCGGGCTCTTCGCCGCGGCCGCCCGCGACACCGGCGTGCGCGGCGCCGCCCTGGTCGCCGTCGGCGGCTACGGCCGCGCCGAACTCTCCCCCCGCAGCGACCTCGACCTGCTGCTCCTGCACGACGGCAAGGCCGCCCCCGGTGACCTCGCCGCCCTGGCCGACCGCCTCTGGTACCCCGTCTGGGACCTCGGCCTCGCCCTCGACCACTCCGTACGCACCCCCGCCCAGGCCCGCAAGACCGCCGCCGAGGACCTCAAGGTCCACCTCGGGCTGCTCGACGCCCGCCCGGTCGCCGGCGACCTCGGGCTCCTCGCGGGCCTGCGCAGCACCGTCCTCGCCGACTGGCGCAACCAGGCGACCAAGCGCCTGCCCGAACTGCACGCCCTGTGCCGCGACCGGGCCGAGCGCGCCGGTGAGCTGCGCTTCCTCCTCGAACCCGACCTCAAGGAGGCCCGCGGCGGCCTGCGCGACGCCACCGCCCTGCGGGCCGTGGCCGCCTCCTGGCTCGCCGACGCGCCCCGCGAGGGCCTGGCCGAGGCCCGCCGCGTCCTGCTCGACACCCGCGACGCACTCCACCTGGCCACCGGCCGCGCCACCGACCGGCTCGCCCTCCAGGAACAGGACCAGGTCGCCGCCGCCCTCGACCTGCCGGGCGCCGACGCGCTGCTGCGCGGCGTCTACGAGGCCGCCGGCGTCATCGGCTACGCGGGCGACGTCACCTGGCGCGAGGTGGGCCGGGTGCTGCGGGCCCGGTCCGCCCGGCCCCGGCTGCGCGGCCTGCTCGGCACCCGGGGCCCCGCCACCGAGCGCGCCCCGCTCGCCGAGGGCGTCGTCGAACAGGACGGCGAGGCGGTGCTCGCCCTCGCCGCCAAGCCGGAGCGCGACGCCGTCCTGCCGCTGCGCTTCGCGGCGGCCGCCGCCCAGGCCGGACTGCCGGCCTCCCCGCACGCCGTACGCCGCCTCGCCGCACAGGCCAAGGCCCTGCCCGTGCCGTGGCCCGCCGAGGCCCGGGAGCAACTGGTGACCCTGCTCGGCGCGGGCGAGCCGATGGTGGCCGTCTGGGAGGCCCTCGAGGCGGAGGGCCTGGTCACGCGGCTGCTGCCGGACTGGGACCGGGTCCGCTTCCGGCCGCAGCGCAACCCCGTCCACACCTGGACCGTGGACCGCCACCTCATCGAGACCGCCGTCCGGGCCGCCGCCCTCACCCGCCGCGTCGGCCGCCCGGACCTGCTGCTCGTCGCGGCGCTGCTGCACGACATCGGCAAGGGCCTGCCCGGCGACCACTCCGTCGCGGGCGAGGCCGTCGCCCGTGACGCGGCCGCCCGCATGGGTTTCGACAAGGACGACGCGGCCGTGGTCGCCACCCTCGTCCGCCACCACCTGCTGCTCATCGACACCGCCACCCGGCGCGACCTGGACGACCCCGTGACCGTACGGACCGTCGCCGACGCCGTGGGCTCCGCGAGCGCCCTCGAACTGCTGCACGCCCTCACCGAGGCGGACGCGCTCGCCACCGGCCCGGCCGCCTGGTCGTCCTGGCGCGGATCCCTCGTCGCCGACCTGGTCACACGCGTGGCCGCAGTGCTCTCCGGCGCCCCCGCGGCCGCCCCCCACGCGGATGCGCCGAGCGCCGAGCAGGAGCGGCTGGCGGTGGAGGCGGTGCGTACGGGCGGCCCGGTGCTCGCGCTGCGGACCCGTGCCGAGACCCGCACCGAGGAGCCGGACGAGGTGGGGGTCGAGCTGCTGATCGCCGTCCCCGACCAGCCGGGGGTGCTCCCCGCGGCCGCGGGCGTCCTCGCCCTGCACCGGCTCACCGTGCGCGCGGCCGACCTGCGGACGGTGGAGCTGCCGGACGCGCTGGGGGAGGTGCTGGCCCTGCGCTGGCGGGTGGCGGCCGAGTACGGCTCGCTGCCGCAGGCCGCGCGGCTACGGGCCGACCTGGTCCGGGCGCTCGACGGCTCGCTGGACGTCCCGGCGAAGCTGGCCGAGCGCGAGGCCGCGTACCGGCGCCGGCGCGGGATGCTCCCGCCGCCCCCGCGGGTCGCGGTCGTGCCGGGGGTCTCCTCCCAGGCCACCGTCCTGGAGGTCCGGGCGCCCGACGCGGTCGGCCTGCTGCACCGCATCGGGCTGGCCCTGGACGGCGGTGGCGTCCGCGTCCGGAGCGCCCACGTGTCCACCCTGGGCGCCAACGCCGTCGACACGCTGTACGTCACCGACGCCAAGGGCGCCCCCCTCCCCCCGGACGAGGCCGCCGCCCTGGCCCGCACGGTCGAATCCGCCCTGTCCTGACCCCGGCGCCCAGGCCCCCCGGCCGCCCCCGCCTCCCGTCCCGCCCGGGTGTCCGAGGACGCCCCGCGAACCGGGATCGGGCCGGGGGGCCCGGGAGAGTGGACGCGCCGGATACCCTGGGGGACGACCGCTCCCGACGACCCGAGGATTCGCGACCACCGTGTTCGATACGCTCTCCGACCGCCTCGCAGCCACATTCAAGTCCCTCAGGGGCAAGGGCCGCCTGTCCGAGGCCGACATCGACGCCACGGCACGGGAGATCCGTATCGCCCTCCTCGAGGCCGACGTCGCCCTGCCCGTCGTCCGGGCCTTCATCAAGCAGGTCAAGGAGCGCGCGCTCGGCTCCGAGGTCTCGCAGGCCCTGAACCCGGCCCAGCAGGTCATCAAGATCGTCAACGAGGAGCTCATCGGCATCCTCGGCGGCGAGACCCGCCGGCTCCGCTTCGCCAAGCAGCCGCCCACCGTCATCATGCTGGCCGGTCTCCAGGGTGCCGGTAAGACCACCCTCGCCGGAAAGCTCGGCTTCTGGCTCAAGAGCCAGGGCCACACCCCGCTGCTCGTCGCCTGCGACCTCCAGCGCCCCAACGCCGTCACCCAGCTCGGCGTCGTCGCCGAGCGTGCCGGCGTCGGCTTCTACGGCCCGCAGCCGGGCAACGGCGTCGGCGACCCGGTCCAGGTCGCCAAGGACTCCATCGACCACGCGAAGACGAAGCAGCACGACGTCGTCATCGTCGACACCGCCGGCCGCCTCGGCATCGACCAGGAGATGATGCAGCAGGCCGCGGACATCCGCGACGCCGTCTCTCCCGACGAGGTCCTCTTCGTCGTCGACGCCATGATCGGTCAGGACGCGGTCAACACCGCCGAGGCCTTCCGCGACGGCGTCGGCTTCGACGGCGTCGTGCTCTCCAAGCTCGACGGCGACGCCCGCGGTGGTGCCGCGCTCTCCATCGCGCACGTCACCGGCAAGCAGATCATGTTCGCCTCCAACGGCGAGAAGCTGGACGACTTCGACGCGTTCCACCCGGACCGCATGGCGTCCCGCATCCTCGGCATGGGCGACATGCTCAGCCTCATCGAGAAGGCCGAGCAGACCTTCTCGCAGGCCGAGGCCGAGAAGATGGCGGCCAAGCTCGCCAAGGGCCCCAAGGAGTTCACGCTCGACGACTTCCTGTCGCAGATGGAGCAGGTCCGCAAGATGGGCTCCATCTCCAAGCTCCTCGGCATGCTCCCGGGCATGGGCCAGATCAAGGAGCAGATCAACAACATCGACGAGCGCGACGTCGACCGCACCGCCGCGATCATCAAGTCGATGACCCCGGCCGAGCGCCAGGACCCGACGATCATCAACGGCTCCCGCCGCGCCCGTATCGCCAAGGGCTCCGGCGTCGAGGTCAGCGCCGTCAAGAACCTCGTCGAGCGGTTCTTCGAGGCCCGCAAGATGATGTCCCGCATGGCCCAGGGCGGCGGCATGCCCGGCATGCCCGGCATCCCGGGCATGGGCGGCGGACCCGGCCGCCAGAAGAAGCAGCAGAAGCAGGCCAAGGGCAAGCGCCAGAGCGGCAACCCGATGAAGCGCAGGGCCGAGGAGGCCGCCGCCCAGGCGCGCCGCGACCAGGCCGGCCAGGACGCCCCCGGCAACCCGTTCGGCCTGCCTGCCGGCCAGCCCGGCCAGGACTTCGAACTCCCCGACGAGTTCAAGAAGTTCATGGGCTGACATCCTGCCCCCGGCGAAGGCCCCCGCGTCCCGGACGCGGGGGCCTTTCCCGTCCCCGCGGCGGCCCGTCAGCCGGGCAGCGCACCCCCCGCGCGTCCGCCCGGTACCTCCCGTAATGTCGGATCCCACGACGCAGGAGGTGGTCCGACGTGCCCAGCCCGACCCCCGTGCCGCCGCGCTCGCGGGCCGACACCCCCTGGCGCTCCGAGGGCGCTCCGCCACCACCCCCGAAGAGGCGCATGGCCGGCGGCTGGCGCGGTCTGGTCCTCACCGCCCTGATCGTCTACCTCATCACCAACCTGGTGCTGTCCTTCGTCGGGGAGGAGAACGAGCCGACCATCTCGTACACCGAGTTCAGCAAGCAGGTCGCCGCCGGCAACGTCTCGAAGATCTACTCCAAGGGCGACGCCATCGAGGGCCAGCTCAAGAAGGAGCAGCCCATCCCCGGCGGCGACGGCGACTACACCAAGTTCACCACCCAGCGCCCCGTCTTCGCCGACGACGACCTGTGGCAGAGCCTCACCTCCAAGGGCGTCACCGTCACCGCCTCCCCGGTCGTCGAGCACCGCAGCTTCCTCTACAACCTCCTGATCTCCCTCGCCCCGATGCTGCTGCTCATCGGCCTGTGGGTGCTCGTCGCCCGGCGCATGGGCGCGGCCATGGGCGGCGCCGGCGGCCCGTTCGGCCGCAAGGCGCCCCCGAAACCCGTCGAACTGCAGGAGGGCGCGCGCACCACCTTCGACGACGTGGCCGGCATCGACGAGGTCGAGCACGAGCTCAGCGAGGTCGTGGACTTCCTCAAGAACCCCGAGGCCTACCGGCGCATGGGCGCCCGGATGCCCGGCGGCGTGCTGCTGGCCGGCCCGCCCGGCACCGGCAAGACCCTGCTCGCGCGGGCGGTCGCGGGCGAGGCCGGGGTGCCGTTCTTCTCGGCCTCGGCCTCCGAGTTCATCGAGATGATCGTGGGCGTCGGCGCCAGCCGGGTCCGCGAGTTGTTCACCGAGGCCCGCAAGGTGGCCCCCGCGATCATCTTCATCGACGAGATCGACACCATCGGCCGGGCCCGCGGCGGCGGGGCCGCGATGGGCGGCCACGACGAACGCGAGCAGACGCTCAACCAGATCCTCACCGAGATGGACGGCTTCTCCGGGTCCGAAGGGGTCGTCGTCATCGCCGCGACCAACCGCGCCGACGTGCTCGACCCGGCCCTGACCCGGCCCGGCCGCTTCGACCGCACCGTCATGGTCTCCCCGCCGGACCGCGGCGGCCGCGAGGCGATCCTGAAGATCCACACCCGTGAGATCCCGCTCGACCGCGCCGTCGACCTCGCCCAGGTGGCCCGTACGACGCCCGGGATGACCGGCGCGGAGCTCGCCAACCTCGCCAACGAAGCCGCCCTGCTCGCCGTCAAGCGCAAGCAGAGCGCCGTCACCCAGTCGGACCTCTCCGACGCCCTGGAGAAGGTGCAGCTCGGTGCCGAGCGGCCGCTGGTCATGCCGGAGGAGGAACGCCGGCGCACCGCGTACCACGAGAGCGGGCACGCGCTGCTGGGCATGCTCCAACCCGGTGCCGATCCCGTACGGAAGATCACCATCGTGCCCCGCGGGCGCGCGCTCGGCGTCACCCTCTCGACGCCGGAGTCCGACCGGTACGCGTACACCGAGGAGTACCTGCGCGGCAGGATCATCGGCGCGCTCGGCGGTATGGCGGCGGAGCAGGTCGTCTACGGGGTCGTCACCACCGGGGCCGAGAACGACCTCGAACAGGTCACCAACATCGCCCGCGGGATGGTCGGCCGCTGGGGCATGAGCGACCGCGTCGGACGGCTGACCGCCATCCCCTCCGACGCCCAGCAGGCGTACGGGCTCTCCGCCGCGCCCGCCACCCTCGACGCGGTCGACGGCGAGATGCGGCGGATCGTGGACGAGTGCTACGACCACGCCTGCCGGCTGCTGCGCGAGCACCGCGACAAGCTCGACGCCCTCGCCGAGGCCCTGATGCGCCACGAGAGCCTCGACGAGCAGGCCGCCTACGCCGCCGCCGGCGTCCCCCGTCCAGCGAAGTCCGCGGACTGAGCCACCTGCCGCGGGCGCCTCACCGGGGGTGCCTCACCGGGAGACCCCTCACCGGGAGACCCCTCGCCGGGAGACCCCTCGCCGGGGGTGCCTCACCGGGAGACCCCTCACCAAGAGACCCCTCACCGGGAGCGCCCCACCGCGGCGCCTCAGTGGGGCGTCCAGCCGGCGGCGCCGCCCTGGGGCACCCGCGCCACCACGTACCGGAACAGGTTCGGCAGCCACACCGTCCCGTCCGCGTGCACATAGGGGTGCAGCGCCTCCGCCAGCTCCTTCTCCACGGTGTCCGGGTCGCCGGCGTCGCACAGGCCCGCCGAGAGCAGCCCCCGCACCGCCGAGTCCGCGTCCGCGTACCCGAACGGGCAGAACACCCGACCCGAGCCGTCCGGCACCAGTCCCGCCGCGTACGCCCGCAGCTCCAGCGCGTCGCGCGCGGGGGGCACCCATGCGTCGCCCAGCACCGCCGCGGTCGCGCACCGCTCCGGCGGGCCCCAGCCCGCCAGCACCACCGCGCCGCCCCGGCGCACCAGCGGCAGGACGGCCGCCAGGTCCCCGGAGCCGTCCACGGCGAAGTCGGTCACCACGTCGTACGGGCCGCCCGTCGGCGCCCGGTCCGCGGCCAGCCCGCGCTCCCGCGCGAGCGCGAGCCGGTCCGGGTCGGCCTCCACGCCGAAGACCGCCGCGCCCCGGGCCGCGGCCAGCAGCAGGGCGAGCCCCGCGCCGCAGTCGAGCCCGAGCAGCCGCGTGCCGGAGGCCACGTCGAGCCGGTCGTACACCGCCTCGTACAGCGGCACCAGCATCCGCTCCTGGATCTCCGCCCAGTCCCGGGCGACCAGCGTCGGTGTCATGGCAAAAGCGCTCCCGTCCTTCCATGCCCCCGCTCTGCCCCCGTTGACAAGGCAAGCGCGTTCGGCGGTCCTCGTCCATAGGCCGCGCGGACCCGATTCACGCTCGACCGCCCGCGCGCCGTACCATTCGCGCCATGGCAAAGGCACCCGTTCTCACCCCGCAGGCGGAGGACTTCCCCCGCTGGTACCAGGACCTGATCAACAAGGCCGAACTGGCCGACAACGGCCCGGTGCGCGGCACCATGGTCATCCGGCCGTACGGCTACGGCCTGTGGGAGCGGATGCAGCAGGAGATGGACGCGCGCATCAAGGAAGCGGGTGCCCAGAACGCCTACTTCCCGATGTTCATCCCCCAGGCCTACCTGACCAAGGAGGCCGAGCACGTCGAGGGCTTCGCCCCCGAGCTCGCGGTCGTCACGCACGGTGGCGGCAAGCAGCTCGAGGAGCCGGTCGTGGTCCGCCCGACCTCCGAGACGATCATCAACGACTACTTCTCGAAGTGGGTCCAGAGCTACCGCGACCTGCCCCTGCTGATCAACCAGTGGGCGAACGTGGTGCGCTGGGAGATGCGTCCGCGCGTGTTCCTCCGTACGAGCGAGTTCCTGTGGCAGGAGGGCCACACGGCCCACGCCACGTACGAGGACGCCCGCGACTACGCCGCCCGCATCCACCGCGACGTGTACGGCGACTTCATGGTCAACGTGCTCGGCATCGACGTGGTGCTCGGCCGCAAGACCCCCAAGGAGCGCTTCGCCGGCGCCATCAACACCCTCACCCTCGAGGGCATGATGGGCGACGGCAAGGCCCTGCAGATGGGCACGAGCCACGAGCTCGGCCAGAACTTCGCCAAGGCGTTCAACACCCAGTACCTGTCCAAGGACAGCAAGCAGGAGTTCGTCTGGCAGACCTCGTGGGGCGTCTCGACCCGCATGGTCGGCGGTCTGATCATGTCGCACGGCGACGACAACGGCCTGCGGGTGCCGCCGAAGCTGGCGCACGTCCAGGTCGTCGTCATGGCCATCAAGGGCGACGAGGCCGTGGCGAAGGTCCGCGAGCTGGGCGACCGCCTGAAGGCCGTCGGCATCCGCGTCCACGTGGACGACCGCACCGACATCCCGTTCGGCCGCCGCGCCGTGGACTGGGAGCTCAAGGGCGTGCCGGTGCGCATCGAGATCGGCCCCCGCGACCTGGAGAACGGCACCGCCATGCTGGCCCGCCGGATCCCGGGCGGCAAGGAGGCCGTGCAGATCGACGCGCTGGCCGACCTGCTGCCGAAGGTGCTGGAGGAGGACCAGGCGCAGCTGCTGCGCGAGTCCCGCGAGCGCCGCATCGCCCGTACCACCGACGTGTCGACCATCGACGAGGCCGCCGAGGCCGCCGTCGCCGGCGGCTGGGCGCGCATCCCGTGGGCCGACCTCGGCCCCGAGGGCGAGGCCAAGCTGGGCGAGCAGGCCGTGACGGTGCGCTGCCTGGTGGCCGAGGACGGGTCGGTCCCCGAGTCGGACGACGCCCCGGGCACGCTGGCGATCGTCGCGCGCTCCTACTGATCGCACGCCGAGGGCGTACGCGGTCGCGCGCGGCCGCGTACGCATCTCGGAGTGATCCTTCCGCATCCGCGTTCGGATCCGCCTCCCCCGGGCGGCGGATCCTGCGGTGGGTGGGGCGCCCGCCCGTCGGATCTCCCGTGGACGGGTCCCTCCGGTTCCGACCGGGGGGACTCCCTTACGTACCGACTCCTCCGGAGTTCTGCGTACCCGTCCTCGTCGGGACGCATGAGACTGAACTGACTGGTACGTGCAAAAAATTTGGAATGGCCCGGAATCGGAACACCGGGGCACCCCGCGTCGTTGTCACGACGTGAGCACGACACCACCTGTTCTCGCCGCAGAGCTGGCACAGGCGTGGGCCGACATTCAGCGGTACCACCCCGAGCTGCCCGACCTTGCCGCGCCCGAGTCCCTGATCGGAGAGTCCTCGTCCGCCTGCGGCGCCGAGCTCTCCTTCGAGCGACTGCTGCACGAGGCAGTCCACGGCATCGCAGCCGCCCGCGGGGTGCGTGACACCTCGCGCGCCGGGCGGTACCACAACCGCAGATTCCTCGCGATCGCCGAGGAGATGGGCCTGGACCACTCCGACGAGCCGCACGCCAGCAGCGGCTTCTCGCTGGTCACGCTCAACCCCGAGGCGAAGAAGCGCTACCGGCCGACCATCGAGCGGCTCCAGCGCGCCCTGAAGGCGCACACCGCGGCCACCGCCGCCGACACCAAGCGCTCCTTCCGCGGGCCGGCCGCGCGGCACGGCTCCTCGGGCGGCGGCGTGCGCGTCAAGGCGGTCTGCGAGTGCGGACGCAACGTCCGGGTGGTCCCGTCGGTGCTCGCCCAGGCGCCCATCGTGTGCGGCGGCTGCATGAAGCCGTTCCGGATCCCCGAGGTCGCGGTCGCGGCGGCGTCCTGACGTCGGACCGGCGCCCGGCGCCCGGCGCCGGTCCCGGGCGGGCACGGCCACGCCGTCGGCCCTGGCCGCCCAGGCCCTCGATGACGGGCGCGCGGTACGCGTGTGGCACAATGGCTAGCTGTACTCGACAGTCGCATAGGACCCCTCTCTCCTCCGGCTGACGCGTCCATCGGGCACCCGAGTACCGCAACCCCACGTGGCATCTCGTTGTGCCCAACCACGTCAAGACCAGGAGACACCACTCCAGTGGCAGTCAAGATCAAGCTCAAGCGCCTCGGCAAGATTCGCCAGCCGCACTACCGCATCGTCGTCGCCGACTCGCGCACCCGCCGCGATGGTCGTGCGATCGAGGAGATCGGTCTGTACCACCCCACGTACAACCCGTCGCGCATCGAGGTCGACTCGGAGCGTGCGCAGTACTGGCTGTCCGTCGGCGCCCAGCCGACCGAGCCCGTGCTGGCCATCCTGAAGGTCACCGGCGACTGGCAGAAGTTCAAGGGCCTGCCGGCTCCGGCCCCGATGCTCGTCGCCGAGCCGAAGGCCGACAAGCGCGCCGCGTTCGAGGCGTTCGCCAAGGGCCTCGAGGGTGACGACGTGAAGGGTGAGGCCATCACCCAGAAGTCGAAGAAGACCGAGAAGAAGGCGGACGAGGCCGAGGCCGCGTCCACCGAGTCGACCGAGGCCTGATCATGCTCGAGGAGGCTCTCGAGCACCTCGTGAAGGGCATCGTCGACAACCCCGACGAGGTGCAGGTCGCTTCGCGCAACCTGCGCCGCGGGCAGGTCCTCGAGGTCCGGGTCCACCCCGACGACCTCGGCAAGGTGATCGGCCGCAACGGCCGCACCGCGCGTGCCCTGCGCACCGTCGTGGGCGCCATCGGCGGACGGGGCATCCGCGTCGACCTCGTCGACGTGGACCAGGTCCGCTGATCAGTAGAGTCACCGGCACGGGCCGGGGAGGGCGTGCAGCCCGCCCCGGCCCGTCGTCGTCTGTCCCGGGACGCAGGGGGTCCGGCCCCGGCCGTACGGGGTCCCGGCCCGGTTCCCACGGGCCGTCTGAACAGGAGAGACAAGCGTGCAGCTGGTAGTCGCGCGGATCGGCCGCGCCCACGGCATCAAGGGTGAGGTCACCGTCGAGGTGCGGACCGACGAGCCGGAGCTGCGGCTCAGCCCCGGGGCCGTGCTCCAGACCGATCCCGCGTCCGCCGGACCGCTCACCATCGCGACCGGACGGGTGCACAGCGGCCGCCTCCTGCTGCGCTTCGAGGGCGTGGCCGACCGCACCGCGGCCGAGGCCCTGCGCAACACCCTCCTCATCGCGGACGTCGACCCCGACGAGCTGCCGGAGGAGGAGGACGAGTTCTACGACCACCAGCTCCTGGACCTCGACGTGGTCCTCGCCGACGGCACCGAGATCGGCCGGATCACCGAGATCTCGCACCTGCCCTCGCAGGACCTCTTCATCGTCGAGCGGCCCGACGGCACCGAGGTGATGGTCCCGTTCGTGGAGGAGATCGTCACCGAGATCGACCTGGAGGGCCAGCGCGCCGTCATCGACCCGCCGCCCGGCCTGATCGACGACCGCGCGGTGATCGCCTCCGCCCGTGACGCCGAGTCGGGTTCCGGCGACTCCGGCGACTCCGGCGACTCCGGCGACTCCGGCGACGCCGGCGAGGACGCGTCCTGATGCGGCTCGACGTCGTCACGATCTTCCCGGAGTACCTCGAGCCCCTGAACGTCTCGCTGGTCGGCAAGGCCCGGGCGCGCGGACAGCTCGACGTACACGTCCACGACCTGCGCGCCTGGACGTACGACCGCCACAACACGGTCGACGACACCCCGTACGGCGGCGGTCCCGGCATGGTCATGAAGACCGAGCCCTGGGGCGACGCCCTCGACACGGTCCTGGCCGACGGGTACGAGTCCGGGGCGCACGGCCCCGTGATGGTCGTCCCCACCCCGAGCGGCCGGCCGTTCACCCAGGAGCTCGCCGTGGAGCTCTCGGAGCGCCCCTGGCTGATCTTCACGCCGGCCCGCTACGAGGGCATCGACCGGCGCGTGATGGACGAGTACGCCACCCGCATGCCGGTCTACGAGGTCTCCATCGGCGACTACGTGCTCGCCGGCGGCGAGGCCGCGGTCCTGGTGGTCACCGAGGCCGTGGCCCGGCTGCTGCCCGGTGTCCTGGGCAACGCCGAGTCCCACCGCGACGACTCCTTCGCGCCCGGCGAGATGGCCAACCTCCTCGAAGGACCCGTCTACACCAAGCCGCCGCAGTGGCGCGGCCGCGGCATCCCCGAGGTGCTGCTCAGCGGCCACCACGGCAAGATCGCGCGGTGGCGCCGGGACCAGGCCTTCGCACGGACCGTGGTCAACCGGCCGGACCTCGTCGAGCGCACCCCGGCCGCCGCCTTCGACAAGAAGGACCGCGAGACGCTGAGCATCCTGGGCTGGGAGCCCGCCCCCGACGGCCGATTTTGGCGCCGGGCACACGCCGTGGAAGAATAGGCGGCTGCTGTACGCCTGCACCGTGCTCCTGCCACAGGGGGACCGTCGCGGACCGGGTGGAACGGCTACCGACTCTCTACGAACTCCCGCCCGGCGGCCTGTGGCGTCGTGCGAAGAAAGCAGACGAAAAAACCATGTCGAACCTGCTCGACCAGGTCAACGCCGCCGCGCTGCGCTCCGACGTCCCGGCCTTCCGCCCGGGTGACACGGTCAACGTGCACGTCCGCGTCATCGAGGGCAACCGCTCCCGCATCCAGCAGTTCAAGGGCGTCGTCATCCGCCGCCAGGGCTCGGGCGTCAGCGAGACCTTCACGGTCCGCAAGGTCTCCTTCAGCGTCGGCGTCGAGCGCACCTTCCCGGTGCACTCCCCGATCTTCGAGAAGATCGAGCTCGTCACCCGCGGTGACGTGCGCCGCGCCAAGCTGTACTACCTCCGTGAGCTCCGCGGCAAGGCCGCGAAGATCAAGGAGAAGCGCGACAACTGAGCTCGGCTCCGGTGCTCCGGGGCGGCCGGATAGGCTCGCCCCCGATGGACACCGAAGCACGACTCACGCAGCGCGGCAGCTCCTCCTCCGATCCCGGCGACGGGACGGCGGGGGAGCGGCCGCGCTTCGCGTTTTTCCGGCGGCTGACCGTGGGCCGCGCCGCGCTCCTGGGGGTGGCCTGCACGGGCGCCCTCCTGCTGGTGAGCAATTTCGTCGTCCAGCCCTTCCTCATCCCGAGCCGGTCGATGCAGCCGACGCTCCGGGTGGGGGACCGGGTGCTGGTCAACAAGCTGGCGTACCGTTTCGGCAACCAGCCGCGGCGCGGTGACGTGGTGGTCTTCGACGGCACCGGTTCCTTCGTGCAGGAGCCCGCCCCCGGCCGTCCGGTGGGCGACCTGGTGCACGGCGCGGCCGCCGCCCTCGGGCTCGCCGAGCCGGCGGACACCGACTTCGTGAAGCGGGTGGTGGGAGTGGGCGGGGACGACGTGGTCTGCTGCGACGTGCGCGGCCGCGTGAAGGTCAACGGCGTGCCGGTCGAGGAGGACTACCTCTACCCCGGCGACGCGCCCTCCCGGGTCCCGTTTCGCATCGCCGTCCCGTTGGGGACGCTGTTCGTCATGGGGGACCACCGCTCGCAGTCGCGCGACTCCCGGGACCACCTCGGGGACCCGGGCGGCGGCATGGTGCCCGTCGACAAGGTCATCGGGCGGGCCGACTGGATCGGCTGGCCCTTCACGCACTGGGCCGTCGTGAGAACCGGCGGGGGGCATGGGTAGCCGCGGGCGGCCGCGCGGCGCGGCCCCCGACCCGCAGCCGGGACCCCGTGCCGCGGCACGGGCCGGCAGTCGTACGGGCGGGCGCGGGGACGGCCGTACGGACGGCCCGGCGGACGGTCCCGGGGGCGGCCGCGCGGCCGGCCGCACGGGCGGTCGTACGCCCACGGGTGCGGGACGGACCGGCGGGCTGGCGGCGGCGGGGGCCGGAACCTCGGTGCCCCTGGCGCCCTCCGGGCCGGGCCGGGCCGAGCGGCGGCGGCTGGCCCGCCGGATCAAGCGGCGGCGTCGCACCAGGACGGCGGGCGAGGTCCCGTTGCTGGTGGTGGTCGCCCTGCTGATCGCCCTGCTGCTCAAGACCTTCCTGGTGCAGGCCTTCGTGATCCCGTCCGGGTCGATGGAGCAGACCATCCGGATCGGTGACCGGGTCCTGGTCGACAAGCTCACGCCCTGGTTCGGGGCCGAGCCCGAGCGGGGCGAGGTCGTGGTCTTCAAGGACCCGGGCGGCTGGCTGCGCGGCGAGACCCGGCGGGTGGAGCCCGACCCGGTGGGCGTCAAGCAGATCAAGCAGGCGCTGACGTTCATCGGCCTGCTGCCCTCCGCCGACGAGCAGGACCTGATCAAGCGGGTGATCGCGGTCGGCGGGGACACCGTCAAGTGCTGCGACGCGCGCGGCCGGGTCACCGTCAACGGCACCGCGCTGGACGAGCCGTACGTGAGCCCGGGCAATTCACCCTCGGAGGTGACGTTCGAGGTGAAGGTGCCGAAGGGGCGGTTGTTCGTGATGGGCGACCACCGCGCCAACTCCGCCGACTCGCGCTTCCACCTCGGCGAGCCCTTCCACGGGACGATCCCGCAGGAGGGCGTCCTGGGGCGGGCCGTGGTGATCGCCTGGCCCTTCGACCACTGGCGCAAGCTGGAAGTGCCGGCCACCTTCCGGCAGGTGCCGGAACCCGCGCGGCGCGGGCGCCGCCGGGGCCGCCGGGTCGCATAGGGTGTCCCCTCGGGATCACGGCATGATCCACACCCAGGATCAGGGCGTGGTCCACAGGAACGCCTGGAAAACTGGTCACCTCCCGACCCCTGCGGAACTCCCGCTCGTTAAGGGAGTGGAGCGCTCTCGGCGCATCGGTCGCGGGCGCACGTGCTGACAGGAGTGAGGAGTGGACGTGGGGGATGTGGCGGTCGGCGCACGGTCCGGACGCGAGGAACCCGAGGAACGGCAGGAGGTTGCCGTGGACGGCGACAGCGGTCGGCCCGCCGACGGTGACGGTCACGACCGGACCGGCGACGGTGACGGTGACGGCACGGCCGAAGGCACCGCGCGCAAGCAGCGCTCCTTCTGGAAGGAGCTGCCGCTCCTGGTCGGCATCGCCCTGGTCCTCGCGCTGCTGATCAAGACCTTCCTGGTCCAGGCGTTCTCGATCCCCTCAGACTCGATGCAGAACACGCTGCAGCGGGGCGACCGGGTGCTGGTGGACAAGCTGACCCCGTGGTTCGGCTCGGAGCCGCAGCGCGGCGAGGTCGTCGTCTTCCACGACCCGAACAAGTGGCTGGAGGGCGAGCCCACGCCGCAGCCCAATCTGATCCAGGAGTTCCTGAGCAAGATCGGCCTCATGCCCTCCGCCGACGAGAAGGACCTGATCAAGCGGGTCATCGGGGTCGGCGGCGACCACGTCTCCTGCGCGAAGGGAGGCCCGGTCAAGGTCAACGGCAAGGCCCTCGACGAGCCGTACATCTTCCCCGGCAACACCCCGTGCGACGACAAGCCGTTCGACGTCACGGTGCCGAAGGGCCACATCTGGGTGATGGGCGACCACCGCCAGAACTCGTACGACTCCCGGTACCACATGGAGGACAAGACCAAGGGCTTCGTGCCCAACGGCAAGGTCGTGGGCCGTGCCGTCGTGGTCGCGTGGCCGGTGACCCGCTGGGCCACCCTGCCGATCCCGGACACCTTCGACCAGCCCGGTCTGTCGGCCGCCATGGGCGCCGCGCCGGTCGGCCTGGGCGTCGCGGCGGCGGTTCCGCTGGTGCTCTGGCGCCGGCGGCGGCTTACGCAGGTCGGTACCGACGGGTAGGGTGCCGTCCCAGATCGACGGACTCCGAAGGTGGGGGCGCTGGGATGGGCGGTAACGGACGCAAGGACGGCCGCGGCGGCCTGGGCAATGTCTTGTCCGGGCTGGCCGTGGCCGTCGGCTTTGTGCTCTTCCTCGGCGGATTCGCCGTCGGGGCGCTGCTCTACCAGCCGTACACGGTGCCGACCGACTCGATGGTGCCGACGGTGAAGCCCGGGGACCGGGTGCTGGCGCAGCGGGTGGACGGCGACCAGGTGCGCCGCGGCGACGTCGTGATCTTCACGGACTCCCTGTGGAGCAACGCGCCGATGCTCAAGCGCGTCGTCGGCGTCGGCGGCGACACCGTCAAGTGCTGCGGACAGGGCGGGAAGCTCACGGTCAACGGCGAGCAGGTGGACGAGCCCTACCTCGACATCAAGCACGGCATGGCGTCCGACCTGCCGTTCGAGGTGAAGGTGCCCGAGGGGAAGCTGTTCCTGCTCGGCGACCGCCGGGGGGCCTCGCTGGACTCCCGGGCGCACCTCCAGGAGGCCGGCCAGGGCACGGTGCCGCGCTCGGCCGTGACGGCCAGGGTGGACGCCGTGGCCTGGTCCGAGCAGCGGATGCTGGAGCGGCCCGCGGCCTTCGCGGCCATGCCGGGCGGGGTGTCCGAGCCCGGCCCCCTCAAGGCCCTCCTCGCGGCGATCGTGCTCGGCGCGGTGCTGGTGCTGGGCGGGGCGGCGTACGGGCCGGTCGCGAAGCTCGCGGCGCGGCGCGGCGGTACGAGCCGTGCGGGCGGTGCCGAGCGGGAGCGGGCCGGTGCCCGCTGAGGCGGCGGGCTCCGCAGGCGCGGCGGGCCCGGAGGGGCACGGCGGTTCCGGGGCGCCGCGGCAGGTCGCGCGGGTGATCCTGCTCGACCCCGACGACCGGATCCTGCTCCTGCACGGCTTCGAGCCGGCCGACCCGGACGACAGCTGGTGGTTCACGCCCGGCGGCGGACTCGAGGGCGGGGAGAGCCCGGAGCAGGCCGCCCTGCGGGAGCTGGCCGAGGAGACCGGGATCACACGCGTGGAACTCGGGCCGGTGCTGTGGCGGCGGTACTGCGAGTTCCCCTTCGACGGGCGGCGCTGGGAGCAGGACGAGTGGTACTTCCTGGCCCGCACGGAGCAGACGGAGACGGCCATGGAAGGCCTCACCGAGCTGGAGCGGCGCAGCGTGGCCGGAGCGAGATGGTGGACTTCCGCGGAACTGTCGGCGGCCCGTGAGACGGTGTACCCGACCAGGCTCGCCGAGCTCCTGCGCACACTGCTCGACGAGGGTCCTCCGGATGCTCCGGTGGTGCTGGCCCCGGAAATCGTTTAGGGGCTGACCCGACTGGCGCACAATAGGGGGACGCACGGCTGAAGGGGAACATGCCATGAGCGCCGAGGACCTCGAGAAGTACGAGACCGAGATGGAGCTGAAGCTCTACCGGGAGTACCGCGACGTCGTCGGGCTGTTCAAATACGTCATCGAGACGGAGCGTCGCTTCTACCTCACCAACGACTACGAGATGCAGGTGCACTCGGTCCAGGGCGAGGTGTTCTTCGAGGTGTCGATGGCGGACGCCTGGGTGTGGGACATGTACCGGCCGGCCCGCTTCGTGAAGCAGGTGCGCGTGCTGACGTTCAAGGACGTGAACATCGAGGAGCTCAACAAGAGCGACCTCGAACTGCCCGGGAGCTGATCCCTCACCCGCAGGGGTGACGGAGTTGTCCACAGGGCCGGGGTTTTCCACCAAGATCCATTCGGTGGGGGCGGCTGCGGGACATTCGGTGCCGGAGGTGGTGCCGAATGAACGCAACGGGGAACGCCCGCATGGCACTGGGCCGGTACGGCGAGGAGCTCGCCGCGCGGCGGCTGTCGGAAGCCGGCATGACGGTGATCGCGCGGAACTGGCGGTGCCGCGGCGGCGAGATCGACATCGTCGCGCGGGACGGGGACGCGCTGGTGGTCTGCGAGGTGAAGACCCGCAGGGCGGGATCCTTCGAACACCCGATGGCCGCGGTCCGGGCGGCCAAGGCCGACCGGCTCAGACGACTGGCCGGCCGCTGGCTCGCCGACCACGGGGGACCACCCGCCGGCGGGGTGCGCATCGACCTGGTCGGTGTCGTCCTGCCCCGGCGCGGGGCACCCGTCGTGGAGCACATCCGGGGGGTGGCCTGAGATGGGCTTCGCACGGACCTGTTCCGTGGCGCTGGTCGGCGTCGACGGGGTCGTGGTGGAGGTGCAGGCCGACCTCGAACCGGGCGTGGCGGCGTTCACGTTGGTGGGGCTGCCCGACAAGACGCTGGTCGAGAGCCGGGACCGGGTCAGGGCGGCCGTCACCAACGCCGGTGCCGGCTGGCCGCAGAAGAAGCTCACCGTCGGGCTCAGCCCCGCCGACGTCCCCAAGAGCGGCTCGGGGTTCGACCTGGCCGTCGCCACGGCCGTCCTGGGCGCGGCCGAACTGGTCGACCCCCGTGCCATCGCCGACCTGGTGCTCATCGGGGAGCTCGGGCTCGACGGCCGGGTCCGGCCGGTGCGCGGCGTCCTGCCCGCCGTGCTCGCCGCCGCCGAGGCCGGGTACCGGCAGGTGGTGGTGCCCGAGCAGTGCGCCGCCGAGGCCGCGCTCGTCCCCGACGTGTCGGTGCTCGGCGTGCGAACCCTGCGCCAGCTCATCGCCGTCCTCACCGGCGGTGAGGTGCCGGCGGAGGAGACCGCCGCCGAGCCCGGCCGCCCCGACCCGCTGCTCGCCGGGCTGCTCGTACCCGGTGCCGGACTCGGCTCCGGGCTGGACCGGGCACCCGCCGGCGCCGGCGGGTGCCGGCCCGACCTCGCCGACGTGGCGGGTCAGCGGGCCGCGCGGCGGGCGCTCGAGGTGGCCGCGGCAGGCGGCCACCACCTGTTCCTCAACGGACCGCCCGGGGC
The DNA here is from genome assembly GCF_000719335.1 of Streptomyces sp. NRRL S-87. Lineage (GTDB taxonomy): Bacteria > Actinomycetota > Actinomycetes > Streptomycetales > Streptomycetaceae > Streptomyces. Next base: position 65,658 of record NZ_JOGB01000007.1, read on the forward strand.
GGGCAAGACCATGCTCGCCGAGCGCCTGCCGGGCCTCCTGCCCCCGCTCACCCGCCAGGAGTCGCTGGAGGTCACCGCCGTCCACTCGGTCGCCGGACTGCTGCCGCCCGGCGAACCGCTGATCGCCACCGCCCCCTACTGCGCCCCGCACCACTCGGCCACCATGCAGTCCCTGGTCGGCGGCGGGAACGGACTGCCCCGGCCCGGCGCGGTCTCCCTCGCCCACGGCGGGATCCTCTTCCTGGACGAGGCCCCCGAGTTCAGCCCCAAGGCCCTCGACGCCCTCCGCCAGCCGCTGGAGTCCGGCCAGGTGGTCATCGCCCGGGCGGCCGGGGTCGTGCGGCTGCCGGCCCGGTTCCTGATGGTGCTGGCCGCCAACCCGTGCCCCTGCGGGCGGCACCATAGGTCGGCGGCCGGCTGCGAGTGCCCGGCCTCCGTGGTGCGCCGCTACCAGGCCCGGCTCTCCGGGCCGCTGCTGGACCGGGTCGACCTCCGCGTGGACGTCGAACCGGTCTCCCGGTCCGACCTCCTCGGCCACGGCGGCCGGGGCGAGACCACCGCGGCCGTGGCCGAGCGGGTCCGGGCGGCCAGGACCCGCGCCGCCGCCCGGCTCGCCGGCACCCCCTGGAGCACCAACGCGGAGGTGCCCGGCCACGAACTGCGCACCCGCTGGCAGGTGGCCCCCGGAGCCCTCGGACCCGCCGAGCGGGACCTGGAGCGGGGCCTGCTCACCGCCCGCGGCCTCGACCGCGTGCTCCGGGTGGCGTGGACCGTGGCCGACCTGCGCGGCCGGGACCGCCCCGACGCCCTCGACGTCGCCGTGGCGCTGGAGCTCCGTACCGGCGTCTCCCGGGGCGTCCCGCAGCCGATGGGAGAACGCGCATGAGCGCGACCGAAGCCCCCACCACCGGCGTCCCGGCGGACCCGGAGCCCGGGCGCGCGGGGGAGGAGCAGGACACGGCCGCCGAGCGGCTGGCCCGGGCCGCCCTGACCCGGGTCCTCGAACCCGGCGACGAGCACGGCGGGCGCTGGATCGCGCGGTACGGGGCGACCGGGCTGCTGCGGATCCTGCGGGCACCGACGTACGAGGAGGGCACCCTCACCGGAGTGGGCCCCGACCGCATCAGCGGCTACCGCAGACGGGCCGCCGCGGCCGACCCCGAGCGGGACCTGGCGGCGGTCGCCGAGGTGGGCGGCCGGTTCGTCGTCCCGGCCGACCCGGAGTGGCCCAGCCAGCTCGACGACCTCGGCGACGCCCGCCCCGTCGGCCTCTGGCTGCGCGGCCGGCCGCACCTGCGCATGTGGGCCCTGCGCTCGGTCGCCGTGGTCGGCGCCCGGGCCTGCACCCCGTACGGGACGCACATGGCCGCCACCCTGGGCGCCGGGCTCGCCGAGCGCGGCTGGGTGGTGGTCTCCGGAGCGGCCTACGGCATCGACGGCGCCGCCCACCGGGGCGCTCTCGGGGCCGGTGGCGGCACCGCCGCCGTGCTCGCCTGCGGCGTCGACACCGGGTACCCGCGGGGCCACCTCGGGCTGCTGCGCCGCATCGCCGAACAGGGTCTGGTCGTGGGCGAGTTGCCGCCCGGCAGCCATCCGACCCCGAGCCGCTTCGTGCTCCGCAACCGGGTCATCGCGGCACTCACCCGCGGCACCGTCGTCGTCGAGGCCGCCCACCGCAGCGGCTCGCTCGCCACCGCGCGTGCCGCGCAGCGGCTCGGGCGCGCGGTGATGGGCGTACCGGGGCCCGCCACCAGCGGGCTCTCGGCCGGAGTGCACGAACTGCTGCGCGGCGGGGCGGAGCTGGTCACCGACGCCGCCGAGGTCGTCGAACTCGTCGGGGAGATGGGCGAGCTCGCCCCCTGCCGGCGCGGCCCGGTGCTCCCGCGCGACCTGCTCCCGCCCGGCGCCGCCCGCGTCCTCGAAGCACTCCCCGCCGGCCGGCCGGTGCGCCCGCCCGAACTGGCCCTCGCCGCGGGCACGAGCACCGATGAAGTCATCGGCAGACTGTACGAACTTCACTCTCTGGGGTTCGTCGAACGGCATGGCGATGACTGGCGCCTCGCCACTCCCGCGGATGACCCTCGCCCCCTATCCGGGGCCACCCGGCGAGGCGGTCCTTGACCTGGGGCGATCCGGTGAAAGGGTGAAGCCGATGAGATGTGCCGCCCGCCCGGAGCCAGTCGGGGGGCCCGCGCGCAGGGCGCGGGCCCGGCCCTGTCGGTGCCGTCCGGCCTGCCCCTGCACCGACGCGCGATCCCGTACTCTTCGCGCACCGCGACACTCCAGTGACGCTACGCTCCCAAGGATCCCCACAGCAGAACGGCTCAAGGCGACGCATGCCCCAGCACACCTCCGGGTCTGACCGCGCTGCGGTGCCGCCCGCTGCCCGCGGCAGCGTGCGGGCCGCCGCACCCTCGTCGCTGGACGAGCTGTGGCGGTCGTACAAGGACACCGGCGACGAGCGCCTGCGGGAGCAGCTGATCCTGCACTACTCGCCGCTGGTGAAGTACGTGGCCGGCCGGGTGAGCGTCGGGCTGCCGCCCAACGTCGAGCAGGCCGACTTCGTCTCCTCCGGGGTCTTCGGACTCATCGACGCCATCGAGAAGTTCGACATCGAACGGTCCATCAAGTTCGAGACGTACGCGATCACCCGGATCCGGGGCGCGATGATCGACGAACTCCGCGCCCTGGACTGGATCCCCCGCTCCGTCCGGCAGAAGGCCCGCGCCGTCGAGCGGGCCTATGCCACCCTGGAAGCCCAGCTGCGGCGCACCCCGACCGAGGTCGAGGTGGCTGCGGAGATGGACATCGGGGTGGAGGAACTGCATGCCGTTTTCAGCCAGTTGTCGCTCGCGAACGTGGTGGCCCTCGAGGAGCTCCTGCACGTCGGCGGCGAGGGCGGGGACCGGCTCTCCCTGATGGACACCCTGGAGGACACCGCCGCGGACAACCCGGTCGAGGTCGCCGAGGACCGGGAACTGCGCCGCCTGCTCGCCCGGGCCATCAACACGCTGCCCGAACGGGAGAAGACCGTGGTGACCCTGTACTACTACGAGGGCCTCACCCTGGCCGAGATCGGGAACGTCCTGGGGGTCACCGAGAGCCGGGTGAGCCAGATCCACACCAAGTCGGTACTGCAGTTGCGGGCCAAACTGGCGGACGTCGGCCGTTGAGCTTGCGGGGGCCTTGCGGGGTCTCCGTACAGTGGACGGGTGCCCAGGATCCGAGCGGCCTCCGTGGCCGAGCACCGCACGATGCAGCGCGCCGCACTGCTGGACGCCGCACGCTCCCTGTTGTCCGAGGGGGGCACCGAAGCCCTGACGTTCCCCGCCCTCGCCCAGCGCACCGGCCTGGCCCGTTCCTCGGTGTACGAGTACTTCCGCTCGCGGGCGGCGGTGGTCGAGGAGCTGTGCGCGGTCGACTTCCCCGTCTGGGCGGCCGAGATCGAGGCCGCCATGCAGGCCGCCGGGACGCCCGAGGCGAAGATCGAGGCCTACGTCCGCCAGCAGCTGGCCCTGGTGGGCGACCGGCGCCACCGAGCGGTCGTGGCCATCTCGGCCAGTGAGCTCGACGCCGGCGCCCGCGAGAAGATCCGCGCCGCACACGGGGGCCTGGTCGCCATGGTCGTCGAGGCCCTGGCCGCCCTCGGTCACGCCGGCCCCCGGCTCACCGCCACCCTCCTCCAGGGCATCGTCGACGCCGCCGTCCGCCGCATCGAGCTCGGTGCCGCCGAGGATCCCGCAGAGATCACCGAGGCGGCCGTGGCCCTGGCCCTCCACGGCACCCGTCGCTAGGGGCTGTCGTCAGCGCCGTCCACCCCTGATCCGCCGGACACCGTCCGGGGCCGTCCCGTCGAGGGGACGGCGTGCGCCTCAGCCGTACCCGAAGCCTCCGTGCCGTGCGGCCGCGGCCCCCGTCCCGGTCAGCGGGAGCAGCCGCGGGGTGGGGCGGGGGAGCAGCGACAGCGGGTCGAGGTAGTCCTCACCCGCGCGCAGACCCCAGTGGAGGCACGGCCGCGCGCAGTGCGCGTTCGGCTCGGTGCGGGCCACGACCTGGCCGCGGAGCACGGGCTCGCCCGTCGCGACGAGCGGACACACCGGCTCGTACGTGGTGCGCAGCGCCGTGCCCGTGAGGGTGAGGGACAGCACGCCGCGCCCCGCCACCCGTCCGGCGTAATACACGCGGCCGTCGGCGACCGCCCGCACCTCGGTGCCCGGGGCGGCGGCGAGGTCCACCCCGCGGTGCCCGGCCGCGTACGGACCCGGCGGCGGCACCCACCACCGCAGCAGCCGCAACGGCGCGGGCAGCGGCCGCTCCGTCGCCGGCCCCGTCCGTGCAGGGGGCCGCCCGACCGGTTCCGGTTCCCCGGCCGCGGGCCCACCCGGCCCCGCGCGCCGGGGCCGCTCCGCGCGACGGCCCGCCCCGCCCGGGCCGACGCGCTCCACGGCTTCGGGTCCGCCGGCGCAGGCGGTCGGCCGACGACGGGCGGAGGGCTCCTCGGGGGTGGGGCGGTCCGCCGGCCGCGCCGCCCGGCCCGGCCCGGGGGAGGGGGTCGGTGGACGGGCGGACGGCGCGGCGGCGTACCGCGCCGGGAACTGGGGTCCGGACGGCGGGACGGACCGCGCGGCCGGCGGCGGGAGCAGGGCCAGGAGCAGGGCGAGCAGGAAGGTCGTCATGGCGCGAGGGTGTCGGGGCCGGGCGGCGGTCGGGCGGGGCTGTGGACGGGCGGGCGGTTGTGGACGAACGGCGTCACCCGGCCGGGTGGGAACGCCTGCACGCCGCGCCCGTGTCCACCCGGCGGGAAGCGCGGCGGGAGCGCGCGCCGGGCCTGCGCGGGCGCTGCGGGCGGCCGCCCCGCGAGGCCCGTCGGGACGTCGGGGCCCGGGCGTCCACCCGGCGGGGGACAGGGGGCGGCACCCGGCACGGGCGCCGGTCCCGTACACTTCTTGTGGCGATCCGGGTCACCGGGTCGACTTCGCACGCCCCGCCACCTGGTCGATCACGACCGGTGGCCGCGCTCCTCGGTCCTTCGTGGCACGGCGCGTCGGGGCGTCAGGCGCGGCCGCCGTCCGGCGGCTGCGGTAACCGAGCACCTCAAGGAGTACGGCCATGGCCGTCGTCACGATGCGGGAGCTGCTGGAGAGCGGCGTCCACTTCGGTCACCAGACCCGTCGCTGGAACCCGAAGATGAAGCGCTTCATCTTCACCGAGCGCAACGGCATCTACATCATCGACCTGCTCCAGTCGCTGTCGTACATCGACCGCGCCTACGAGTTCGTCAAGGAGACCGTCGCCCACGGCGGCTCCATCATGTTCGTCGGCACGAAGAAGCAGGCCCAGGAGGCCATCGCCGAGCAGGCGACCCGCGTCGGCATGCCGTACGTGAACCAGCGCTGGCTGGGCGGCATGCTCACCAACTTCTCCACCGTCTACAAGCGCCTTCAGCGTCTGAAGGAGCTCGAGGCGATCGACTTCGAGGACGTGGCCGCCTCCGGCCTCACCAAGAAGGAGCTCCTGGTCCTCTCCCGCGAGAAGGCCAAGCTGGAGAAGACCCTCGGTGGTATCCGCGAGATGCAGAAGGTGCCGAGCGCCGTCTGGATCGTCGACACCAAGAAGGAGCACATCGCCGTCGGTGAGGCGCGCAAGCTCCACATCCCGGTCGTCGCGATCCTCGACACCAACTGTGACCCCGACGAGGTCGACTACAAGATCCCGGGCAACGACGACGCGATCCGCTCCGTCACCCTGCTCACCCGCGTGATCGCCGACGCCGTCGCCGAGGGCCTCATCGCCCGCTCCGGCGTTGCCGCCGGTGACTCGAAGCCGGGCGACAAGACCGTCGGCGAGCCGCTCGCCGAGTGGGAGCGCGACCTGCTCGAGGGCGAGAAGAAGGCGGACGAGGCTCCGGCCGCCGCCGAGGCTCCGGCCGCCGAGGCTCCGGCCGCTGAGGCCCCGGCTGCCGAGGCCCCGGCCGCCGACGCCGAGCAGGCCTGACCCACTGAGGGAGCCCGTCGTTCACGCGCCGGGCACTCACAGCACGGACGATGACGGCGGGGGAGGGCGCCACAAGCGCCCCCCCCGCCGTTGACCCGTAGATCTACGACTTCGAGAGAGAATCACAGACTCATGGCGAACTACACCGCCGCTGACGTCAAGAAGCTCCGCGAGCTCACCGGCGCCGGCATGATGGACTGCAAGAAGGCCCTGGACGAGGCCGCCGGCGACGTCGACAAGGCCGTCGAGGCGCTGCGCATCAAGGGCCAGAAGGGCGTCGCCAAGCGCGAGGGCCGCTCTGCCGAGAACGGCGCCGTCGTGTCCCTCATCGCCGACGACAACACCTCCGGTGTCCTGGTCGAGCTCAAGTGCGAGACCGACTTCGTCGCCAAGGGTGACAAGTTCCAGTCCGTCGCCGCCGACCTGGCCAAGCACGTGGCCGCCACGTCCCCGGCGGACATCGAGGCGCTGCTCGCGTCCGAGATCGAGGCCGGCAAGACCGTCCAGGCCTTCGTCGACGAGGCCAACGCCAACCTCGGTGAGAAGATCGTCCTGGACCGCTTCGCGCAGTTCGCCGACGGCTTCGTCTTCGCCTACATGCACCGCACCATGCCCGACCTGCCGCCGCAGATCGGTGTCCTGGTCGAGCTGGACAAGGCCGACGCCGACCTGGCCAAGGGCATCGCGCAGCACATCGCCGCCTTCGCGCCGAAGTACCTCGCCAAGGAGGACGTGCCGGCCGAGGTCGTCGAGTCCGAGCGCCGCGTCGCCGAGGAGACCACCCGCGCCGAGGGCAAGCCCGAGGCCGCCCTGCCGAAGATCGTCGAGGGTCGCCTCAACGGCTTCTTCAAGGACGCCACGCTGCTCGGCCAGGCGTACGCGCTCGACAACAAGAAGTCCGTCGAGCAGGTCCTCAAGGACGCCGGTGTCACCCTGAAGCGCTTCACCCGCATCAAGGTCGGCATCTGAGTCCGTAACCCACGGACCCCGGACCCCGGTAGGGTCTGAAGCAGTCGCCCGTTCGCGCGGGACGACCGCAGATCTGACGAGGAGGCCATTGCCGCACAGGGAACCGCAAGGACCCCGGCAATGGCCTTCTTCGTATGTGCACGAGGAGATCTCCATGAATCAGGGCGTGGACACCCACACCGCTTCCGACGACAAGAGCGACCACGACAAGAAGGGCCGCGGCCGCTTCCTCCTGAAGCTGTCGGGTGAGGCCTTCTCCGGCGGCGGGGGCCTGGGCGTCGACCCCGACGTCGTGCACGCGATCGCCCGCGAGATCGCGGGCGTCGTCCGAGACGGCGCCGAGATCGCCGTGGTCATCGGCGGCGGCAACTTCTTCCGCGGCGCCGAGCTCCAGCAGCGCGGCATGGACCGAGCCCGCTCCGACTACATGGGCATGCTCGGCACGGTCATGAACTGCCTGGCCCTCCAGGACTTCCTGGAGAAGGAGGGCATCGACTCGCGCGTCCAGACGGCCATCACCATGGGCCAGGTCGCCGAGCCGTACATCCCGCTGCGCGCCGTGCGCCACCTGGAGAAGGGCCGCGTCGTGATCTTCGGCGCCGGCATGGGCATGCCCTACTTCTCCACCGACACGACGGCCGCCCAGCGCGCCCTCGAGATCGACGCCGAGGCCCTGCTCATGGGCAAGAACGGCGTGGACGGCGTCTACGACTCCGACCCCAAGGCCAACCCGGACGCGGTCAAGTTCGACGCGCTCGAGTACGGCGAGGTCATCACCCGCGACCTCAAGGTCGCCGACGCCACCGCCATCACGCTGTGCCGCGACAACAAGCTGCCGATCCTCGTCTTCGAGCTGCTCGCGGAGGGGAATATCGCGCGCGCCGTCAAGGGTGAGAAGATCGGCACGCTCGTGAGCGACCAGGGCGACCGGGCCTGAGCGGGCCCGCCCCCCGCCTGAACCATCCACTCAAGACATGCAGGAGCACGTGGTGATCGAAGAAATCCTCCTCGAGGCCGAGGAGAAGATGGAGAAGGCCGTCGTGGTCGCCAAGGAGGACTTCGCCGCGATCCGCACCGGCCGTGCGCACCCGGCGATGTTCAACAAGATCGTGGCGGACTACTACGGTGCCATCACGCCCATCAACCAGCTGGCGTCCTTCTCGGTGCCCGAGCCGCGCATGGCCGTGGTGACCCCGTTCGACAAGAGCGCCCTGCGCAACATCGAGCAGGCCATCCGAGACTCCGACCTCGGCGTCAACCCGAGCAACGACGGCAACATCATCCGCGTGACGTTCCCGGAGCTGACCGAGGAGCGCCGCCGCGAGTACATCAAGGTCGCCAAGGGCAAGGCCGAGGACTCGAAGGTCTCCATCCGCTCCGTGCGCCGCAAGGCCAAGGAAGCCCTCGACAAGCTGGTCAAGGACAAGGAGACCGGCGAGGACGAGGTCCGCCGCGCCGAGAAGGAGCTCGACGACACCACCGCGAAGTACGTCGCGCAGGTGGACGAGCTGCTCAAGCACAAGGAAGCCGAGCTCCTCGAGGTCTGATGAACGACTCTCCCTGGGGGGCGGAGCCGGTTCCGGCGGGTCCCGCATACGATGTGTACGTAGGCCAGCAGACTCGGCCCATGCCCATCGTGCCCGACGCCGCCGGATCAGACTTCGATGACCGGGAAGCACGCGAGAGGGGGGCCGCTCCGGGTAGCGGCCCCCTGTTCCGCGACGAGACGCCGCCGCAGGAGCCCATGCCCAGCCCCCCGCCTCCGCCGTCGCAGGCACCGCAGGACACCCCCCAGCCCCCGCAGAAGAAGCGGGCCGGGCGGGACCTGCGTGCTGCCATAGGGGTCGGCGTCGGCCTCGGCGCCGTGATCGTCGCCTCGCTGTTCATCGTGAAGGCCGTCTTCGTCGGCGTCATCGCCGTCGCCGTGGTCGTCGGCCTGTGGGAGCTCACGTCCCGCCTCGAAGAGCGCAAGGCCATCAAGGCCCCGCTGGTGCCGCTCGCGATCGGCGGTGCGGCGATGGTCGTCGCCGGGTACGTGCGCGGCGCCGAGGGCGCCTGGGTCGCGATGGCCCTGACCGCCCTCGCGGTGCTCGTGTGGCGGATGACGGAACCCCCTGAGGGGTACCTCAAGGACGTCACGGCGGGTGTGTTCGCCGCGTTCTACGTGCCCTTCCTCGCCACGTTCGTGGCGCTGCTGCTGACCGCCGACGACGGGCCGCAGCGGGTGATCACCTTCCTGCTGCTCACCGTGGTGAGCGACACGGGCGCGTACGCGGTCGGCTGGCGTTTCGGCAAGCACAAGCTGGCCCCCCGCATCAGCCCCGGCAAGACCCGCGAGGGCCTGGCCGGCGCGGTGGCCTTCGCCATGGCCGCGGGCGCGCTGTGCATGCAGTACCTGATCGACGGCGGCAGCTGGTGGCAGGGCCTGGTCCTGGGCCTCGCCGTCGCGGTCAGCGCGACGCTCGGCGACCTGGGCGAGTCCATGATCAAGCGCGACCTGGGCATCAAGGACATGGGCACGCTGCTGCCGGGCCACGGCGGCATCATGGACCGGCTGGACTCGCTGCTGCCGACCGCGCCGGTCGTGTGGCTGCTGCTGGCGCTGTTCGTCGGCACGGGCTGAAGCCCCGGGCCGGTTACCCTGGAAAGGCGCGCCGCTCGTGCGGCGCGCCTTTCGTCGTACGAGGAGTACCTGCCATGGCCCGCCCCGCTCCCGGAGAGCTCACCTTCGTCGCGCCCAAGGGAGCGAAGAAGCCGCCCCGGCACCTGGCCGACATGTCGCCGGCCGAGCGGAAGGAGGCGGTCGCCGCGATCGGCGAGAAGCCGTTCCGGGCCAAGCAGCTCTCCCAGCACTACTTCGCCCGCTACGCGCACGACCCGGCCGAGTGGACCGACATCCCGGCCGGCTCGCGCGAGAAGCTGCGCGAGGCGCTGCTGCCCGACCTGATGTCGGTCGTCCGGCACATCTCCTGCGACGACGACACCACCCGCAAGACCCTGTGGCGCCTGCACGACGGCACGCTCGTCGAGTCCGTCCTCATGCGCTACCCCGACCGGGTCACCATGTGCATCTCGTCCCAGGCGGGCTGCGGCATGAACTGCCCGTTCTGCGCCACCGGCCAGGCGGGGCTCGACCGCAACCTGTCCACCGCCGAGATCGTCCACCAGATCGTCGACGGCATGCGCGCCCTGCGCGACGGCGAGGTCCCCGGCGGCCCGGCCCGGCTGTCGAACATCGTCTTCATGGGCATGGGCGAGCCGCTGGCGAACTACAACCGCGTCGTCGGCGCCATCCGCCGGCTGACCGACCCCGAGCCCGACGGCCTGGGCCTGTCCCAGCGCGGCATCACCGTCTCCACCGTCGGCCTCGTCCCGGCGATGCTCCGGTTCGCCGACGAGGGCTTCAAGTGCCGGCTCGCCGTCTCGCTGCACGCCCCCGACGACGAGCTGCGCGACACCCTGGTGCCCGTGAACACCCGCTGGAAGGTCCGCGAGGTCCTCGACGCGGCCTGGACGTACGCCGAGAAGTCCGGCCGCCGCGTCTCCATCGAGTACGCGCTGATCCGCGACATCAACGACCAGGCCTGGCGGGGCGACCTCCTCGGCCGCCTCCTCAAGGGCAAGCGGGTGCACGTCAACCTCATCCCGCTCAACCCGACCCCGGGCTCCAAGTGGACCGCCTCCCGCCCCGAGGACGAGCGGGCCTTCGTCGAGGCGATCGCCGCCCACGGCGTGCCGGTCACGGTGCGCGACACCCGTGGCCAGGAGATCGACGGAGCGTGCGGACAGCTCGCCGCGAGCGAGCGGTAGTCTGACTCCCGTACATCTGCATATTCCGACAGGGGAGCGCCACAGCGCTGAGAGTGCGGCACCGTCACGCCGCAGACCCTCTGAACCTCGCCCGGGTCATTCCGGGTAGGGAGTTCGGTCACCACTCGAGCTGTTGCGCCCTGCTCCGGCGTCCGCTCCATGAGCGCCGGGGCAGGGCCGCGTCTTCTCCTGGTCACTCCAGGAGGAATGTTTCACGTGAACACCAAGAAGATGGCGGGCGCCGCGCTCGTCGCGGCCCTCGGCGTGTCCACGCTCGCCGCCTGCGGCGGAGGCGACGGCAAGGACGAGGGCGGCTCGGCCAGCTCCGGACCGCAGTCCAAGACCGTCACGGTCGTCTCGCACGACTCCTTCACCTACACCCCCGCGGTGCTGAAGGAGTTCGAGAAGCAGTCCGGCTACACGGTCAAGGTGCTCAAGAGCGGCGACGCGGGCGCGGCCCTCAACCAGGAGATCCTCACCAAGGGCTCCCCGCGCGGCGACGTGTTCTTCGGCGTCGACAACACCCTGCTCTCGCGCGCCCTCGACAACGGCCTCTTCACCCCGTACGAGGCCAAGGGCCTGGCCGGTGTCCCCGAGCAGTACCGGCTCGACAAGGAGCACCGGGTCACCCCGATCGACTCCGGCGACATCTGCGTCAACTACGACAAGAAGTACTTCGCCGACAAGAAGATCGCTCCGCCGCAGACCCTCGACGACCTGGTCAAGCCGGAGTACAAGAACCTGCTGGTCACCGAGAACGCGGCCACCTCCTCCCCGGGCCTCGGCTTCCTGCTCGCCTCCGTCGGCAAGTACGGCGACGCGGGCTGGAAGGACTACTGGAGCAAGCTCAAGGCCAACGGCGTCGAGGTCGTCGACGGCTGGGAGCAGGCCTACAACGAGCGCTTCTCCGGCTCCGCCGGGGGCAAGAAGGCCAAGGGCGACCGGCCGCTGGTCGTCTCGTACGCCTCCTCCCCGCCGGCCGAGGTGCTGTTCTCCGAGCCGCAGCCGGCCGTGGCGCCCACCGGTGTCGCCACCGGCACCTGCTTCCGCCAGGTCGAGTTCGCGGGCCTGCTCAAGGGCGCGAAGAACGAGGCGGGCGGCAAGGCGCTGCTGGACTTCCTGATCAGCAAGAAGTTCCAGGAGGACATGCCCCTCCAGATGTTCGTCAACCCCGTCGTCAAGGACGCGAAGCTGCCGGAGGTCTTCACGAAGCACGGGGTGGTGATCGACAAGCCGTGGACCGTCGCCCCGGACCAGATCGCCAAGAACCGTGAGCAGTGGGTCCAGGCATGGTCCTCGCTCGTCCTGAAGTAGGACCCGGAGCAGGCACGGGAACGGTCCCGGGCACGGACCGGAGGGAGCGCGTGCGCCCCTCCGGCCGTGCCACCGCCGTGCGGCTCGGCCTCATGGCCGTGCCGCTGGCCTTCTTCGGCCTCTTCTTCGCCTACCCCGTGGCGGCGATCGTCGGCCGCGGGATCAAGACCGACGGCGGCTGGCAGTTCGGCCGGATCGGCGAGGTGCTCACCCGGCCCGACATCGCCGGCGTGCTGTGGTTCACCACCTGGCAGGCGCTCGCGTCCACGGCGCTCACCCTGCTGCTCGCGCTCCCCGGCGCGTACGTGTTCGCGCGCTTCGACTTCCCCGGCAAGCAGGTGCTGCGCGCCGTGGTGACCGTCCCGTTCGTCCTGCCGACGGTGGTCGTCGGCTCCGCCTTCCTGGCGTTGGTGGGCCGGGGCGGGCTGCTGGACGAGCTGTGGGGCGTCCGGCTGGACACGACCGTGTGGGCGATCCTGCTCGCCCACGTCTTCTTCAACTACGCCGTGGTCGTCCGGACCGTCGGGGGCCTGTGGGCGCAACTGGACCCGCGCCAGGAGGAGGCCGCCCGGGTGCTCGGCGCCGGCCGGTTCGCCGCCTGGCGGCGGGTGACGCTGCCCGCACTGGCCCCGGCCGTGGCCGCCGCCGCGCTGATGGTCTTCCTCTTCACCTTCACCTCCTTCGGCGTCGTGCAGATCCTCGGCGGTCCGGCGTACGCCACCCTCGAGGTCGAGGTCTACCGGCAGACCGCGCAGCTGCTGGACCTGCCGACGGCCGCGGTGCTCACCCTGGTGCAGTTCGCCGCGGTGGGCGTGATCCTCGGGGTGCACTCCTGGACCGTGCGCCGGCGCGAGACCGCGCTGCGGCTGGTCGCCCCGGACCGCACGGCCCACCGGCCGCGCGGGACCGGGCAGTGGGCGCTGCTGGGCGGTGTGCTCGTGTCCGTCGCCCTGCTGATCGTCGTACCGCTGGCCGTCCTGGTGGAGCGGTCCTTCGACGCCCCCGGCGGGTACGGCCCCGACTTCTACCGGGCGCTCGGGTCCGCCGACGGGGGCACGTTCCTGGTGCCGCCGCTGGAGGCGGTCCGGAACTCACTGGAGTACGCGCTCGCCGCCACCGCGATCGCCGTCGGCGTCGGGGGCCTGGCCGCGGCCGCGCTCACCCGGCGCGGCGGGCGGCTGCTGCGCGGCTTCGACGCCCTGCTGATGCTGCCGCTCGGCGTGTCGGCGGTGACCGTGGGCTTCGGTTTCCTGATCACGCTGGACGAGCCGCCGCTGGACCTGCGGACCTCGTGGATCCTGGTGCCGCTGGCCCAGGCGCTGGTCGGCGTGCCGTTCGTGGTGCGCACGATGCTGCCGGTGCTGCGTGCCGTGGACGGCCGGCTGCGGGAGGCGGCCGCGGTGCTGGGGGCCTCGCCGCTGCGGGCCTGGCGCGAGGTGGACCTGCCGCTGGTGCGCCGGGCGCTGCTGATCGCGGCCGGGTTCGCCTTCGCGGTCTCGCTCGGCGAGTTCGGGGCGACCGTGTTCATCGCCCGGCCCGAGCGCCCGACGCTGCCGGTGGCGGTGGCGCGGCTGCTGGGGCGGGCAGGGGAGCTCAACTACGGGCAGGCGATGGCCCTGAGCACGATTCTGATGGTGGTGTGCGCCGTGTCGCTGCTGGTCCTGGAGCGGCTGCGGCCCGAGCGGTCCGGATCGGGGGACTTCTGATGACGCTGCTGGAACTGGACGGGGTGTCCGTCCGCTTCGGGGCGCGGACCGTGCTCGACGCCGTCGACCTGTCCGTGGCCGAGCACGAGATCGTGTGCGTACTGGGGCCCAGTGGCAGCGGGAAGTCCACGCTGCTGCGGGTCGTGGCGGGCCTGCAGCCGGCCGCCGCCGGGCGGGTACGGCTCTCGGGGGCCGACCAGGCCGGGGTGCCGGTGCACAAGCGGGGGGTGGGCCTGATGTTCCAGGACCACCAGCTGTTCCCGCAGCGGGACGTGGCCGGGAACGTGGCCTTCGGGTTGCGGATGCGCGGGGCGCGGCGCGAGGAGCAGCGGGCCCGGGTGGCGGAGCTGCTGGAGCTGGTGGGGCTGCCGGGCGCCGGGCGGCGGTCCGTCGCGGCGCTGTCGGGCGGTGAGCAGCAGCGGGTGGCGCTGGCCCGGGCGCTGGCGCCGCGGCCGCGGCTGCTGATGCTCGACGAGCCGCTGGGGCAGCTCGACCGGGGGCTGCGGGAGCGGCTCGTGGTGGAGCTGCGGGAGCTGTTCCACCGGCTGGGTACGACGGTGCTGGCCGTCACGCACGACCAGGGCGAGGCCTTCGCGCTCGCCGACCGGGTCGTGGTGATGCGGGACGGCCGGATCGCGCAGGCCGGCACCCCGCTGGACGTCTGGCAGCGGCCGGCCTCGGAGTTCGTGGCGCGCTTCCTCGGCTTCGACAACGTGGTGCCGGCGACGGTGAGCGGGCTGGCGGCCGACACGCCGTGGGGCAAGATCCCGGTGCCGGACGGGACCGGCGAGGGCGAGTTCCGGGTGCTCGTGCGGCCCACCGGGGTGCGGCTGGTGCCGGTCGCGGAGGGGCTGCCGTGCGAGGTCGTGTCGCGGACCTTCCGGGGGAGGCACGTGGCGCTCATGCTGCGGCCGCGGTCGGGTGCGCCCTTGCTGGAGGCCGAGTGCGACCTGTTGCTCGCGCCTGAGGTGGGGGTCGTGACCGGGGTCGCCTTCGACCCCGCCGAGGTGGTCGCCCTCCGCGACGCGTAGGCCGGGGTGGGGGCCGGGCGTGCCGCGGGTCAGCCTCGGACCGGTGTCGGTGGGGCCGGGGTGGGGGTCGGGAGCGGGGCGGGGGTGGTCGGGGCCGGGTCGTGGTTGCCGTACCAGGCCACGGCCACCGCGCCGGCCACGGCGAGGAGGAAGCCGAGGACGGCGAGCCAGGCGAGGCCGGGGCGGGAGGCGTCGCCCAGCCAGAGGACGCCGATGGCGCCGGGGAGGACCGTCTCGCCGACGACCAGCGCGGCCGTGGCCCCGTTGACCGATCCGAGCTGCAGGGCGACCGTGTGCAGGTACATGCCGCCCACACCGGCGATGACGACGGCGTACAGGGCCGGGTCGGTGAGGACGGTGGTGAGCTCGAACGGGTCGATGCCGTCGAGGATGCGGACGCCGACGCCGAGCGCGCCGAAGCCCAGGCCGGACAGCAGGCCCGCCAGGATCGCGGCCCGGGGGCCCAGGAGGCGTACGGCGACCGTACCGCCGAGCATCAGCGCGACCGTGACGGCGAGCAGCCACCAGTGCGTCGCGGACGCGGCCTGGTGGCCGCCCTCGTGGCCGGCCGCGGTGGCGAGCATCACGAGCGCCCCGCACACGACACCGATCGAGGCCCATTCCCTGCGCGTGAGGCGGATGCCCAGCAGCTTCACGCTCAGGACCGCGGTGATCACCAGGTTGGCGCTGATGACGGTCTGGGAGAGGAAGAGGGGCAGGAGCCGGGCCGCCAGGGCGCCCAGGCCGAAGCCGACGAAGTCCAGCACCGTGCCGAGGATGAACTCCCAGGTCAGCGCGGCCTTCGCGGTGGACGACAGGTTCGGGCCGCCGTGCTGGGTCAGACCTGTGGGGTCGGGCTCGGCGCCGGCGGCCCGGCGGGAGCCCACCGCTTGCAGGACCGATCCGGTGCCGTAGCAGATCGAGGCCGCGATGGCGGTCAGCAGGCCTATGAGCACGAGGGGCTCCGTTCACGTCTGGCAGGTTTCGCGTACTCCTGGCAGACGTGGGTCCGGGCCCGGAGGTTGCCTGGGCGGGCCGGTCAGGTGACAGGTCACGAGGTCAGGTCACGAGCTCAGGTCACGAGCTCAGGTCACGAGGAGAGCCGGGCCAGGGCGTCGGGGACCTCGTCGACGGACTCGACCAGCGCGATGCGGGTCTCCATGGCGCGGTCACGGGCCAGGGCCTGGAGCAGGGGCCAGGCCGGCAGGTGCTCGGTCCAGTGGGCCCGGTCGACCAGCACCATCGGGGTCGGCTCGCCGCGCGACCCGTAGTAGTTGGGGGTCGCGTTGTCGAAGACCTCCTGGACCGTCCCGGCCGCGCCCGGGAGGTACACCACGCCGGCGGTGCAACGGGCCAGCAGTCCGTCCTCGCGGGTGGCGTTGGCGAAGTACTTCGCGATCCCGCCGGCGAAGGCGTTCGGCGGCTCGTGCCCGTAGAACCAGGTGGGGATGCCGATCGAGTCCCCGCCGTCCGGCCAGCGCTCGCGCACCGCGAAGGCCGCCTCCGCCCAGTCGGTGACGGAGGGCGTGAAGGAGGGGGTCTTGGCGAGCAGGTCGAGCGCCCCGGGCAGCGCGCCGTCCTCGAAGGGGGCGAGGTACGCGCCCAGGTTCGCGGCCTCCATCGCACCCGGCCCGCCACCGGTCGCCACGGTCAGACCGGTGCGGGCCAGCGCCCGGCCGAGCCGGGCGGCGCCGGCGTACGCGGCGCCGCCGCGGTCCATCGAGTGGCCGCCCATCACCCCCACGACCGGGGCACCGGCGAGGTGCTCGTCGAGGGCGTCGGAGATCGCGTCGTCGTGGATCGAGCGGAGCATCGAGGAGAAGACGTCGCCGTCGGCCCTGCTGTGCTGGAACCAGGCGTACGCACGCGCGTCGGGCGTGGCGTCGTAGCCGTCCCGGTCCAGGCCGGCGAAGAGCTCCTCCGGCGTGTAGAGCAGGCCGCGGTACGGGTCGAACGGCAGGTCGGGCACCGGGGGGAACACCAGCGCCCCGTCGGCCCGCACCTTGGTGGAGGCGTCCGGTTCCATCGGGCACCCGAGGAACACGGCGGCGGAGGTGTCGGCGGCCAGCAGGGCGAAGGTGCGCTCCATCAGGTTCACCGACTGGATCCGGTACCCGCTCAGTGAACCCCGGGCGACCACCCGGTCGAATTCGGCGAGGGTCTCGATCTCGATGTCATGGGACATCCCGTCACCCTACGGGCCGAGGTCGGCTACCCGGCCAGTGCCCTCCGGGTCAGCTCCGCCACACCCCACACCACGGGTCCGCACACGGCCGGCAGGACCGCGGCCCGCAGCAGGGCCGCCGACCGCAGTACCGCGGCCGGTGTGCCCAGGTCGAGGAGGGTCTCGCGGGTGGCCGCCCGGGTCTGGCGCGACTCGACCGCGGCCGTCAGGAGTGCGCCGACCGCACAGAGGACGGCCAGCGCCGCCGCGCCGCCGGCGGTCGGTCCGACCGGTACGGGCCCGCCGTCCGCCGCGGCCACGGCCCACGCGGCGACGGCGACGAGCACCCCGAGGGGCCGGCCGATGCGCCCGGCCTCCTCCTGCAGGCCCCGCCCGGCGAGCAGGCGTACGGCGCCGGGGCGGACGAACTGGAGGAGCGCGCCGCAGCCGTGGGCGAGGGCCGGGCCGGCCAGCGCGAGGCCGACGGTCGTCAGGGCCCAGCCGGACAGCCGGCCCGCCGTGCCGCCACCGGCGTACGCCAGGACGGCGAGCCCGCAGGCGAAGGCGGCGACACCCCACGGCAGCCCCTCGTGCGGGGTCCGTGCCGGGCGGGTGCGGACCGACAGGGCGGTCGCGGCGGCGGCCGCGAGCGGTGCCAGGGCGAGCAGGGTGAGCGCGGCCGCCACCGGGAAGGGGTGGCCGGCGCGGAGCGCGTCGGCGGCGGCGCCGTCGAAGGGGAGGCCGGCCAGGTCGCCGCGCAGGTGGAGGAAGAGGGCGAGGGCGAGCGCGCTGCCCAGCGCGCAGGCGATGGCGGCGGACAGTGCGGCGACGCGGATCAGGCGGACGGGGCCGAGCCCCACGGCGTCCAGGTCCTCGCGGGGGCGGACGGCCGGGTCGGTGCGGGTCACGGCGACGGCGAACTGCACGGTCAGGGCGAGCGGGACCGCGCACCACAGCAGCCGCGGCAGCTGGCCCTGCGGTCGGGCCGCGGCGGTGGCGAGCACGTCCAGCAGCAGGAGACCGGTACCGGCGGCGGCCGCCGCGACCAGCAGTCTGCGCAGCTGGACGAGGGGCCGGCCGCCGCGGGCTAGGCGGAGACTGAGCACGTGTCGCGGCCTTCCGCCTCGCCGGGGCGGGGGGCCGCCGCGGAGGCCGGCTGGGGGACGGCGCCGGCGAGGTGGCCGTCGAGGAGGGCGAGCGCGCGGTCGGCCAGGCCGGCGGTCTCGGCCTCGTGGGTGGCGAGGACCACCGTGATGTCGTGCGAGCGGGCGGCCGTGGTCAGCGTGCGCAGCAGCAGGGCGCGGTCGGCGCGGTGCAACGGGGCGGTCGGCTCGTCGGCGAAGAGCACGGAGGGCAGGGTGACGAGGGCGCGGGCCAGCGCGACGCGCTGGGCGCGGGCGCGGTCGAGTGTTTGGGGGCGCTTGCGGGCCTGGTCGCCGATGTCGAGGCGGTCGAGCCACTCCATGGCGGCGCGCTTGGCCGTGCGGTGCGGGGCGCCGCCGATGAGGAGGGGCAGGGCCGCGTTCTCCCACACGTTCAGTTCGGGTACGAGGCGGGGCTCGGGCCCGATCCAGCCGAAGCGGTCGCGGCGCAGCCGCTCGCGGGCCGGCGGACTCATGGTGTGGACGGGGACGCTGTTGAACCAGACCTCGCCCCCGTCCGGGCGCAGCTGTCCGGACAGGCAGCGCAGCAGGGTGGTCTTGCCGCTGCCGCGGGGGCCGGTGACGGCGAGGATCTCGCCCTCGCGGACGCCGAGGGAGACGCCGGTGAGGGCGGGCGCGCCCGCGCCGGACCCCGTCCGGGTGGACCCCCAGGGGGAGCAGTGCAGGGACCGTGCCCACAGCACGTCGTTGTCCGGCGGGGCCACCATGGCGTACACCTCGGTTCGCGTCGACTGCGGATCTTGATGCCGCATTTCCCGTTTTCCCGTTTCCTCCGTCCGGGGGAACGAAACGACGGGCCGACAGGTCACTGCGCAGCGCAGGGGAGGCGGTGGCGGGGGCCGGACGGCACATGGCCCGGACCCTCGCGTTCTCACTCGAACGGAGGATCCGGGCCATGTGTCCCGGCCGGGCCCGGCAGGCGGGACGGGTGCCTGGGGCGAGCCGCTGCGGGCTTGTTACAGCTTGGTCCACGCCTCGGTGAACACCGACCGCAGTATCTGCTCGATCTCGTCGAACTGCTCCTGGGTCGAGATCAGCGGCGGGGCCAGCTGGACGACCGGGTCACCGCGGTCGTCGGCGCGGCAGTAGAGGCCGGCGTCGTACAGCGCCTTCGAGAGGAAGCCGTAGAGCACGCGCTCGATCTCGTCGTCGTTGAAGGACTCCTTGGTGTTCTTGTCCTTGACGAGCTCGATGCCGTAGAAGAAGCCGTTGCCGCGGACGTCGCCGACGATCGGCAGGTCGTGCAGCTTCTGCAGCGTCTTGAGGAAGGCGGACTCGTTGTCCAGCACGTGCTGGTTGAGGCCTTCCTTGTCGAAGATGTCGAGGTTGGCCAGGGCCACCGCCGACGACACCGGGTGGCCGCCGAAGGTGTAGCCGTGCAGGAAGGTGTTGTCACCCTTGTAGAAGGGCTCCGCGATGCGGTCCGAGACGATGCAGGCACCGATCGGGGAGTAGCCCGAGGTCATGCCCTTCGCACAGGTGATCATGTCCGGCACGTAGCCGAACTTGTCGCAGGCGAACATCGTGCCCAGGCGCCCGAAGGCGCAGATGACCTCGTCCGAGACGAGCAGGACGTCGTACTGGTCACAGATCTCGCGCACGCGCTGGAAGTAGCCGGGCGGCGGCGGGAAGCAGCCGCCGGCGTTCTGCACCGGCTCCAGGAAGACGGCCGCGACGGTGTCCGGGCCCTCGAAGAGGATCTGCTGCTCGATCTGGTCGGCGGCCCAGCGGCCGAAGGCCTCGGGGTCGTCGCCGTGGATCGGGGCGCGGTAGATGTTGGTGTTCGGGACCTTGTGGGCGCCCGGGACCAGCGGCTCGAAGGGGGCCTTCAGGGCCGGCAGGCCGGTGATGGACAGGGCGCCCTGCGGGGTGCCGTGGTAGGCGACCGCGCGGGAGATGACCTTGTACTTGGTCGGCTTGCCCTTGAGCTTGAAGTACTGCTTGGCGAGCTTCCAGGCGGTCTCGACCGCCTCGCCGCCACCGGTGGTGAAGAAGACCTTGTTCAGGTCGCCCGGCGCGTAGCCGGCCAGCCGCTCCGCGAGCTCGACGGCCTTGGGGTGCGCGTACGACCACACGGGGAAGAACGCGAGCTCCTGCGCCTGCTTGTAGGCGACCTCGGCCAGCTCCTTGCGGCCGTGACCGGCGTTGACCACGAACAGTCCGGCGAGACCGTCCAGGTAGCGCTTGCCCTTGTCGTCGTAGATGTAGGCGCCCTCACCGCGAACGATGGTGGGGACGGGGTTCTTCTCGTACGAGGACATGCGGGTGAAGTGCATCCACAGGTGGTCGTACGCGGTCTTGGACAGGTCCTGGGTCACGGTTATCTGGTTCCCCACATGTAGGTCTGCTTCTTCAGCTTCAGGTATACGAAGCTTTCGGTGGACCGCACCCCGGGGAGCGTGCGGATCCGCTTGTTGATCGTTTCCAGCAGGTGGTCGTCGTCCTCGCAGACGATCTCCACCATCAGGTCGAACGAGCCCGCGGTCATCACCACGTACTCGCACTCGGCCATTGCGGTCAGTGCGTCGGCCACGGGGTCGAGGTCGCCCTCGACGTTGATGCCGACCATGGCCTGGCGCCGCAGGCCCACGGTGAGCGGGTCCGTGACGGCGACGATCTGCATCACGCCCTGGTCCAGCAGCTTCTGGACGCGTTGGCGGACGGCCGCCTCGGAAAGGCCCACGGCCTTGCCGATCGCCGCGTAGGGGCGGCGTCCGTCTTCCTGCAGTTGCTCGATGATCGCCAGGGAGACAGCATCGATCGACGGCGACGGGTGCCGGTTCCTGGAATCTGGGTTTCGACTGACCACGACTTCACTGTGCACGAGGAGTCGACAGTTCCGCAACCCGGAATCAATGAAATCCGTTGTCTTCGTCTCTGGATCTCACTGATTTCGTAGCTTGTGGCGCGTGGCCCTGTCGAAAGCGTCGCCCGAGAGGCTAGGCTTGGGGCTTGTCTCAACCATTGGACATGTGATCAGGAGAGTGGCTGTAGTGACCACCGAACTGCGTCGTCTGCGCAACTACATCGGCGGGGAGTTCAGGGATGCCGCCGACGGGCGGACCACCGAGGTGGTCAACCCCGCCACCGGCGAGGTCTACGCGACCGCCCCGCTGTCCGGCCAGGCCGACGTCGACGCCGCCATGGCCGCCGCCGAGGCCGCCTTCCCGGGCTGGCGCGACACCACCCCCTCCGAGCGCCAGAAGGCCCTGCTGAAGATCGCGGACGCGATCGAGGCCCGCGCCGACGAGCTGGTCGCCGCCGAGTCGGAGAACACCGGCAAGCCGCTGGGCCTGACGGCCAGCGAGGAGCTGCCTCCGATGGTCGACCAGATCCGCTTCTTCGCGGGTGCCGCCCGGCTGCTCGAGGGCCGCTCGGCCGGCGAGTACATGGACGGCATGACCTCGATCATCCGCCGCGAGCCGGTCGGCGTCTGCGCCCAGGTCGCGCCGTGGAACTACCCGATGATGATGGCCGTGTGGAAGTTCGCCCCGGCCATCGCCGCGGGCAACACCGTGGTGCTCAAGCCCTCGGACACCACTCCGGCCTCGACGGTCCTGCTCGCCGAGATCATCGACTCGGTCCTGCCCAAGGGCGTCTTCAACGTCATCTGCGGTGACCGCGAGACCGGCCGCGCCATGGTCGAGCACCCCACCCCGGCGATGGCCTCCATCACCGGCTCCGTGCGCGCCGGCATGTCGGTCGCCGAGAGCGCCTCGAAGGACCTCAAGCGCGTCCACCTGGAGCTGGGCGGCAAGGCCCCGGTCGTCGTCTTCGACGACGCCGACATCGCCAAGGCCGTCGAGGACATCGCGGTGGCCGGCTTCTTCAACGCCGGCCAGGACTGCACCGCCGCCACCCGCGTGCTCGTCCAGTCCTCCGTGCACGACGAGTTCGTCGCCGCGCTGGCCAAGGCCGCCCAGGACACCAAGACGGGGCAGCCGGACGACGAGGACGTGCTGTACGGCCCGCTGAACAACCCGAACCAGCTCAAGCAGGTCTCGGGCTTCATCGAGCGCCTGCCCGCCCACGCTAAGGTCGAGGCCGGCGGCCACCAGGTCGGCGACAAGGGCTACTTCTACGCCCCCACCGTCGTCTCGGGCCTGAAGCAGGACGACGAGATCGTCCAGAACGAGGTCTTCGGCCCCGTCATCACCGTCCAGTCCTTCTCGGACGAGTCCCAGGCCCTGGAGTACGCGAACGGCGTCGAGTACGCCCTCGCCTCCTCCGTGTGGACCAAGGACCACGCCCGCGCGATGCGCATGTCCAAGAAGCTCGACTTCGGCTGCGTGTGGATCAACACCCACATCCCGCTGGTCGCCGAGATGCCGCACGGCGGCTACAAGAAGTCCGGCTACGGCAAGGACCTCTCCGCCTACGGCTTCGAGGACTACACGCGCATCAAGCACGTGATGACCTCGATCGAGGGCTGATCCCCGGCGCCGCACGCGGCGCCGGGAACCCCGGCGGCGGCCGGCCGCCGGGAGTGATCAACCGTGGGTCCTGAAGGGGCGGGCGTTAGACACACTGTCTATTGCCCGCCCCTTTCGGCTTCCCCGAGGCTTGGCCCATGCCTGAACTCGGTATCTCCCGCCGCGCGGCGCTGCGCGGACTCGGAGCGGCGGGCCTGCTGGCCGCCCTCACCGGCTGCGGTGTCCCGGCCGCGTACGTGGCGGAGGGCAAGCGCTCGGCGCCCGACCGCTCCGCCCGCGAGAAGTCCGTCAGCTTCTCCAACTGGCCGATGTACATCGACACGGACGAGGCGGACGCGACCCGGCGGCCCACGCTGGAGTCCTTCTCGAAGCGCACCGGCATCTCGGTCCGGTACACCGAGGAGATCAACGACAACGACGAGTTCTTCGGCAAGGTCAGCCCGGCCCTGATGAACCGCCAGGAGACCGGCCACGACGTGGTCGTCGTCAGCGACTGGATGGCCGCCCGGTTCGTCGGCCTCGGCTGGGCCCAGAGGATGGACCGGGCCGCCCAGCCGAACGTGGCCAGGTACCTCGACCCGCTGCTGCGCAGTCCCTCCTTCGACGAGGGCAGGATGCACACCGTGCCCTGGCAGAGCGGCATCACCGGTATCGCGTACAACCGCCGCAGGCTCGGCCGGGAGATCAGGTCCGTGGCCGACCTGTGGCGCCCCGACCTGGCGGGCAAGGTCACGCTCTTCTCCGGGCTCGACGAGTCCTTCGCCCTCCTCATGCAGGGCGACGGCGTCGACACCACCCGCTGGACCGAGGCCGACTTCGACCGGGTGTGCGACCGGATCGAGGAGATGGTGCGGAACAGGCACATCCGCCGGTTCACGGGCAACGACTACACCTCCGATCTGAGCAAGGGTGACGTCCTGGCCTGCCAGGCGTACTCGGGTGACGCCATCCAACTGAAGGCCGACAACCCCGACATCGAGTTCGTCGTGCCCGAGGAGGGGGCCGAGCTGTGGGCGGAGAGCCTGCTGGTGCCCAACCTGGCCCGCCACAAGGCCAACGCCGAGGCGCTCATCGACCACTACTACGACCCCGAGGTCGCGGCCGAGCTCGCCGCCTACGTCAACTACGTCTGCCCCGTCCCGGCCGCCCAGGCCGTCCTGGCCGACTCCGACGACAGGGAGACCGCCGAACTGGCCGAGGACCCGCTGATCTTCCCCGACGCCGCCATGCGCAAGCGCCTCGTGGTCGCCCGCGACATCAGCGCGGAGGAGCGCCCCCGCCTCGCCCGCCGCTGGAACTCCATCGTCGGCCTCTGAGGGGCTCCGAGGACTTCCTGAGAGGTCCTCACGCTCGTCCGCCGACCTCACCGCACCCGGTTGAACGCGTTCAGAAACGTGGGCGTATGCTCCCCGTCATGAGCGAGCGGAGCGCCCTCGTGCGCCGGATACGCATATGGCTTGTCGTGTTCATCGTGTGCCTCGTGCTCAGCGGAGCCACCGCGTTCCCGCTGGTGAGCGAGGTGCGGCTGCTGGACGGTCTGGTGGACTCGGAGTGGATCCACCGGGTCCGCGCGGGGCTGGAGGAGGCCGACTCCTCCTACCCGTTCCTGCTCTACGGCACCGACTGGCTCGCCTTCGCGCACCTCGTCATCGCCGTCGCCTTCTACGGCCCCTACCGGGACCCGGTGCGCAACATCTGGGTGATTCGGTTCGGGATGATCTCCTGTGCCGGGATCATCCCGCTGGCCCTGATCTGCGGGCCCGTGCGGGGGATCCCCTTCGGCTGGTCCCTGATCGACATGTCGTTCGGGGTGATCGGGGTGGTCCCGCTGCTGGTCGTGCACCGCATGATCAAGCGGCTCGGCAGCCTCGACGCCCCGCTCGCCCCGCCCGCCCTCGCGGGCGGGCAGGCGGGCGGCAGCGGTGTCACTTCGTGAAGGCCGCCATCAGGATGCGCAGGGCCACCGGGTTCATGGACTCGCCCTTGGCGTCGGTGGAGTTGACGGAGTAGACGAGGGTGCGGGACAGGTCGCGGGTGCCGCCCATGGCCGTGTTGTAGCCGTAGCGGCCGCCGGTCTTGCCCCAGGCCACCGTGCCGTCCGGCAGGACGATGCGGGACATGCCGGCGGTCAGCCGGGCGGGCCCGCCCGTGGCGAAGTCCTTCACCTCGGGGACCGTGAACATCTCCTCCAGCTGCGGCTCGGGCACCACCCGGCCGCGGAAGAGGGCGAACGTGAAGCGCTCCAGGTCGGCCGTGGTCGAGATGATGTCCCCCGCCGCCTTCTCGCCGGTCTGCCCCCACTCGGTCACGTCCCGCAGCTCCGTCGATCCGTCCGGACGCCCGACCGCCTGGTAGCCGTGGTTGTGCGGGCCGTGGATGCGCGGGTCGTCGCCCGGGAACGAGGTGTGGCGCAGGCCGAGCGGCTTGAGGATCCGCGTGCCCACCGCCTCCGCGTAGGACGTGCCCGTCAGCTTCTCTATGAGCACGCCGAGGATCGTGTAGTCGATGTTCAGGTAGTGCTGCGCCGTCCCGGGATCGAACTCGGGCCCCTTGGCGACGGCGTCGGCGATGAGCTCCCGCGGGTCCCGGTGGTCGAAGCGGGCCGCCCACTGGTCCTCGAAGGCGTCCCCGGGCCCGTCGGCCGGGCGGATCCCGCTGGTGTAGTTGAGCAGGTGGCGCACCGTCACCGGCTTGGTGAAGCTGTCCGGCAGCAGGCCCGGCAAGTAGTCCGTCACCGGCCGGTTCAGGTCGACCCTGCCCTCGGCCGCCAACTGCAGCACCACGGCCGAGGTGAACACCTTCGTCACCGACCCCGCCCGGAACCGGCCCTGGTCCAGGGCCTTGCGCCCGGTGCGCACGTCCACGACCCCGGCGCTGCCGCGCCAGCTGCCGCTCGTGCCCCCCACCCTGACCAGCACGGCCGTCGCGGCCGCGTCCGGCAGGCCCGAGAGGGCCTCGCGCAGGGCCCGGGCGTTCGGCGGCGAGGCCACGACGGGGCCCGCGGGCGCACCGTCCGCGGCCGCGGCGGTCATGGCCGTGGTGGCGGTGGACGCGGTGGTTGCGGTGGTCGCGGTGGTCGCCCGTCCCGGGCCGTCCGTCGCGGCGGCGGCCGGGCCGGCCGCGATCCCGAGGACCAGAGCGGTGGCGATCACCGTGCGGGCAGTGCGTGCGTTCATGGCGGGCTCCCCCGTGCGTCGTCAGCACCGGCCCGGTCGGCCGGCCGTCGCCGGCAGTCCCGGCGACACCCACAACACTGCAGGTCAGACCCCCTCTCGCGAATCCCGCCCGAGAGCCATCCTCACCGGTCCTACGAATCGCTCCCGCGAGGGATCCGCCCGGCCCCGCCTCACTCCGCCGGGGGACTACCCGCCGCGATCAACCCCGTCTCGTACGCGCAGATCACCGCCTGGATCCGGTCCCGCAGCCCCAGTTTCGCCAGCACCCGCCCCACATGGGTCTTCACGGTGTGCTCGCTGACCACCAGCGCCGCCGCTATCTCCGCGTTCGACAGCCCCCGCCCCAGGAGCAGCAGGGTCTCCCGCTCCCGGGCCGTCAGCGCCCCCAGCCGCTCGGCGGCCGCCAGCACCGCCGCCACCGGCACCTGACGGGCGGTCACCGTCGTGTACTCCTCGATCAGCCGCCGTGCCACCGACGGCGCCAGCAGCGACTCCCCGGCCGCGACCACCCGCACCGCGTGCACCAGGTCGTCCCGCCGCACGTCCTTCAGCAGGAACCCGCTCGCCCCCGCGTGCAGGGCCTCGTACACGTACTCGTCCGCGTCGAAGGTCGTCAGCATCACCGTCCGGCACGCCGTCTCCGCGCAGATCGCCCGGCACGCCTCGATCCCGTCGGTGCCCGGCATCCGGATGTCCAGCAGCGCCACGTCGGGGGAGTGCCGGCGCACCGCCGCCACCGCCGCGGCGCCGTCCCCCGCCTCGGCGACCACCTCGATGTCCTCCTGGACGTCCAGGATCATCGCGAAGCCGCTGCGCACCAGCTCCTGGTCGTCGGCCACCACCACACGGATCGTCAACTCCCCACCTCCAGCGGCGACAGTACAAGGCAGGCGCGCACCTCGTAGCCGCCGAGCGGTCCGCCCGGCCCCGTCACCGCCGTACCCCCGTGCGCGGCCGCCCGCTCCCGGATCCCGACCAGCCCGTGTCCCCCCGATCCCGCTCCGGAGGGACCCCGCCCGTCGTCCGCGACGGTGATCCGCAGCTCCCGCTCCCCGTACTCCAGAGCCACCTCCACCCGCGTCGCCCCGGCGTGCTTGACCACGTTCGTGAGCGCCTCCTGCACGATCCGGTACGCCGTCGTGTCGACCGAGGCCGGCAGGTCCCGCACCGCGCCGCGCCGCTCGTACCCGACCTCGGGCCCGCCGCCGCGCACCCGTTCGACCAGCGCCGGCAGCCCGGCCACCCCCGGCTGCGGCGCCCGCAGCGCCGGCCCCTCCTCCCGGAGCACCCCCAGCATCCGGCGCAGCTGCACCATCGCGTCCCGACCCGTCTCCGCTATCGCGTCGAACGCCGCCTCGGCCCGCTCCGGGGCCCGCCGCACCGCCACCGGGCCCGCCTCCGCCTGAACGATCATGATGCTGACCGCGTGCGACAGGATGTCGTGCATCTCCCGCGCGATCCGCGCCCGCTCCCGTGCCGCGGCCTGCTCCGCCTCGATCCGGTTGGCCCGCTCCAGCTGTGCCGCCCGGTCCTCCACCGCCGCCGTGTACGCGTGCCGGGTGAACTGCAGCCGGCCCAGGGCGTACGCGGCGCCCGCGCAGAAGACGGCGAAGAACAGCTCCCGGGCCGTCCCCGTGTTCCGGCCCACCGCGTACAGCAGCACCGCCAGCGCCACGACCGACACCGCCGCCCGCACCCGTGCCGAGCACTGCAGCGCCACCGTGTAGAACGCGATCAGCCCCGCGTACGGCAGCGGTTGCCCCGGACCGTCCAGCAGCTGCTGGTACAGCGTGCCGGTGACCAGGTGCGCCGTCAGCACGGCCACCGGCCACCGCCGCCGCCACACCAGCGGCACCACCCCGACCGTGGTCAGCGCGTACGCCGCCCAGGTCACCGGCGGCAGTCCCGGCTCGCGCGGCAGCACGAACGGCATCGTCACCGCCAGCTGCACCAGCAGCGTCAGCCCCAGGTCCAGCACCCACGGCCGCGCCCCGCGCACCCGCACGCCCAGCTCCGCCCCCGCGCGCAGCACCGCGCCCGCCGTCCCGTTCCCGCCCCGCAGCACGGCCGTCCCCCTCGATCGCCGGGGCCGGTCGGCCCCTCCCGTACGGCCCCTCAGTCTGCCGGGCCGCGCGCGCCGGCGGCGGCGCGGACCGCCACCAGGGCGTCCACACGGTTGGTGGTGACGGAGTCGACGCCCAGGTCGACGAGCCGGCGCATGGTGCGCTTGGTGTCCGCGGTCCACGCGGAGACGAGCAGGCCGTCGGCGTGCAGCGCGTCGACCAGTTCCCGGCTCAGGACCCCGAAGCGGTAGTTGAGCCAGCGCGGGGCCAGCGCCTCGACCAGTGAGCGGCGCGGCGGGCACAGGGACGTCCACGTCATGGCGATCTCCGCGCCCGGGTCCGCGGCCCGGACCTTCAGCATCGTGGCCGGTCCCGCGCAGTAGTACGTACGCTCCCGGGCCCCGCAGTCGCGCACCACCTGCACCACGGCCCGGACCGTGCCGGCGCTCGCGCCCGGCAGGTCGATCATGACGCGGCCCGCGCCCGCGGTGGCGTCCAGCGCCTCGCGCAGCGTGGGCACCCCGCCCGCCGAGAGGGCGTACACCTCGTCGGCGGTCAGGGCGACCAGCGGCCGGTCGTCCTTCCACAGGCGGCGGAAGGACTCGTCGTGGAGCAGCACCGGCACCCCGTCGGCGGTGAGCCGGACGTCGACCTCGACCGCGTCGGCACCCCGCGCGAAGGCGGAGCGCAGCGAGTCCAGCGTGTTCTCGCGGACGCGGTGGGGGTCGCCGCGGTGGCCGACGGCGTGCACGGTGCGGGGGGCGGCTGCGGTGGGCATGCCGCCCATTGTCCGTCCCTGAAAGCGGGTCAGCGGGCCAGCCACGCGTTGGTGTAGGCGTCGATCTCCTCGGCCAGCCGCGCCTTGCCCTCCGGGTCGAGGAACGAGGCCTCGACGGCGTTCTTGGCGAGGCCCGCCAGGCCCTTCTCGTCCAGCTCCAGCAGGCGCGCGGCGACCGCGTACTCGTTGTTCAGGTCGGTGCCGAACATCGGCGGGTCGTCGCTGTTGACGGTGACGAGCACGCCCGCCTGCACCATCTCCTTGACGGGGTGCCGGTCGAGGTCGGCCACCGCGCGCGTGGCGATGTTGGAGGTCGGGCAGACCTCCAGCGCGATCCGGTGCTCGGCCAGGTGGGCGAGCAGCGCCGGGTCCTGCGGGGCGCTGGTGCCGTGGCCGATGCGCTCGGCGCGCAGGTCGACCAGGGCGTCCCAGATCGTCTGCGGGCCGGTCGTCTCGCCGGCGTGCGGGACGCTGTGCAGGCCGGCGTCGATGGCGCGGTCGAAGTAGGGCTTGAACTGCGGGCGCGGTACGCCGATCTCGGGGCCGCCCAGGCCGAAGGAGACCAGGCCCTCGGGGCGCAGGTCGACGGCCAGCCGCGCGGTCTCGGCGGCGGCCTCCAGACCCGCCTCGCCCGGGATGTCGAAGCACCAGCGCAGCACGACGCCCAACTCGGCCTCGGCCGCCTTGCGGGCGTCCTCGATCGCGTCCATGAACGCGCGCTCGTCGATGCCCCGGCGCGTGGAGCTGTAGGGGGTGATGGTCAGCTCGGCGTAGCGGATGTTCTGGCGGGCCATGTCGCGGGCCACCTCGAAGGTGAGCAGCCGGACGTCCTCGGGCGTGCGGATGAGGTCGACGACCGAGAGGTAGACCTCGATGAAGTGGGCGAAGTCGGTGAACGTGAAGTAGTCGGCCAGCGCCTCGGGATCGGTGGGCACCTTGGAGTCGGGGTGGCGCGCGGCGAGCTCGGCGACGATCCGGGGCGAGGCGGAGCCGACGTGGTGCACGTGGAGTTCCGCCTTGGGCAGCCCTGCGATGAACGGGTGGAGATCGGGCACGGGGTCCTCCGGGGTGACGACTGGTGCGGGCGGGTCGGGTTCATCGTAGGCAGCTGCCGGGGTGTCGGCGGGGGCCCGTAGCATGGCGCGGAGAACGAGGGGGGATGGCCATGACCGAGCCGGAGCCGGACCAGGGGCAGGCGGGGCCCGCCCCGCGGGTCGCCCGGCGCGACCCGTGGGCGCCGCCGGAGGACGCAGCTGCGCGGGCCGTCGTGCCGCAGGACGCGCCCGCGGAGGCGGAGCGCCCGAGTCTGGAGAAGGCGGGCCGGGGGACGCCGGCCGGGCCCGTGCCCGCGGCGCCGGTGGCGGACGGGCGGGCGGGGTTCGCCGCGCCCGGTGCCGGTACGGCGTACGCGGCACCGCACCCGGCCGCCGTGCCCGGCGGTCCCGCGT
This sequence comes from Streptomyces sp. NRRL S-87, assembly GCF_000719335.1. Lineage (GTDB taxonomy): Bacteria > Actinomycetota > Actinomycetes > Streptomycetales > Streptomycetaceae > Streptomyces. The sequence goes on from NZ_JOGB01000007.1 coordinate 95,707, forward strand.
ACGGTGCGCCGGCCTACGGGGCACCGGGCCCGGGCGCCGACCCCGCCGGCGGCCCCGCGTACGGCTACCCGGGGCAGCCCGATCACCTGGGACGCCCCGCCTACCCCGAGCACCCGGGACGGTCCGGCTACCCGGGGCAGCCCGCGTACGCCGAGTACCCGGGGCAGCCCGGCTACGCCGCCTACCCCGGGTACCCCGGTTACGCCGGCCACCACGGCCACCACGGCTACCCGGGCGGCTGGGGCCGGCCGGAGCCGCGCAACGGGTTCGGGATAGCGGCGCTGGCGCTCGGCATCCTCTCCGTCGTTGCCTTCTGCTCCAGCATCTTCGCCGTCCTGATCGGCGTCGTCGCCGTCGTCTTCGGCGTCCTCGGCCGCGGCCGGGCCAAGCGCGGCGAGGCGGTCAACCCCGGCCAGGCGCTGGCCGGCATCATCCTGGGATCCGTCGGCATCGTCCTGGGCGCGGTCGTGTTCGTGGTGATCATCGCCGGGGCGGTGTTCGGGGGCAGCAGCCACGGCGACGACGGCTACTTCGAGCACGAGGAGGTCCCTCCGGCCTACGAGACCGGTCTGGTCGTCGAGGCGCCGCAGGACCTCCCCGCCCGGGTCTGACCCGGAGCAGGCCGGGCGGGTCGACCGGCCGCTCAGCAGGCCCGTCGGCCCGTCGGCCGCTCGGCCCGCTCGGCCCGTCGGCCGATCAGGCGGCAGCCCACGGCCAGTCGGCCGTCGCCGCGCCCTCCAGCAGCGGGACCATCCGGAAGGCCGCGTCCGTCAGCCCGCCGAACGTGTGCCGGCGCGGCCCGCCGGACGGGCCGTGCCCGGTCCGGTAGCCCGCCAGGTTCCAGGTGTAGACCGGCACGTCGGCCGGCACCTGCGCGGTCGGGTCCCCGTGGGAGTGGTACGAGGCCTGCTCGTCGGTGACGATCAGCACCCGGTCGTGCCCCCGGTAGTGCCGGCGCACGGCCTCCGTGGTGTCCGTGCCGCCGAGGTGGCGGAATCGGTCCAGCACCCGCAGCACCGACTCGCCCGGCCGGTACGGCACCGCCGCGCTCGTGGTGCCGAACTCCACGAGGTCCGCCGCCTCGGCCCGCACCGCCACCGCCGTGCCGAACACCGCGGCGGCGTCGGCCCGGTTCAGCTCCGACCGGTCCGACAGCGGCGCCCACATCGAGCCGGACCGGTCCACCAGGACCAGCGTCCGCCCCGTCAGCGCCGGTACGTTCGCCAGCGAGTGGCCGAGCGCGAGCTCCAGCGGGTACGCCCAGCGCAGCGAGGGCACGTGCCGGTGCGCGGCGAGGTACCGGAAGGGGAACTGCCGGGAGGCGGCCACCGCCGCCGGATCGGACAGCGTCGCGCCCACCCGGGCCGCGACCTCGTCCGAGACGCCCGCCCGGTCGAAGTTGCGCAGGTTGCGCACCAGGGCCATCGCCCCCATGGACGGGATCACCGCCTCCCAGACGGCGGCGTCGAGCGGCCCCTGGAGCCAGCCGGCCAGCGCTTCCCACGTCATGCCCGCGGCGGCCAGCCGCTCGGCACCACCGGGTCCGGTCACCGCCGCCCGCCGCTCGGCCACCGGGAGCGCCATCAGCGCCCGGTGCGCGACCAGCACGGGGGAGGAGGCGGGCGGCACGGCCGTCTCCGGGTGGTGCCGGCGGTCCAGCGCGTACCGGAACAGCCCGCCCTGCCACGGTGCGGCCGGATCCGGCGCGGCGTGCGTCAGGTTCAGGACGTCGCCGAAGCGGAAGCCCTTGCCGGCCGTGTCGTACTTGAGCAGGGCGCGCGGGTGGTAGAGGCGGCGCACCGCGTCGGCGACGCCCCGCTTGACGGGCTGCGGGAGCGCGCGGCCGTACCGCCCGGTCCAGTACGCGAGGAACTCGCCCGGCTCGTCCGGGCGCTGCAGGACGGAGTCGACCACCCGCCGGTTGGAGGGCCCCTCGGTGCTCCCGGCCGCCAGCCGGGCCCGTACGTACTCGGCGGCGCCGACGAGTGACGCGGTCCGCATCCCGGCGTCCGCGCGCAGCCAGCCGAGCAGGCCCGCGGTCCACTCCGGGTCCGAGACCGCGAGCTCGCGCACGAGCGCCGCGTACCGGTCGTCGCGGGCGTCGCCGGCCTCGTAGAAGGTCCGCTGGGTGACGAAGTTGGCCACGGCCAGCAGGAACAGCTCCGAGCGGGCGTCGCGGAGGTGGCCGGGGCCGCCTTGGTGGTTGTGGGTGACCGCGCCGGTGGTGCGGACCGGGCCGGAGTGCGCGGCGGCCGCCCTGTTCGGGCGCAGGTTGAAGCGCGACATGGTGAATCCCCCCGAATTCGGTGACGACGGCGGGAGGCGGTGCGCGGGGGACGCCCGAGGTCGGAGGTCGGCGACGGCGCATAGCCGGGCGAGCTTCCGAACTGCTCCACCGACCGTGGCCGGACGGGATTCGAACCCGCGACCTCCCGGTCCGAAGGAGCCGTCGCCTGCGCACCGGGCATCCCCCACACGGCCTCCCGAGATCAGAAGTGGCGGCGGTGTGGGTTTCTCTGCGAAAGAAGGAACCGCAGCCGGGCGCACCGGGAGGTGCGTGAGCGAGGTCCAGAGGACGGGGCGGCGGAACCGGTGTGACCGCTGCTCTACCGATTGAGCTACACCGCCCGCGAGGGCGGTGGCGGGACTCGAACCCGCAACCCGCGAAGGAGGTCCTGCCTGCGCACCTGGACGTTCCTCACCCTAGGACCCGCGGCCGAGGCGGGCCACGGGTTTTCCGGGGGCCGTGCCGAGCGGGGGCGGTTCGTCAGGCCGCCGTGCGCAGCTGCTCGCGCGCGTCCATCAGGGCGAAGCCCAGCAGGTTCAGCCCGCGCCAGCGGGCCGGCACCAGGGCGTCCGGCGAGTTCACCCCGAGCCCGATGCCCCAGATCCGGTCCAGCGGGCTCGCCTCGACCAGCACCCGGCCCCCCGTCCCGAGCAGGAAGGACCTGAGCGCCGGGTCGGAGCCGAACTTGTGCACGCTGCCCTCGACCACGATCCGGTACCGCTCGCGCTCCCAGACGGCGTCGTCGAACCCGCGCACCAGCCGTCCCTGCTTCTTCGCCTCCGCCGGCGTGCGCGAGGCGAGCACCGCGGCCAGCGCATCGGCGTCGTCGAACAGACGTGCCTTCTCGGCCATCATCCAGTGCTCGGCGGTCGCGTACCCGATGTCACCCACCGTGAACGGAGCGGACCACCACTGCGACAGACAGCTCGCACCGAGCGTCCCGTCCGGCCGCGGCCGGTGTCCCCAGAACGCCAGGTACTTCACCGGCTCACCCCGGTTGACCTGCTCGATCAACTTGTCGATCTTCTCCATGCACGCGAGTCTGGCACTCGCCACTGACACTTCGTACGGGATTTCCTCCCCGATGCGACACATGGTCGACCGATTCCGTCGCGTAACCAAAAGGAAACGACGGAATCACTTGTTGGACGGAAAACCCTCTGTCAGGATCGGCACTCAATTCGAGCTGGAGCTACGGAGAGCGTGATGGGCAACCGCTTCCAGGTTAAGGACCGATTCGCCGACGGCGCGCAGTACATCGGCGGCCGTCTCCGGTCCGGTACCTCCGGACACTCACACACGGTGGTCAACCCCGCCACCGGAGAAGAGGTCCTCACGTACGAGCTGGCCTCCACTGCGGACGTCGACGAGGCCGTCGCCGCCGCCAAGGCCGCCTTCCCGGCCTGGGCCGCCGCCACGCCCGGCGAGCGCTCGGACGCCCTGCACCGTTTCGCCGCCGTGCTCGCCGAGCAGGCCGAGGACTTCGCGTACGCCGAGTCGCTCCAGTGCGGCAAGCCGCTCAAGCTGAGCACCGAGTTCGACGTCCCGGGCACGATCGACAACACCGCCTTCTTCGCCGGCGCGGCCCGTCACCTCCAGGGTCAGGCCGCCGCCGAGTACTCCGGCGACCACACCTCGTACGTACGCCGGGAGCCGATCGGCGTGGTCGGCTCCATCGCTCCGTGGAACTACCCCCTCCAGATGGCCGCCTGGAAGATCCTCCCGGCCGTCGCCGCGGGCAACACGATCGTCCTCAAGCCCGCCGAGCTCACCCCCCTGACCTCCCTGATGTTCGCCCAGGCCGCCACCGAGGCCGGCATCCCCGACGGCGTCATCAACATCGTCACCGGCGCCGGCCGCGAGGCGGGCGAGCACCTGGTCGGGCACCCGGACGTGGCCATGACCTCGTTCACCGGCTCCACCCCGGTCGGCAAGCGGGTCGCCGAGGTCGCGACCGCCACCGTCAAGCGACTGCACCTGGAGCTCGGCGGCAAGGCGCCCTTCGTCGTCTTCGACGACGCCGACGTGGAGGCCGCCGCCCACGGCGCCGTCGCCGCCTCGCTCATCAACACCGGCCAGGACTGCACCGCGGCCACCCGCGCGTACGTCCAGCGCCCCGTGTACGACGCCTTCGTCGCCCGGGTGGCCGAACTGATGGCCTCCGTCCGCGTGGGCGACCCCTTCGAGCCCGGCACCGACCTCGGACCGCTCGTCTCCCACGTCCAGCGCGACCGCGTCGCCGCCTTCGTCGAGCGGGCCCGCGCCTACGCCACCGTCGTGACCGGCGGCGAGGCCCCCGGCGGGGCGCTCGCCGACGGCGCGTACTATCGGCCCACCCTGATCACGGACGCCCCGCAGGACAGCGAGGTCGTGCAGTCCGAGATCTTCGGCCCGGTCCTGGTCGTGCTGCCCTTCGACAGCGACGACGAGGCCATCGGCCTGGCCAACGACACGCCGTACGGACTCGCCGCCTCCGCCTGGAGCCGTGACGTCTACCGCGCGAACCGCGCCACCCGGGAGATCAAGGCAGGCTGCGTCTGGGTCAACGACCACATTCCGATCATCAGCGAGATGCCGCACGGCGGGTACAAGGCCAGCGGCTTCGGCAAGGACATGTCGTCGTACTCCTTCGAGGAGTACACGCAGGTCAAGCACGTCATGTACGACAACACCGCGGTGGCCCGCAAGGACTGGCACCGCACGATCTTCGGGGACCGATAGAAGGCGCTCCGCCCGACCAGCGGAACTACACGACACATGGGAAAGGCACAGCGCATGGAGCACCAGGAGCCCGGGCTCTCGGCAGTGGAGTTGGCGGCGATGCGGCGCAGCCTCACGAGCGGGCGCGGCGCGCTCACCCGCCGCTCGTTGCTGCGCGCCTCAGGGATGGGCGCGCTGGCGCTCGGCGGCCTCGGCACGCTGACCGCCTGCGGCATCCCCCCGGCCAAGCGTTCCGAGGGCCCGGCGGCGGCCTCCGACGACCACTCGGCCCAGGAGAAGGTGATCAACTTCTCCAACTGGACCGAGTACATGGACATCAGCGAGGACGAGAAGCACCGTCCGACGCTGGAGGAGTTCACCAAGCGGACCGGGATCAAGGTCAAGTACACCGAGGACATCAACGACAACGTCGAGTTCTTCGGCAAGATCCGGCCCCAGCTGGCCGCCGGCCAGGAGACCGGCCGCGACCTGATCGTCGTCACCGACTGGCTGGCCGCCCGCATGATCAAGCTCGGCTGGGTGCAGCAGCTGGACCCGTCCCACCTCCCGCACGCCTTCGCCAACCTCGTGCAGCAGTTCCGGATGCCCGACTGGGACCCGGGCCGCGCCCACTCCTACCCGTGGACCGGCATCTCCACCGTCATCGCCTACAACACGAAGGCGACCGGCGGGAAGAAGGTCGACTCCGTCACCCAGATGCTCGACGACCCCTCCCTCAAGGGCCGCGTCGGCTTCCTGACGGAGATGCGCGACACCATGGGCATGACCATGCTCGACATGGGCTACGACCCGGCCACCTTCACCACCCCCCAGTACGACGCCGCCATCGCGCGCCTGCAGAAGGGCGTCGACAAGAAGCAGATCCGCCGCTTCACCGGCAACGACTACACCTCGGACCTCGACAAGGGCGACCTGGCCGCCTGTCTGGCCTGGGCCGGCGACATCATCCAGCTCCAGGCCGACAACCCGGCCATCCAGTACGCCATCCCGGCCGCGGGCTACATGACCTCGACGGACAACCTGCTGGTGCCCGCGAAGGCGCGCCACAAGACGAACGCCGAGCGGCTCATCGACTACTACTACGAGCCCGCCGTCGCCGCAGAGCTGGCCGCGTACATCAACTACGTCTGCCCGGTCGAGGGCGTCCGGCCCGAGCTCGCCAAGATCGACCCGGCGCTGGCGGCCAACCCCCTGATCATCCCGGACAAGGCGATGGCCTCGAAGTCGCACGCCTTCCGCTCCCTGACCGTCCAGGAAGAGCGGGAGTACGAGGAGAAGTTCGCCAAGCTCATCGGTGCCTGACCCCGCCGCCCCCCCTTCCGAATTCCACACCACGGGACCGCGACCCATGACTGACAAGACCGCGGGCGGCGATGTCCGCCTTTCCGGGATCAGCAAGCACTACGGCAGCTTCACCGCCGTGCACCCGCTGGACCTGACCATCCCCCAGGGCTCCTTCTTCGCCCTGCTCGGCGCCTCCGGCTGCGGGAAGACCACGACCCTGCGCATGATCGCCGGCCTGGAGGACCCCTCCACCGGCACCGTCCACCTCGGCGACCGCGACGTCACGCACCTGCCGCCCTACAAGCGGCCGGTCAACACGGTGTTCCAGAGCTACGCGCTCTTCCCGCACATGGACATCTTCGAGAACATCGCCTTCGGTCTGCGCCGGCGCGGCATCAAGTCGGTCAAGAAGCAGGTCGACGACATGATCGAGCTCGTCCAGCTCGGCGAGCACACCCGCAAGAAGCCGCACCAGCTCTCCGGCGGCCAGCAGCAGCGCGTCGCCGTGGCCCGCGCGCTCATCAACCACCCCCAGGTGCTCCTCCTCGACGAGCCCCTCGGCGCCCTCGACCTCAAGCTGCGCCGCCAGATGCAGCTGGAGCTCAAGCGCATCCAGACCGAGGTCGGCATCACCTTCGTCCACGTCACCCACGACCAGGAGGAGGCCATGACCATGGCCGACACGGTCGCGGTGATGAACGGCGGCCGCGTCGAGCAGCTCGGTGCCCCCGCCGAGCTCTACGAGAACCCGCGCACCACCTTCGTGGCCAACTTCCTCGGCACCTCGAACCTCATCGAGGCCTCCGTGGAGTCCGCCGGCTCCGACGACGTGGTCGTCTCCGCCGCCGGCAGCAAGCTCCGGCTGCCCGCGCAGCGCTGCTCCACCACGCCCCGCAACGGCGACCACCTGCTGGTGGGGGTGCGCCCGGAGAAGATCTCCGTGGTGCACGCCGAGGACGCGCACACGGTCGCCGCCGGGCGCAACACCCTCACCGGCCGGATCGCCGACTCCTCCTTCATCGGCGTCTCCACCCAGTTCGTGGTCGACACCGCGGTGTGCCCCGAGTTCGAGGTGTACGTCCAGAACGTCGAGCGCGACGCCCGCCTGACCCCCGGCACCGAGGTCGTCCTGCACTGGAACCCGGAGCACACCTTCGGCCTCGACGCCGCCCAGGACATCGACGCCGGCGCCCCGACGGTCGAGGAGGGCGCATGACCGCCACCGTGGCGCCCCCCGCCGAGCCGCAGGCGGAGCCGCCGGTCCACAAGGCCTCGGCGCGCCGCAAGCTGGTCCCGTACTGGCTGCTGCTGCCCGGCATCGTGTGGCTGCTCGTCTTCTTCGTCCTGCCGATGATCTACCAGGCCTCGACCTCCGTCCAGACCGGCTCCCTGGAGAGCGGCTTCGAGGTCACCTGGCACTTCCAGACCTACTGGGACGCGTTCACCGAGTACCTCCCGCAGTTCCTGCGCTCCCTGCTGTACGCCGGCACCGCCACCGTCCTGTGCCTGCTGATGGGCTACCCGCTCGCGTACCTGATCGCCTTCCGGGCCGGTCGCTGGCGCAACCTGCTGCTCATCCTGGTGATCGCGCCCTTCTTCACCAGCTTCCTCATCCGCACGCTGGCGTGGAAGACGATCCTCGCCGACGGCGGACCGGTCGTGGAGGTCCTCAACACGCTCCACGTCCTGGACGTCACCAGCTGGCTCGGCATGACCGAGGGCGACCGCGTGCTGGCCACCCCGCTGGCCGTGGTCTGCGGTCTGACGTACAACTTCCTCCCCTTCATGATCCTTCCGCTGTACACCTCGCTGGAGCGGATCGACTCGCGCCTCCACGAGGCCGCCGGGGACCTGTACGCCACGCCCGCCACCACGTTCCGCAAGGTGACCTTCCCGCTGTCGATGCCCGGCGTGGTCTCCGGCACGCTGCTCACCTTCATCCCGGCGAGCGGCGACTACGTCAACGCCGAGCTGCTCGGCTCGACCGACACCCGCATGATCGGCAACGTCATCCAGTCGCAGTACCTGCGGATCCTGGACTACCCCACCGCGGCCGCGCTGTCGTTCATCCTCATGGCCATCGTCCTGATCATGGTCACCGTCTACATCCGCCGCGCCGGAACGGAGGACCTGGTCTGATGCAGTGGCTCCGACGCAACGTCGTCGTCATCCTCGGCCTCGGCACGCTCGCGTACCTGATCCTGCCGAACATCGTGGTGACGGTCTTCTCCTTCAACAACCCCGCCGGGCGCTTCAACTACGCCTGGCAGGAGTTCTCCCTCGACGCCTGGAAGGACCCCTGCGGCGTCGCCGACATGTGCGGCTCCCTGTCGCTGTCCCTCCAGATCGCGATCTGGGCCACCATCGGCGCCACCGTGCTCGGCACGATGATCGCCTTCGCCCTGGTCCGCTACCGGTTCCGGGCCCGTGGCGCGGTCAACTCGCTGATCTTCCTGCCCATGGCCATGCCCGAGATCGTGATGGCCGCCTCGCTGCTCGCGCTCTTCCTCAACATGGGCATCGAGCTGGGCTTCTGGACGATCCTGATCGCCCACGTCATGTTCTGCCTCAGCTTCGTCGTGGCCGCCGTCAAGGCGCGCGTGCTCTCGATGGACCCGAGGCTGGAGGAGGCCGCGCGCGACCTCTACGCCGGCCCCGTCCAGACCTTCGTGCGGGTCACCCTCCCGATCGCCGCCCCCGGCATCGCGGCGGGCGCCCTGCTCTCCTTCGCCCTGTCGTTCGACGACTTCATCATCACGAACTTCAACTCGGGCAACACGGTCACGTTCCCCATGTTCGTGTGGGGATCGGCCCAGCGCGGCACGCCCGTGCAGATCAACGTCATCGGCACCGCGATGTTCGTCATCGCCGTCCTGGTGGTCGTCGCCGGCCAGGCCATCGCCAACCGGCGCAAGAAGCAAGCAGCGAACTGAGCACGTCCCGTTAGGAGATGGAAACCATGGCCCCAGTCGCCATGCGTACCGTTGCACAATCCCTTTCCGAAGCACTGCCGGTCTCGTACTGGCTCGACGACCCCGGCAAGCCCGCCCCGCTGCCCGCCCTCACGGCGGACGAGCACTGCGACCTCCTGGTCGTGGGCGGCGGCTACAGCGGCCTGTGGACCGCGCTGCTGGCCAAGGAGCGGGACCCCGGCCGGGACGTCGTACTGATCGAGAGCCGTGAGGTGGGCTGGGCCGCCTCCGGCCGCAACGGCGGCTTCTGCGCCGCCTCCCTCACGCACGGGCTCTACAACGGGCTGACCCGCTGGCCCGACGAGCTGGCCAAGCTCGAGGAGCTGGGCGCGCGCAACCTCGACGCCATCGAGGAGGCCGTGGCCCGCTACGGCATCGACTGCGACTTCGAGCGCACCGGCGAGATCGACGTGGCCACCGAGCCCCACCAGGTGGAGGAGCTCAAGGAGCTGCACGCCGAGGCCGAGCGCCTCGGCCTCGGCGGCGGTTACGAGTTCCTCGACCGCGAGGCGCTGCGCGCCGAGGTCGACTCGCCCACCTTTCTCGGCGGCCTGTGGGACCGCGACGGCGTGGCCATGCTGAACCCGGCCAAGCTGGCGTGGGGCCTCAAGCAGGCCTGCCTCGACCTCGGCGTGCGGATCTACGAGAACACCCGCGGCCTGTCGCTCAGGTCCACCGGCCCCGGCATGGCCGTGACCACCCCCTACGGTCGGATCCTGGCCCGCCGGGTGGCGCTGGGCACCAACATCTTCCCGTCGCTGGTCAAGCGCCTGCGCCCGTACACCGTCCCGGTGTACGACTACGCCCTGATGACCGAGCAGCTCACCCCCGAGCAGGTGGCGTCGATCGGCTGGAAGCGGCGCCAGGGCATGGGCGACAGCGCCAACCAGTTCCACTACTTCCGGATCACCCCCGACCGGCGCATCCTGTGGGGCGGCTACGACGCCATCTACCCGTACGGCGGAAAGCTCGACTCCGAGTACGACCACCGCCCGGAGACCTACCTGAAGCTGGCCGGCCACTTCTTCGACTGCTTCCCGCAGCTGGAGGGGATCCGCTTCAGCCACGCCTGGGGCGGCGCGATCGACACCTGCTCGCGCTTCTCGGCCTTCTTCGGCACCGCCCACTCCGGCAAGGTCGCCTACGCGGCCGGTTTCACCGGCCTGGGCGTGGGCGCCACGCGGTTCGGCGCGGACGTCATGCTCGACATGCTGGCGGGAGAGCGCACCGAGCGGACCGAGCTGGAGATGGTCCGCAAGAAGCCGATGCCGTTCCCGCCCGAGCCCTTCAAGTGGACCGGCATCTCGCTCACCAAGTGGTCCCTGGCGCGGGCCGACGAGCGCGCCGGACGGCGCAACCTGTGGCTGAAGGCGCTCGACAGGTTCGGCCTCGGCTTCGACAGCTGACCGGACGAGCCGCTGCCCGAACGAGCGTGACCGCATGAGCGGCTGAGCGGACGAGCGGACGAGCGGCTGACCGTACCAGCGGCTGACCGTACGAGCGGCTGACCGTACGAGCGCGGTGCGTGCGCCCCCGGGGCCCGGGGGCGCACAACCATGATCGAAGCGTGAGCCGGCTCACCACCACCCGGTCGTGGAACCCGCGTCATCGCCGGCTCCCACCCCGCTCTCCCTCCTACGACACACCGTCGCAACGGAGGGAGAGCAGGGAGAGATGGCGCGCTCGGAGAGCCCAGCGACGAAATCCGCGGTGGAGTGGCTGGTGTCCGTGGCCCCGGACCCCGACGCCTGCCGCTGGGACTGGGAGCGCAACCCCCTCGGGGTCGCCCTGCTCCCGGCCGGTAGGCACTGGGACGTCCTGATCCTGCCCGGCGTCCTCGGCCGTCCCGCGCTGGACCTACTCGCCCGCCTCGTCACCCGGCCCGGCCCGGTGCTCGCCGACTTCGGCGGCTCCAGGCTGGGCTTCTTCGTGCCCGCCGGCACCGCCGCCCGCTGGCTCGGCACCGGTGTACGGGCCGCCGGACGCGGCAACTGGATCGTCGTGCCGTACCCCGGGCGGGACACCGGCGGGGTGCGTTGGCTGGTGGCCCCGGACGGCACGGGCACGCTCACGGACCCCGCCCTGCTGGAGCTCGCCCTGCACGAGGCGGCGGCGCTGGTCGCGGAGCGGGGCGCGGGGGAGCAGGGGGGCTCCCCCTGACCACCAAGTCAGTACCGCCGTGCGCCCGCTGGCTTGACACCGGCACGGGTGGACCGCGGCGCGTACGCCACCCACGGCAGCTGGCCCGGCTGCGCGGCCCGATGACCGGGTCGGTCAACTGGGACCGTCCGGCGGCTGGGAGTTCTCGGAGAACTTCGACGCCTACTTCTGCGGGTCGCCTGCGGAAGGGGGGTCGGCCTCGGAGCGCCTGCCGCGCACCACCCGGGCGCTCGCCAGCGCCACCGGGGCCAGCAGCAGGACGCTCAGGCACCCGCTGGCCAGCACGTCCAGCGGCCAGTGCCAGCCGCGCAGCACCAGGCCGACGGCCGTCGCCCCCGCGAGCGTGAGGGCGGCGGCCATCGGCCACCGCGACCCGCGCCCGTCCCGGCGCACGTACGGCCGTACGAGCAGCGCGGCACCTGCGTACGCCACCGCGGCCGTCGCCGTGTGCCCGGAGGGGAAGTAGCCGGCCGCCCAGGGCTCCAGCGGGCCGGGCCGGGCCGTCCACTCCTTGAGGGGGGCGACCACGGCGGGTACCGCGGCCATCGCGAGCCCGGCCGCCGACGGGGGGAGCCACCAGCGCCGCGCGCCGGCGCGCCGCGCGTGCCACCCGGCGTACGTCATGGCGAGCGCGAGCACGGGTACGGCGACCTGCCCGTTGCCCAGGTCCGCGAGGGGTTCGGTGACCGAGTCGGGCAGCGCCCGGACCAGCTTCCGGCTCAGCCCCTCGTCGGGCTCCAACAGGGCCCCGGAGACGAGCACCTGCCAGGTCGTCAGGCACAGGACCACCGCGGGCAGCGCCACGCGCAGGGCCAGGCGGACGGAGCGGTGCCGCGTGGAGACGGCCCGTACGAGGGCCCGGGAGAAGGTCGGCCGCCCCGGAACAGGGGGGATGGTTCCGGGGCGGCCGCCCGGATCGGATCGCCGCGCGCCCCGGGGGGTTTGGGGCGGGCGGCCGTCCGATCGGTGAGGATTGCCGGGGCCGTCGGCCTCGGCGGGGTGGGTGCAGGCACGACCGGTGGTGAGCTGGGGAAGCTCGCAGCCGGCTTCGTCCGCGGTCTCCCGCGGGCGGGGTGTCTCACTCATCTGCAGAAACCGTACGGCAGCGAAAGGGGGACCGACAGCGGGAACGCCGTCCCGCCATCGGCCCCCCACACCATCTTCACAGTGCCCGACCGGTTACCGCGGGTACTGCGAAAGGGTGTTCAGGCCAGGGCCGTCGGACGGCCCGGCGCCGTGCCTCAGAGGGCCGCCAGCGCGGCCTCGATGACGTCCAGGCCCTCGTTGAGGAGGTCCTCGCCGATGACCAGCGGGGGCAGGAAGCGGAGCACGTTGCCGTAGGTGCCGCAGGTGAGGACGAGCACGCCCTCGTTGTGGCAGGCCTTCGCCAGCGCGCCGGCGGCGGCCGCGTTCGGCTCCTTGGTGCCGCGGTCGGTGACCAGCTCGATGGCGATCATGGCGCCGCGGCCGCGGATGTCGCCGATGATGTCGTACTTCTCGGCCATCGCGGAGAGGCGGGTCTTCATGACCTCCTCGATGCGCTTGGCCTTGCCGTTGAGGTCGAGCTCCTTCATGGTCTCGATGGAGCCCAGCGCACCGGCGCAGGCCACCGGGTTGCCGCCGTAGGTGCCGCCGAGGCCGCCCGCGTGCGGGGCGTCCATGATCTCGGCGCGGCCGGTCACGGCGGCCAGCGGCAGACCGCCGGCGATGCCCTTGGCGGTGGTGATGAGGTCCGGGACGATGCCCTCGTCCTCACAGGCGAACCACTGGCCGGTGCGGCAGAAGCCGGACTGGATCTCGTCGGCCACGAAGACGATGCCGTTGTCGTTGGCGAACTTCACGATGGCCGGCAGGAAGCCCTTGGCCGGCTCGATGAAGCCGCCCTCGCCGAGCACCGGCTCGATGATGATCGCGGCGACGTTCTCGGCGCCGATCTGCTTGCTGATCTGGTCGATGGCCTGGGCGGCGGCCTCGGGGCCGCAGTTCTCCGGGCCGGTGGGCCAGCGGTAGCCGTAGGCGACCGGCACGCGGTAGACCTCGGGGGCGAACGGGCCGAAGCCCTGCTTGTACGGCATGTTCTTCGCCGTCAGCGCCATCGTGAGGTTGGTGCGGCCGTGGTAGCCGTGGTCGAACACGACGACGGCCTGGCGCTTGGTGTACGAGCGGGCGATCTTGACCGCGTTCTCGACGGCCTCGGCACCCGAGTTGAACAGCGCGGACTTCTTGGCGTGGTCGCCCGGGGTCAGCTCGGCCAGGGCCTCGCAGACCTCCACGTAGCCCTCGTAGGGGGTCACCATGAAGCAGGTGTGGGTGAAGTCGGCGAGCTGCGCGGAGGCGCGGCGCACGACCGCCTCGGCGGAGGCGCCGACCGAGGTCACGGCGATGCCGGAGCCGAAGTCGATCAGGCGGTTGCCGTCGATGTCCTCGATGATGCCGCCACCCGCGCGGGCCGTGAACACGGGCAGAACGGAGCCCACGCCGCCGGCCACCGTCTCGAGGCGGCGGGCCTGCAGCTCCTGGGACTTCGGGCCGGGGATCGCGGTGACGAGCTTGCGCTCCTGCGGGACAGCGGTCATGGGGGCTCCTGGGATGGTTCGGACGCACTTGTTCTTCGTCCGCAGGCTAGGCCCGCGCAGGGGGTGGCGGCATGCTCCGTTCGGGAGTGGTGCCCGCGTGTCCTTGTCCGGTACGGCCATAGGGAGTGTCTTGTGGATCGCGCCGGGATGCGGTCCGCGCGTCCTGCCCGGCCACTAGATTGAACTGCGCAGTCACGGTGAGCGGTCAGGGGGCAGGGGACATGGACAGCGAAGGCACGCAGCGGCAGGCGGGTGTGCCCATTCCCGCCCCGGCGGCGCCGGGGGACGCCCCCCGGGTCCCGCCGCCGCCCGCGCACGCGCCCGCCGCCGGGCCGTCCCTGGTCGAGTGGCTGCGCACGCCCCGGCCCGCCGCGGCGCCTGGGGTGTGGCGCTTCGGGTACACGCCCCGGCCCGAGCGGGCCGCGGACGAGGTGCCCGACCGCGCCCTGCTCAGCAGCGCGGTGATCTCCTTCCTGGCCTGCGCGCTGCTGTGGTCGCTGCTGCGCAACGGGCTGGTCCCGTACCGCTTCTGGACGCTGCCGGTCCGCATGTTCACCCCGAACGACTGGTGGCAGCAGACGAGCGGCGAGCCCGTGGTGCTGGCTGGCTACGTCGCGAGCTGGGTGTGGGAACTGATCGTCGACATCGGCCTGCTCATCGGCTTCGGTCGACTCGGCAACTGGCGCCTGGCATGGCAGCGGCTGGTGGTGGCGCGTGGTGCCTGGGCCCAGATCGCGGGCGTGGTGGTGATGATCCTTCTCGTGCTGCGTCTGATCGACGGGGAACAGGTACCGGTGCGCGGACCCGTCGCGCAGCTCTTCCGCAGCGACGAGGGCTACCGGGTCGTCGACCCCGTGATCAACTTCGCCGTGGTCGTGCTCTTCTCGTGGCTCGGCGGCCTCTTCGGGCTCGTCCGGGGCCTCGTCGGCGGTCGCCTGGCCCCGGCGGGTGCCGGACCGGTCGCCGCCCCGGCACCCGCCGAGGACCCGGCCGCCTGGCCCGAGCTGCGGGCCGCGGGACTGGCCGAGGCCGCGGACCGGCTCGGCGCGGAGGCCGCGGGCGGCGGCATGAGCGACGTCGACTACGCCCGGATCCGGCGCGCCTGGCTGTCCGTACGGGCCGACCCCTCGCGGCTGCGCGCCTTCGCCGAGGCCGTGCGCGTCAAGGGCGCCGGGGCCTGCGTCCACCCGTCCGGGGTGCGCGACCTGCCCGCCCGGGCGGCCCGCCACGACCTGTTCACCGGCCAGGTGCGGCTCGGGACCGTCGCCGACGCCGAGCGCAACCCGTACGCCCGGCGCGGCACCGGACTGGCCCTCGACCCGGCGCTGCTCGGCACCTCCCTGCTGGCCGTCGGCCCCTCCGGAGCGGGCAAGACCGGCCGGCTCGTGCGGCCGGTGGTCGAGTCCCTCGCGCTGCAGGCACTGGCCGGGCAGGCCGCGGTGATCGCGGTGGGCCCGGCCGGCGGCCGGCTCGGGCCCGACGCGGCGTACGACGTGGTCGTCCGGCTCGGCGACCCCGACTCCGTGTACGACCTCGACCTGTACGGCGGCACCACCGACCCCGACGAGGCGGCGGGCCTGCTCGCCGAGGCCCTCGCCGGCGACGTGCCCGGGGCCGACGCACGCCGGGCCGCCACCGCCCTCGCCCAGCTCCTCGGCCCGTTCCGGGCCGCGTACGGGCGCTTCCCCGCGGTGCCCGAACTGCGCCTGCTCCTCGACGGCGCGCCCGCGGCCCTCGGCGCGCTGCGCGAACTCCTCGGCTCCGCCGGCGACCACGCGCAGCTGCGCGAGCTCGACGCGCGCGAGCGGCAGGCCGGGCACCCCGGCGATCCGGCGCCGCTGCTCGCCGACCGGGTCGCCCTGCTCGACCGGCCCGCGTTCGCCGGGTTCTTCGACACCAGCGGCAAGGGGCGCCCCTTCTCGCTGCGCTCGCTGGAGCACCCGCTGCGGGTCCGCATCGACCTGCCCGAGCGCGGGCACGCGGACGCCTCGCGCATGCTCGCCCGGCTCCTGCTCGCGCAGTTCACCGCCAGCGCGGCCGCGCGGTCGGACCGCTCGCTGTTCGCCTGCCTGGTCCTCGACGACGCCGCGCAGGCGCTGACCCCGGAGACCGTGCGCGGGCTCGGGCGGCTGCGCTCGGCGCACGCCGGCGTGGTGCTGACCCTGCGCACGCTGGACGACGTACCCGAGGCGCTGCGCACGCCGCTGTTCGGCGCGGTGGGCTGCCGGATGGCCTTCGCCGGCGTCACGACCTGGGACGGGCAGCGGTTCGCCGAGGCCTGGGGCACCGAGTGGGTCGAGACCCGGGACGTGACCAGCCGCACCGTCTTCGCCGACCAGCCGCTGACCCGGGCGATCCACTCCTTCCGCAAGCTCGTCACCGGCAAGGCCGTCACCACCGACGCGGTCACCGTCCGCCAGGTGGAACGGGAGCGCTGGTCGGCCTCCGACCTCGCGCACGCGGTACCGCCGGGGCACGCCGTGCTGTCCGTCACCTCGGTGCGCGGGGAGCGGGCGGCGCCGCTGCTGGTGGACCTCGAGGGCTGAGCGGGGGCGCCGTACCCGCGCCCGGGCGGCCGGTCCGCCCCTGCCGCAGGCCGGACGGACCGGCGGTAACGGCCGGCTCGAACCGAGCTGACCCGACCCCTACGGGGTGGCAGAATCGATCTGAGCCGTTCGTACGCGACGGCGAAAAACCTCCCTGCCGCCCCTGCCGCCCGCCCTCCGAAAGTGCACGGTCCCGATGCCGCTCACCCTCGCCTCGCTCGTCCAGCACTCGGCGCTCAAACTCAGCGTCCGGGCGGGCGAGGGCAAGCTGGACACCCCGGTGCGCTGGGCCCACGTCAGCGAGCTGGCCGACCCCGTCCCGTACATGGAGGGCGGGGAGCTGCTGCTGATCACGGCCATGACGCTGGACGCGGGGGACCCGGAGGAGATGGGCCGCTACGTCCGCCGGCTCGCCGCGGCCGGGGTGGTCGGCATCGGCTTCGCCGTCGGCGTGAACTACGACGAGATCCCGCAGGCCCTGGTCGACGCCGCCCGCGCCGAGGACCTGCCGCTCCTCGAGGTGCCGCGGCGCACCCCGTTCCTCGCCATCTCCAAGGCCGTCTCCGCCGCGCTGGCGGCCGACCAGTACCGGGCCGTGACCGCCGGCTTCGAGGCGCAGCGCGAGCTCACCCGGGCCGCCCTGTCCGCCGACGGCCCGGCCGACCTGCTGGCCAAGCTGGCCGCGCACGTCCACGGCTGGGCCGCGCTCTACGACACCTCCGGCAGCGTGGTCGCCGCCGCGCCCGAGTGGGCGGCCCGCCGCGCCGCCCGGCTCACCGCCGACGTGGAGCGGCTGCGCGAGCGCCCGGCCCCGGCCAGCGCCGTGGTCGGCGGCACCGAGGACCGGGTCGAGCTGCAGTCCCTGGGCACCGGTCGGCGGGCCCGCGGCGCCCTGGCCGTCGGCACCGGCGCCCCCCTCGGCACCGCCGAGCGGTACGCCGTCCACTCCGCCGTCGCCCTGCTGACGCTGACCACCGAGCGCTCCCGCTCCCTGCACGACGCCGAGTCCCGGCTGGGCGCGGCCGTGCTGCGGATGCTCCTCGACGGCGAGCCCGGGCACGCCCGCGCGGTGGCCGGCGACCTGTACGGGGGGCTGCTCGACGCGCCGTTCCGGCTGGTCATCGTCGAGTCCTCGGCTCCCGAGCAGATCAGTGCCCTGACCGACGCCGTCGAGTCGGCCGCCGCCCGGGCCGGGGAGGCCGTGCTCGTGGTGCCCGAGACGGCGCGCCTGGTCCTGTTGGCCGCCGACGGCGGGGCGGCCGTGGGGGCCTGCGCCAACTACGCCGAGGCCCTCGAGGCCCTGCGCGGCAGCGAGGCCGGCGGTGCTCCGGGGGCCGCCGCCGACGACCTCGTGGTGGGCCTGTCCGCGCCGGCCGGGACCGCCGCGGCCGCCACCGCGTACAAGCAGGCGGACCAGGCCGTGGCTGTGGCCCGGCGGCGCGGCCGGGCCCTGGTCGAGCACGAGGACCTCGCCGACGGCTCGGTCCTGCCGCTGCTCGCCGACGACGCCGTACGGGCCTTCGCCGAGGGCACCCTGCGCGCCCTGCGGGAACACGACGCCACCGGCCGCGGCGACCTCGTCGCCTCCCTCCAGGCCTGGCTCTCCCGGCACGGCCAGTGGGACGCGGCCGCCGCCGACCTGGGCGTGCACCGGCACACCCTGCGCTACCGGATGCGGCGTGTGGAGGAGATCCTGGGCCGCTCGCTGGACGATCCGGACGTGCGCATGGAGCTGTGGCTGGCGCTCAAGGCCAGCCCGCCCGTCCCCGCGCAGTGACCGGGGTGACGGGCGTGGCGCACCACCGAGCGGAGTGAAAGCCTCCGATTGGCACCGTGACAAACCGGCGCGACGGCGCGCCCGGCCACTCCACCCCGGACAAACGACCTTTCGGGCCGCCGGTCCTACCGTGGTGATGACAAGGACACCGCACAACTTCCGAAGGGCCGGGATTCGCATGACTTCCACCCACGCCTTCTGGCTCGCCGGCCGCCAGGCCACCGGCGAGAGCAGCTTCGACGTCCACAACCCGTGGGACGGCCGTCTCGTCGGCACCGTCAGCGTGCCGACCGACGCCCAGGTCGAAGAGGCCGTGGCCGCCGCCCACGCCGTGACGGCGGAGTTCTCCGCGACCCCCGCCCACGTCCGCGCCGCCGCCCTGGACCACGTGTCCAAGCGCCTGGTCGAGCGCACCGAGGAGATCGCCCAGCTGATCTCCGCCGAGAACGGCAAGCCCATCAAGTGGGCCCGTGGTGAGGTCGGCCGCGCGGTGTCCGTGTTCCGCTTCGCCGCCGAGGAGGCCCGCCGCTTCAACGGCGGCGAGGCCCAGCGCCTCGACACCGACGCCGGCGGCACCGGCCGCCTGGCCCTGACGCGCCGCTTCGTCAAGGGCCCGGTCCTGGGCATCGCGCCGTTCAACTTCCCGCTGAACCTGTGCGCCCACAAGGTCGCCCCGGCCATCGCCGTCGGTGCCCCGATCATCCTGAAGCCCGCCCCGGCCACCCCGCTCTCCGGCCTGATCCTGGGCGAGCTGCTGGCCGAGACCGACCTGCCCGCCGGCTCCTGGTCGGTCCTGCCGGTCGCCAACGAGAAGATGCCCGCCCTCGTCAAGGACGAGCGCCTGCCGGTCATCTCCTTCACCGGCTCCGACACGGTCGGCTACGCCATCCAGCAGTCGGTGCCCCACAAGCACTGCACCCTGGAGCTCGGCGGCAACGCCGCGGCCGTCGTCCTGTCCGACTGGTCCTCCGAGGCCGACCTGGACTGGGCCGCCACCCGGATCGCGACCTTCTCCAACTACCAGGCCGGCCAGTCCTGCATCTCCGTGCAGCGCGTGATCGCCGACGCCGCCGTCTACGACCGCCTGGTCGAGAAGGTCGTCGCCAAGGTCCAGGCCCAGGTCACCGGCGACCCGTCCGACGACGCCACCGACGTCGGCCCGCTCGTCTCCGAGGCCGCCGCCGAGCGCGTCGAGGCCTGGGTGGACGAGGCCGTCTCCGCCGGCGCGAAGCTGCTCGCGGGCGGCAAGCGCGAGGGCGCCTCCTTCGAGCCGACCGTGCTCGCCGAGGTTCCCGACGGCGTCAAGCTGGCCTGCGAGGAGGTCTTCGGCCCGGTCCTCACCCTGCACAAGGTGGAGAACACGGACGAGGCCTTCGCCGCCGTCAACGACTCCAAGTTCGGCCTGCAGGCCGGCGTCTTCACCCACGACGTCCAGACCGCGTTCCGCGCCCACCGCGAGCTCGAGGTCGGCGGCGTCATCATCGGCGACGCCCCGTCCTACCGCGCCGACCAGATGCCGTACGGCGGCGTCAAGCAGTCCGGTGTCGGCCGCGAGGGCGTCCGCTACGCGATGGACGACTACACGTACGAGCGCGTCCTGGTCCTGACCGGCCTGAACATCTGATTCGTACGGCCACAGAGCCGACGGCCGGAGCCCACTGTGCGGGGGCTCCGGCCGTCCCCTTCCCGGCCCACCCGAACCCGCCGCCCGGGATCCCGGCATGTCGCCGCCTCACGAGAGTGCCGCCCCGCGGCCCCCACCCCCGCCCGGCCCAACCCGGCTTTTCCGGTCGCGGTGGAGCGGGTACGACTGGGAGGTAGCACCGATCGGTAGCGTCCCCACTCCCGGCGGCGAGGTGAGCCCCCTCATGTCCGCAACACAGCCCGCACAGCCCAAGGTGACCGAGCGCGAGGCCCGGCAGGTCGCGGAGGCGGCCAGGGAACAGGACTGGCGCAAGCCCAGCTTCGCCAAGGAACTGTTCCTCGGCAGGTTCCGGCTCGACCTGATCCACCCGCACCCCCAGCCCGACGCCGAGGACGTCCGGCGGGGCGAGGCCTTCCTGGCCCGGCTGCGGGAGTTCTGCGAGCACGAGATCGACGGCGCCCGCATCGAACGCGAGGCGCAGATCCCCGACGAGACGATCCGCGGCCTCAAGAGCCTCGGCGCCCTCGGCATGAAGATCGACCCCAAGTACGGCGGCCTGGGCCTGACCCAGGTGTACTACAACAAGGCGCTGGCCCTGGTCGGTTCCGCCAGCCCCGCCGTGGGCGCCCTGCTCTCGGCCCACCAGTCCATCGGCGTGCCCCAGCCGCTGAAGATCTTCGGCACCCAGGAGCAGAAGGACGCCTTCCTGCCCCGGTGCGCCACCGACGCCATCTCCGCCTTCCTGCTGACCGAGCCCGACGTCGGCTCCGACCCGGCCCGGCTGGCCACCACCGCCGTGCCCGAGGGCGACGACACGTACGTCCTGGACGGCGTGAAGCTGTGGACCACCAACGGCGTGGTCGCCGACCTGCTCGTCGTCATGGCCCGCGTCCCCCGGTCCGAGGGCCACAAGGGCGGCATCACCGCCTTCGTCGTCGAGGCCGACGCCCCCGGGATCACCGTCGAGCACCGCAACGCCTTCATGGGCCTGCGCGGCCTGGAGAACGGCGTCACGCGCTTCCACCAGGTACGGGTGCCCGCGGCGCACCGCATCGGCCCCGAGGGCGCCGGCCTGAAGATCGCGCTCACCACCCTCAACACCGGCCGGCTCTCGCTGCCCGCCATGTGCGTCGGCGCCGGCAAGTGGTGCCTGAAGATCGCCCGCGAGTGGTCCGGCGTCCGCGAGCAGTGGGGCCGCCCGGTCGCCGAGCACGAGGCCGTCGGCGCCAAGATCTCCTTCATCGCCGCCACCACCTTCGCCCTGGAGGCGGTCGTCGACCTGTCCTCCCAGATGGCCGACGAGGACCGCAACGACATCCGCATCGAGGCCGCCCTCGCCAAGCTCTACGGCAGCGAGATGGCCTGCCTGATGGCCGACGAGCTCGTGCAGATCCGCGGCGGCCGCGGCTTCGAGACCGCCGAGTCCCTCGCCGCCCGCGGCGAACGGGGCGTACCCGCCGAGCAGATGCTGCGCGACCTGCGCATCAACCGGATCTTCGAGGGGTCGACGGAGATCATGCACCTGCTGATCGCCCGCGAGGCCGTCGACGCCCACCTCTCGGTCGCCGGCGACCTCATCGACCCCGACAAGGCCGTGCAGGACAAGGCCAGGGCGGGGGCCCGGGCCGCCGGCTTCTACGCCCGCTGGCTGCCCAGGCTCGCCACCGGACCCGGCCACGTCCCGACCAGCTACCGCGAGTTCCACCCGCGCGGTCACGTCGACCTCTCCGGCCACCTGCGCTACGTCGAGCGGAACGCCCGCAAGCTGGCCCGCTCCACGTTCTACGCGATGTCCCGCTGGCAGGGCAGGATGGAGACGAAGCAGGGCTTCCTCGGCCGGATCGTCGACATCGGTGCCGAGCTGTTCGCCATGAGCGCGGCCTGCGTCCGGGCCGAGCACCTGCGCGCCACCGGCGACCACGGGCGGGAGGCCTACCAGCTCGCCGACGCGTTCTGCCGACAGTCCCGGCTGCGCGTCGAGGAGTTGTTCGGGCGCCTGTGGGCCAACACCGACGACCTCGACCGCAAGGTGGTCGCCGGAGTCCTCTCGGGCACGTACACCTGGCTGGAGGACGGTGTGATCGACACGTCGAGCGAGGGTCCGTGGATCGCGGACGCCACCCCCGGCCCCTCCAAGCACGAGAACGTCCGCCGGCCCGTCCGCTGACGGGCACGGCCCGACCTGCGATCATCGCCGCACGCCGGACAGGCGTACGAATCCGGCGAGCGGAGCAGGACATGACAGACGGCGACCGAGAGCACAGACGGCTCGCGTGGTGCGTGGCGCTCCTCCTGCGCCACGCACCGGACCCCGTCGTGGCCGGCCTCCTGGAGCGCATGGACCCGGCCGCGCGGGGCTTCCTGTGCCGCGACGAGCTGCTCCCGCCCTCGGCCGTCACCCTGCTGCTGCGCGACGGGTCCGCCGAGGACCGCCGCCGCGTGGCCGCCAACCCGTACGTGCTGGGCCGCCCGCTGCCCGGCCTGCCGTCGGTACGCCGCTACGCCGCCCGGCCCGAACCGACCCCCGAGCTGCGCGCCTCGGTGCGGACCGAGCTCGCCGCCGCCGGTCACGCCGCCGACGACGGCCGCCCCCGCGACACCGCGGCCCTCGTCGCGCTGCTGCGCCGGCACGGCCGTCGCCACCCCCGGGTGCCGCTGGACCTGCTGGCGCTGGCCGGCGACCTCGACCCGGACGTGCTCCTGCACGCGCACGCGCGCGGGCCGCTGCCGCCCGGCTCCGTGGAAGCGCTGCTGCTGGCCGGCGGGCTGCCCCGGGAGGCGTGCCCGGCCCTGCTGGACACGCGGGCGCAGCGCTCGTACGGGCCGTCCTGGCACCGCCCGGCCGTCCGGGCCGTCCGCATGGGCCTGCTCACCTGCGACGAGCTGGTGGCCGCGGTCGCCCCCGCGCACCGCACGCTGCTCCTGGGCGACCTGCGCCTGAGCAAAGGCCTGCGCTGGTCGCTGCCCGAGCAGGCCGCGGTCCGGGGCGCCCTGGGGCGCGTCCTGCGGCCCGCGCTCGGCGAGGACCCCCTCCTGTGGGACGACCTGCTTCGCCGCGCGCCCGCGTTCCCCGGCACCCTGCCGGAGCTGGCCGAGGCCGTGGCCGCCGGCCCGGCCGCGGTCCCGGCCGCGGTCCCGGCCGACGCCGCCGCACCCGGGCCCGCGCCCGACGGGGCGCTGGCCCGCGCCGTCGCCGCCCTCGCCCCGCCGCCGCCCGACGCGGCGGCCGCCGGCGGGGTCGAACGCGAACTCGCGCTCGCCGCGCTGGCCGTGCCCAACGCCATGGGCGACCTCGCCGAGGACATCCGCTGGGTACGGGCCTGCCTGGACCGGGGCCTCCTCACCGGCGCCGACGTGCTGTGGCACAAGGCCCCCGCCGCCTGGGCCCTCGACGAGGACCACTGGCTGGGCGAGATCGACCACTGGAACACCCGCCTCGACGAGCCGGACGACCACCCGGCCGGCCGGGCCGCCCGGCTGCGGGCCGAGGCCATGCTCGCCGCCCACGCGGCCGCCGACCGGCTGCTCGGGGCGGCCCTCGGCGGTGACACCGCCGCCTGGTGGCGCGCCGCCCGCGCGCTGCCCGAGTTCCCCGGCAGCCTCCCCGAACTCCTCGGCGCGCTCGTACAGGGGGACTCCGTGCCCGGGCGCGGCTGAGTTCCGGCAACAATGGGGGGCATGAGCGACAGCCCAGCCCCCCTCGCCGACCCGCACCTCCTGTTCGACCCCGCGGTCGGCCGCCGGGACATCGTCATCCTCGGCTCCACCGGGTCCATCGGCACCCAGGCCATCGACCTGGTCCTGCGCAACCCCGACCGGTTCCGCGTCACCGCCCTCTCGGCGGCCGGCGGCCGCGTCGGCCTGCTCGCCGAGCAGGCCCGCCTGCTGCGGGTGGACACGGTCGCGGTGGCCCGCGAGGACGTCGTACCGGCCCTCCGAGAGGCGCTGCGCGCCCAGTACGGCACCGAGCCGCTGCCCGAGGTCCTGGCCGGCCCGGACGCCGCCACGCAGATCGCCGCGTCCCCGTGCCACACCGTCCTCAACGGCATCACCGGCTCCATCGGCCTCGCCCCCACGCTCGCGGCCCTGGAGGCCGGCCGGACCCTCGCCCTCGCCAACAAGGAGTCGCTGATCGTCGGCGGCCCGCTGGTGAAGGCCCTGGCCAAGCCGGGCCAGATCATCCCGGTGGACTCCGAGCACGCCGCGCTCTTCCAGGCGCTGGCCGCCGGCACCCGCGCCGACGTCCGCAAGCTCGTCGTCACCGCCTCCGGCGGGCCGTTCCGCGGCCGGACGAAGGCAGAGCTGGCCCACGTCACCGTCGAGGACGCCCTCGCGCACCCCACCTGGGCGATGGGCCCGGTGATCACGGTGAACAGCGCGACCCTCGTCAACAAGGGCCTGGAGGTCATCGAGGCCCACCTGCTCTACGACATCCCCTTCGACCGCATCGAGGTCGTCGTCCACCCGCAGTCGTACGTTCACTCGATGGTGGAGTTCACCGACGGCTCCACCCTCGCCCAGGCCACCCCGCCCGACATGCGCGGCCCGATCGCGATCGGCCTCGGCTGGCCGGAGCGGATCCCGGACGCGGCCCCCGCGTTCGACTGGACCAAGGCCTCCACCTGGGAGTTCTTCCCGCTCGACACCGAGGCCTTCCCCTCGGTCGGACTGGCCCGCCACGTGGGCGCCCTGGGCGGCACGGCACCGGCCGTGTTCAATGCGGCGAACGAGGAGTGTGTCGACGCGTTCCTGGCCGGTCGGCTGCCGTTCACAGCAATCATGGATACGGTCACCGCTGTCGTCGAGGACCACGGAACGCCGGACCGGGGAACTGCCCTCACCGTCGCCGACGTCCTCGCAGCGGAGACCTGGGCCCGCGCCCGGGCCAGGGAGATGGCGGCGAAGGCCGCAGTGGAGGCGCGCGCATGATCCTTCTGATGACGGTGCTCGGGATACTCGTCTTCGTCTTCGGGCTGCTGGTCTCCATCGCGTGGCACGAGCTGGGCCACCTGTCGACGGCGAAGATCTTCGGCATCCGCGTGCCCCAGTACATGGTCGGCTTCGGCCCGACCATCTGGTCGCGGCGCAAGGGCGAGACCGAGTACGGCATCAAGGCCATCCCGGCCGGCGGCTACATCCGCATGATCGGCATGTTCCCGCCCGGCGAGGACGGCCGGATCACCGCCCGCTCCACCTCCCCGTGGCGCTCGATGATCGAGGACGCCCGCTCGGCCGCGTACGAGGAGCTGGAGCCCGGCGACGAGTCCCGGCTCTTCTACACGCGCAAGCCGTGGAAGCGCGTCATCGTGATGTTCGCGGGCCCGTTCATGAACCTCGTGCTCGCCCTCGTGGTGTTCTTCGGCGTCTGGATGACCTTCGGCGTCAACATGCAGACCACCAACGTCAAGTCGGTGACCCCCTGCGTCATCCAGCAGAGCGAGAAGCGCGACATCTGCAAGGCCGGCGACCCGGTGGCCCCCGCCAAGGCGGCGGGCCTGCTCCCCGGTGACCGGATCGTCGCCTTCAACGGCGAGAAGGTCGACGACTGGTCGGTCCTCCAGCAGAAGATCCGCGACACCATCGGCCCGGCCACGGTCACCGTGCAGCGCGGCGGCGCGGAGCTCACCCTCCACCCCAGGCTGATCGAGAACCAGGTCGCCAAGACCGACGGGCACGGCGGATACGTCGAGGGCAAGTTCGTCGAGGCCGGCTTCCTCGGCTTCACCCCCCGCACCGAGAAGGTCCAGCTGGGCTTCGGCCAGTCCGTCGACCACATGGGCGAGATGGTCGAGCAGGGCGTGCAGGGCCTGATCAAGCTGCCGTCGAAGATCCCCGCGCTGTGGGACGCCGCGTTCGGCGACGGCCCGCGCGAGCCCGACTCCCCGATGGGCATCGTCGGCGCCGCCCGGATCAGCGGCGAGATCGCCACCCTCGACATCCCCGCCACCGACCGGCTGGTGTTCTTCCTCCAGCTGATCGGCTTCTTCAACCTCTCGCTGTTCCTGTTCAACATGCTCCCGCTGCTCCCGCTGGACGGCGGGCACATCGCGGGCGCCCTGTGGGAGTCCGTGCGGCGCAACCTGGCGCGGCTGTTCAAGCGGCCCGACCCGGGTCCGTTCGACGTCGCCAAGCTCATGCCCGTCGCCTACGTCGTGGCCGGCATCTTCGTCTGCTTCACGCTGCTGGTCCTGGTCGCCGACGTGGTGAACCCGGTCAAGATCAGCTGACGCCGCCTTCGGGCAGACGTGCGAACGGGGCCGGGCACGGTGCGTGCCCGGCCCCCTACGTTCGGGTGTACGCCCGGCGCCGGGGCCCCGCCGCGTGCGCGGGGCGCGCGCTGATTGGCGTAATCTCGGGCCTGGAGCCCGCCCGGAAGCCGGGCTCGGAGTCCGCCGTCAGCGGGACCTTGATCCAGACCTTGGGGTTGCACAGCAGATGACTGCCATTTCTCTCGGAATGCCGGCCGTGCCGACGAAGCTCGCCGACCGGCGGGTCAGCCGCAAGATCCAGGTCGGCTCCGTGGCCGTCGGCGGCGACGCGCCCGTCTCCGTGCAGTCCATGACGACCACCCGCACGTCCGACATCGGTGCCACCCTCCAGCAGATCGCCGAGCTGACCGCCTCCGGCTGCCAGATCGTCCGGGTGGCCTGCCCGACCCAGGACGACGCCGACGCGCTCGCGACCATCGCGAAGAAGTCGCAGATCCCGGTGATCGCCGACATCCACTTCCAGCCCAAGTACGTGTTCGCCGCCATCGACGCCGGCTGCGCCGCCGTCCGCGTGAACCCGGGCAACATCAAGCAGTTCGACGACAAGGTCAAGGAGATCGCCCGGGCGGCCAAGGACGCCGGCACTCCGATCCGCATCGGCGTCAACGCCGGCTCCCTCGACGCCCGGCTGCTGAAGAAGTACGGCAAGGCCACCCCCGAGGCCCTCGTCGAGTCCGCCCTCTGGGAGGCCTCCCTCTTCGAGGAGCACGACTTCCGCGACATCAAGATCTCGGTCAAGCACAACGACCCGGTCGTGATGGTCGAGGCCTACCGCCAGCTCGCCGCCCAGTGCGACTACCCGCTCCACCTCGGCGTCACCGAGGCCGGCCCCGCGTTCCAGGGCACCATCAAGTCCGCCGTGGCCTTCGGCGCCCTGCTCTCCCAGGGCATCGGCGACACCATCCGCGTCTCGCTGTCCGCGCCGCCGGCCGAGGAGATCAAGGTCGGCATCCAGATCCTGGAGTCGCTCAACCTCCGCCAGCGCCGGCTGGAGATCGTCTCCTGCCCCTCCTGCGGCCGCGCCCAGGTCGACGTCTACAAGCTGGCCGAAGAGGTCACCGCGGGCCTGACGGGCATGGAGGTCCCGCTGCGCGTCGCCGTCATGGGATGCGTCGTCAACGGCCCCGGCGAGGCCCGCGAGGCCGACCTCGGCGTCGCCTCCGGCAACGGCAAGGGCCAGATCTTCGTCAAGGGCGAGGTCATCAAGACGGTCCCCGAGTCGAAGATCGTCGAGACGCTGATCGAGGAGGCGATGAAGATCGCCGAGCAGATGGAGAAGGACGGCGTGATGTCCGGCGAGCCCACGGTCGCCGTCGCCGGCTGACCGCCCTCCCCGCACCCCTCCCGGCCCCGTTCCCGCAGCTCGCGGGCGGGGCCGGTCCCGTTCCGTGACCTGTGAACGGGGGCAACCCCGGGTGCCGCCGGGTACAGTGCGACAGATCAGCAGACCCGCACGGTGAGGCCCCCACAGTGTTGACGCAGACCACCACCAGGGTCCTCGAGCCCAGCGACCTCGGCGCCGCGCTCGAGGTGCTCGACCGCGACCCGGTCGCCAACGCGTTCGTCACCTCCCGGGTCCGGGTGGCCGGCCTCGACCCCTGGCGCCTGGGCGGCGAGATGTGGGGCTACTACGAGGACGGCCGGCTGGTCTCGCTCTGCTACGCGGGTGCCAACCTCGTCCCCGTGTGCGCCACCCCCGCCGCCGTACGGGCCTTCGCCGACCGCGCCCGCAGGACCGGCCGCCGCTGCTCGTCCGTCGTCGGCCCGGCCGAGCCCACCGGGCAGCTGTGGCGGCTGCTGGAGCCCCACTGGGGGCCCGCCCGCGAGATCCGCGCCCACCAGCCGCTCATGGTCACGGAGGAGCCCTCCCGCGACATCGCGCCCGATCCCCTGGTCCGCCGGGTGCGCAAGGACGAGATGGACCTGATCATGCCGGCCTGCGTGGCCATGTTCACCGAGGAGGTCGGCGTCTCCCCGCTGGCCGGGGACGGCGGACTGCTCTACCAGGCCCGGGTCGCCGAACTCGTCGCGGCCGGCCGCTCCTTCGCCCGGGTGGAGGACGGCCGGGTCGTCTTCAAGGCCGAGATCGGCGCCGCCACCGCCCGCGCCTGCCAGATCCAGGGTGTGTGGGTGGACCCCGAGTTCCGCGGCCGGGGCCACTCCGAGACCGGGATGGCCGCCGTGGTCGCGTACGCGCTGCGGGACGTGGCCCCGGTGGTGAGCCTCTACGTCAACGACTACAACACCGCGGCCCGGGCGGCGTACCGGCGCGTCGGCTTCCACGAGGTCGGGGCGTTCATGAGCGTGCTGTTCTGAGGGCCGGGCCGTGGTGCCGCGCCGTCGGCACGCGCGGCCCGACGAGCGCTGTTCCGACCGTATGACCGCCGAGTAGGGTTCGCCGCATGGTGCATTCGCCCGGGGGTGACCCCCGTCTTCCCGACGGTGACCGGCTGCCGGCCGGCGTCGTGCTCGCGCCGCTGGACCTGGCCGCCCGCGTGGACGAGGCCCTGGAGGTCCAGGCCGTCGCCTTCGGACTCACCGACGAGGAAGTGGGCATCCGCCGTCACATCGTGCAGCGGCACATGACCTACCCCGGGGCCCGCGCGCTCGGCGCCTTCGCCGAGGACGACGCCCGGCTCGTCGGCTTCGTGTACGGCATGCCCAACGACCGCATGCACTGGTGGTCCACCGTCGTCGAGCCGTACCTGCGCGTCCAGGGCGAGGACGGCTGGCTGGACGGCTCGTTCACCATCACCGAACTGCACGTGCACCCCGGCTTCCAGGGCCGGGGGGTCGGCCGCGGCCTGATCACCCGCATCACCGACGGCGCGGCGGAGTCCCGCTCCATCCTCTCCGCCATCGACATCGAGAGCCCGGCGCGCGGCCTGTACCGCGCCCTGGGGTACCGGGACCTCGCCCGCCGGGTGTACTTCCCCAGCGCACCCCAGCCGTACGCCGTGATGGGCGCCCCGCTGCCGCTGCTCCGGGGCGCCGCCCGGTAGTGCGTCCGGGCCCGCGCCTGCCCGCCGCCGCGGCGACGGCCCGCGGACCGGTGCGCGGGCCCGTAAACCGGTACGGACCGCCCGCCCGCACGGACTAGCCTCCTGTTCAAGACCCGTACCCCCACGGCCCTTCGAGCAGGAGCGCAGCATGTCCCAGCCCGTCCAGCGGATGTCCCGACTCATGGTGAAGACGCTCCGCGAGGACCCGGCGGACGCGGAGACCCTCAGCCACCGGCTGCTGGTCCGCGCGGGCTACGTACGGCGCAGCTCGGCCGGCGTCTGGAGCTGGCTGCCGCTCGGCAAGCAGGTCCTCGACAACGTCTCGCGGATCGTGCGCGAGGAGATGGACGCCATCGGCGCACAGGAGGTCCTGCTCCCCGCGCTGCTGCCCCGTGAGCCCTACGAACTGACCGGCCGCTGGGAGGAGTACGGCGACCTGCTCTTCCGGCTCAAGGACCGCAAGGGCGCCGACTACCTCCTCGGACCCACCCACGAGGAGGTCTTCACCCAGATCGTCAAGGACCAGTGCGCGTCCTACAAGGACCTGCCGGTGATGCTGTACCAGATCCAGACCAAGTACCGGGACGAGGCGCGGCCCCGCTCGGGCGTGCTGCGCGGGCGCGAGTTCCAGATGAAGGACTCCTACTCCTTCGACGTCGACGACGAGGGCCTGGCCGCCTCCTACGCGCTGCACCGGGAGGCCTACCGGCGGATCTTCACCCGGCTGGGCATGGACTTCCGGATCGTCTCGGCCGTCTCGGGCGCGATGGGCGGTTCGGCCTCCGAGGAGTTCCTGGCGCCGGCCGCCGCCGGCGAGGACACCTTCGCCGACTGCCCGTCCTGCGGGTACGCGGCCAACACCGAGGCGGTGACCTTCGCGCTCGCGCCGGTCGCCGCCGACGAGGTGGGGCCCGTGGAGGAGCTCGACACCCCGGACACGCCCACCATCGAGGCGCTGGCCGCCCACCTGGGCGTACCGGCCTCGGCGACCCTGAAGAACCTGCTGGTCAAGGTCGACGGGGAGATCGTGGCCGTGGGCGTGCCCGGCGACCGCGAGGTGGACCTGGGCAAGCTCGGGGAGCACCTGGCCCCGGCGGTGGTCGAGCTGGTGACGGAGGCCGACTTCGCCGGCCGGCCCGACCTCGTCCGCGGCTACGTCGGCCCGCAGGGCCTGGAGAAGGTCCGCTACCTCGCCGACCCGCGCATCGCCCCGGGGACGTCGTGGGTGACGGGCGCCAACCGGGCCGACACCCACGCCCGCAACGTCGTGTGCGGGCGGGACTTCGAGGTGGACCGCCACCTCGACGTGGTCGTGGTCCGCGAGGGCGACCCGTGCCCCGCCTGCGGTGCCGGCCTGCGGCTGGACCGCGCCATCGAGGTGGGCCACATCTTCCAGCTCGGGCGCAAGTACGCCGACGCCTTCGGGCTCGACGTCCTCGGGGCCCAGGGCAAGCCCGTCCGGGTGACGATGGGGTCGTACGGGATCGGGGTCTCGCGGGTCGTCGCCGCGCTCGCCGAGCAGACGGCGGACGAGCGCGGGCTGTGCTGGCCCGCCGCGGTCGCGCCGGCCGACGTGCACGTCGTCGCCGCCGGCAAGGCGGTGCAGCTCGACCTCGCGACCCGGGCCGCGGACGCCCTCGCCGCCGCCGGCCGCCGCGTCCTCCTCGACGACCGGCCCGGCCTGTCCCCGGGCGTCAGGCTGACCGACGCGGAGCTGCTGGGCGTCCCGGTCGTCCTGGTCGCCGGCCGCGCCGCCGCGGACGGCCTCGTGGAGCTCCAGGACCGCCGCACCGGCACCCGGGAGACCCTCGCCCTCTCCGAGGCGCTCTCCCGCCTCGCCTAGCCCGTTCCCGGCCGCCCCGCCCGGCAGCCCCAGGCCGGCCCGCCCGGCCCGAGCGGCCCGCGTGGTCAGGCCGGGTCGCCGGGTGCGGCGCCGTCGGGTACGTCGGCGGCGCCGCGGGGCACCTCCACCGCCGGGCCCGGGTGCGCGTCCAGGGAGGACCCGGCCGCGGGCAGCGCGTCGGAGGGCAGGGCGTCGGCGGGGAGTTCCGTCAGCTCGACCGCGGGGTCCGCGGCCGGGGGAGCCCCGCCCGGGGCCTTGGACGGGGGCTTCGGGGCCGCCGGGTCGGCGTGCGGCGGGACCGGCTGGGCCTCGGCCGCGCGCTCCAGGAAGCGCAGCAGCTCCACCGGGAAGGGGAGGACCAGCGTGGAGTTCTTCTCGGCGGCGACGGCCACCACCGTCTGGAGCAGCCGGAGCTGGAGCGCGGCAGGCTGGTCGGCCATCACCCCCGCCGCCTCCGCCAGCTTCTTCGACGCCTGCAGCTCGGCGTCCGCGTTGATCACCCGCGCCCGGCGCTCCCGGTCGGCCTCCGCCTGCCGCGCCATCGAGCGCTTCATGGTCTCCGGCAGCGACACGTCCTTGATCTCCACCCGGTCGATCTGCACGCCCCATCCGACCGCCGGGCTGTCGATCATCAGTTCCAGGCCCTCGTTGAGCTTCTCCCGGTTGGAGAGCAGGTCGTCGAGGTCCGACTTGCCGATGATCGACCGCAGCGAGGTCTGCGCCATCTGGGAGACCGCGAACCGGTAGTCCTCGACCTCGATGATCGCGTTCCGCGGGTCGACCACCTTGAAGTACACGACCGCGTCCACCCGCACCGTGACGTTGTCCCGGGTGATGCCCTCCTGGGCCGGCACCGGGAGCGTCACGATCTGCAGGTTCACCTTGATCAGCCGGTCGACGAACGGGACGACCATGGTGAAGCCGGGTGACCGGACGCCCTCGCGCAGCCGCCCGAAGCGCAGGACCAGACCCCGCTCGTACTGCTTCACGACCCGCGCCGCCGCGGCCGTGTACACCCCGGCGCCCACGACCGCCGCGGCGGCTACTGCCAGCAGTTCCTCGACCATGACGGCCCCCTGCCAGACATGTCCACTACCTAACGGTATGCCCGGGGACGGGAGGCACAACCTGGTCCGGCGACGCTCAGCGGATGTCCGCCGGATCAGGGGTGTCCGCCGGATCAGGGGCGTCCAGCGGAGGGACGGACACGCCCTACAGCCAGGTGGCGAACTCCAGCAGCAGCTCCGCGTCCCGCCGCCGCCCCGCCGCCAGCGCCCGCGTGCCCGACTCCACCGCCCGGTAGACCGTCCAGCCCCGCAGGCGGTCCCGGTCCACCTCCAGCGCGTCGGCCAGCCGGTTCACCCGCCGCCGGGCCACGGCCGCCCCCGACGCGGCGGCCATCTGGTCCTCGAGCCGGTCCCGGACCAGCCGGGCCAGGTCGTACGCCCGCTCACCGACCACCGGCTCGGGGCCCACGGCCAGCCACGGCGCCCGGTCGCCCGCGAGCACCTTGCCCTGCCGGAAGGCGCCGTGCAGCAGCAGTTCCTCCGGCGGGAGGGCCACCAGCTCCTCCCGGACCGCCAGCGCCGTGCGCACCAGCTCCTGCGCCTCCTCGGGCGCCTTCGCCATCGCCTCCGCCTGCCGGGCCGTGCGCTCGGCAACCGTCTCGAAGCCGTGGCCCGCGGGCGGCTCCACCCACAGCCGCCGGATCGTGCCGAGGGCCTCCAGCTGGGCCTTCGAGTCGGGCAGCGAGCGCAGCGAGACCTCCGACTGGAGCCGCTCCAGCAGCATCGCCCCGTCCTCGTGCCGGGTGTCGAGCACCCGTACGGCCCCGAACCCGCCCCAGTGCGCCAGCGCGGCCACCTCCAGCTGCGGCCGGGCGACCGGCGGCGCGAGCTTGAGCGCGGCAGGGGTGCCGTCGGCGTACCGGACCAGCACGACCAGGCTGCTGCGGCCCCCCGGAGCCTGCACCCGCTGGGCGGTCAACTCCCGCTGGTCGAGCGCCTCCTGGGTGAGTTCGGGGAGGCGGGACAGCCACTCCCCGGCGGTGTCCGCGGGCCCTTCGCCGAGCGCCCTGACAAGCCGCTCAGGCGGTTCGAAAGCCATACGTGCGAGGTCCCTTTCAGCTGGTCGTGGCTCGTTCCGATCGTTCCACGAGCCCAGGGAAGGCTACGCCGCCGCCCCGCCAGCGCGCGGCGCGCAGGGCCGCGGCGGTCAGCGCGTCGGCCGCCTCCCGGCGCAGCGGGCCCTCCGCGGCCCGCACCAGATCGGAGTACGCGCCCGCCACCCGGTCCTCGACCCCGGCCGCGAGCCGCTCGGCGTCCGCCGGGGTGCGCACGGGTGCCGGCAGGGCGTACGCGGCCTCCGAGGGCCGGGGCGTCCCGCCGAGCGCCCGTACGGTGCGGGTCAGCGCGTCGCGGCGGGCGTGGTGGGCGGCGTACGCGGTCCGCGCCTCGGGCGCGCGCTCGCCCGCGACCCGGGCGCCGACGATCCCGTAGGCGTAGACGGCCGCGTGCTCGGCGGCCAGGGCGGCCTGTGCGGCCGCGAGCACGCCGGGGCCGCTCTCCGGCTTGTCGGTCATGCCTGGTTCTCCGTTCCGGTGAGGAGGTACGCGTGGACGGTGGCGCAGGCCGCGACCGAGGCCAGCAGCCGTGCCAGCTCCCCGGGCGCACCGTCCAGCGCCGCGGCGCGGGCGGTGGCGGTACGGCGCTCGGCCCCGGCCAGCGCGGCCAGTGCCGTCGCGGGGTCGGAGGGCGCCGGGTCGGTGGGGGGCGTGGCGGCCGGGGACCCCGACGGCGCGGGCGCCCCGGAGCCG
Organism: Streptomyces sp. NRRL S-87; assembly: GCF_000719335.1. Classification (GTDB taxonomy): domain Bacteria; phylum Actinomycetota; class Actinomycetes; order Streptomycetales; family Streptomycetaceae; genus Streptomyces. Next base: position 129,604 of record NZ_JOGB01000007.1, read on the forward strand.
GCCGGAGCGGCGGACGGCGGGGGAGGTGCGGGGGACGCGGGAGCGGCCGCACCGGTCGGACGCGGCGCCGTCGCCGGGTGCGTCCCGGCCGGGGCCAGGGCCAGGGCGTGCGCCGCCACCGCGGCCCGCAGCGGGGCGAGCCGGGTGCCGAGCGCCGGGTGGGCCGCGAGCGTGGCGTCGTAGCGCCCCAGCAGCTCCAGGGTCTCCCGGACGGCCGATTCCCTGATGCGCCGATCGGGTGGTACCGGTGCGGGCCGCCGTGGGCCGCCGCCGTCCCCGGAGCACCCGGAGAGCAGGACGGCGCCACCGGTCGCGGCCGCACCGGCGGCCAGCAGGCTTCTTCGCGAGGGGCGCGGGGGCCGCGCGGGCAGGGGGAACGGCACGGTGACGTCCTCGGGGGGTGGCGGAGGTGCGGGGCGGGACGGTGATCACCGTACCCGCGGCGTGCTGGGCCGGGGCGGACGGCAACACCCCCCGGGACCGGATACCCTTTGGTCTGACACGCGACGGAAACCACAACAGCACACGCGGCCGAGGAGTCACCCGGATGAGCACCACCCAGAGCGACAGGCTGCGCGGACTGCTGGAGCCGCTCGTCGCCGACAAGGGCCTGGACCTCGAGGAGATCGAGATGTCCCGTGCGGGTCGGCGCCGGATGCTGCGGATCGTGGTCGATTCCGACGAGGGCGTCGAGCTGGACCTGTGTGCCGAGCTGAGCCGTGAGATCTCCGACAAGCTCGACGAGACCGACGCGATGGGCGAGGACGAGTACGTCCTCGAGGTGAGCTCGCCGGGCGCGGACCGCCCCCTGTCCGAGCACCGCCACTACGTACGGGCCCTCGGCCGCCTCGTGAAGTTCCAGCTGACCGCCCCCGGCGACAAGGGTGCCGGCGAGCTGGTCGCGCGCATCCTCGACGTCGACGACGAGGGCCTCGACGTCGAGATCCCGGGCGTCAAGGGCCGCAAGGCCACCACCCGACGGATCGCGTTCGCGGACATCGCCAGGGCGCGTGTCGAGATCGAGTTCAACCGCAAGGACAAGAAGGAAGAGGAGGCGTAGCCGTGGACATCGACATGAGTGCCCTGCGGGGTCTGGTCAGGGAGAAGGAGATCTCCTTCGACCTGCTGGTCGAGGCGATCGAGTCGGCCCTCCTCATCGCGTACCACCGCACCGAGGGAAGCCGCCGGCGCGCCCGCGTCGAGCTGGACCGCACCAACGGTCACGTGACCGTCTGGGCGAAGGAGGACCCGCAGGACCTGGAGGAGGGGCAGGAGGCCCAGGAGTTCGACGACACGCCGTCGGGCTTCGGCCGGATCGCCGCCACCACCGCCAAGCAGGTGATCCTCCAGCGGCTGCGCGACGCGGAGGACGACCTGACCTTCGGCGAGTTCGCGGGCCGCGAGGGCGACGTCATCACCGGCGTCGTCCAGCAGGGCAAGGACCCCAAGAACGTCCTCGTCGACATCGGCAAGCTGGAGGCCATCCTGCCCGTGCAGGAGCAGGTCCCCGGCGAGGAGTACCCGCACGGCCTGCGCCTGCGCACGTACGTGGTACGCGTGGCCAAGGGCGTGCGCGGGCCGTCCGTGACGCTCTCGCGGACCCACCCGAACCTGGTGAAGAAGCTCTTCGCCCTGGAGGTCCCGGAGATCGCCGACGGCAGCGTCGAGATCGCCGCGATCGCCCGCGAGGCCGGCCACCGCACCAAGATCGCGGTCCGCTCCACCCGGGCGGGCCTGAACCCGAAGGGCGCCTGCATCGGCCCGATGGGCGGCCGGGTGCGCAACGTGATGGCCGAGCTGCACGGCGAGAAGATCGACATCGTCGACTGGTCGGACGACCCGGCGGAGATGGTCGCCAACGCGCTGTCCCCCGCACGGGTGAGCAAGGTGGAGATCGTCGACATGGGTGCGCGCTCCGCGCGCGTGACCGTGCCGGACTACCAGCTGTCGCTGGCGATCGGCAAGGAGGGGCAGAACGCCCGCCTGGCCGCCCGCCTGACCGGCTGGCGGATCGACATCCGTCCGGACACCGAGCAGCCCGCCGAGCAGGGCTGAGGGAATAAACCGCTACCCGCCGGGGGTTCCCGGCGGGTAGACATGAGGAGACGGGGGCGGCTTGTCCAGCCCCCCGATCGGGACAACATCCGTTCGATTTCTCGCCCGAAGGGGTGAGGTCGGTGCGGGGAGGTAGACTTAGGCGTGTCTGGCCGGACGCATGCCCGCGCATGCCCTGAGCGCACCTGTGTGGGGTGCCGGGAGCGAGCGGCCAAGAGCGACCTGCTGCGGATCGTGGCGAGAGGGGACGAGTGCGTCCCCGATCCTCGCGGTACGCTGCCCGGCCGGGGTGCGTACGTGCACCCCGCCGTGAACTGCCTCGAGCTGGCGGTCCGCCGCCGGGCGTTCCCCAGGGCCCTTCGGACCCAGAGGGCGCTCGACACGGCGGAACTGCGCAAGACGCTCGAGGCGACACCGTAAGAAGAAGTACGGCACGGATCTCCGTGCGGTCAGGTACCTCGCGAGTTGGAAGTAGGTCGAGATTGCGATGAGCACTCGATGAGTACGCGATGAGTACGCCCATGAAGTAGCAACGGTCCGGCGGTAACCGGACCTAAAAGGAGCGAAGTGGCTAAGGTCCGGGTATACGAACTCGCCAAGGAGTTCGGAGTAGAGAGCAAGGTCGTCATGGCCAAGCTCCAAGAACTCGGTGAATTCGTCCGTTCGGCGTCCTCGACGATCGAGGCGCCCGTTGTACGCAAGCTGACCGACGCTTTGCAGGGTCCCGGCGGTGCCGGCAAGACCGCTGCGAAGCCCGGCGCGCCCCGCAAGGCCGCCCCTGCGAAGCCCGCGGCGCCCGCGCCGTCTCCGGCCTCCGCGGCCCGTCCCGCTGCCCCGAAGCCCGGCGCACCGGCCCCCAAGCCGGCCGCAGCCGAGGCTCCCGCGGCCAGCGCCCCGGTGACCCCGGCCGCCCCCGGCCCGCGTCCCGGTCCGAAGGCCCCGGCCCCGAAGCCCGCTCCGGCGGCTCCGGCTCCGGTCGCGGCCGAGTTCCAGGCGCCCCCGGCGGCGCCGCAGGCCCAGCGCCCCGCCGGCGCGACCCCGGGCCCGCGTCCCACCGGCAACCGTCCGGCCGGTCCCGGCCAGGGCGGCGCCCGTCCCGGCGCGCCGCGTCCGGCCGGCACCCCCGGTGCCCAGGCCCCGCGTCCCGGCGGCCAGGCCCCGCGTCCGGGCGCCCGTCCCGCGGGTCCCCGTCCGGGCAACAACCCCTTCACCTCCGGCGGCTCCACCGGCATGGCGCGCCCGCAGGCGCCCCGTCCGGGCGGCGCTCCGCGCCCCGGTGCCCCCGGCGCCGGTGCTCCCGGTGGTCCCCGTCCGCAGGCCGGCCCCGGTGGCGGCGGCCCGCGTCCGCAGGGTCCGCGCCCGACCCCCGGCGGCATGCCCCGTCCGCAGGGCGGAGCCCCGCGTCCGGGCGGTGCCCCGGGCGGTAACCGTCCGAACCCCGGCATGATGCCGCAGCGTCCGGCTGCCGGCCCGCGTCCGGGCCCCGGCGGTCGTGGCCCCGGTGGCCCCGGCGGTCGTCCGGCCGGTCCCGGTGGCGGCGGCGGTCGTCCCGGCTTCGCCGGTCGTCCGGCCGGTCCGGGCGGCGGCGGTCGTCCCGGTGGCGGCGGCGGCTTCGCCGGTCGTCCCGGCGGCGGTGGCGGTGCTCCCGGTGGCGGCGGCGGCTTCGGCGGCGGTCGTCCCGGCTTCGGCGGTCGTCCCGGCGGCCCCGGTGCCCGTGGTGGCACGCAGGGTGCCTTCGGCCGTCCCGGCGGTCCGGCCCGTCGCGGCCGCAAGTCGAAGCGTCAGAGGCGCCAGGAGTACGAGGCCATGCAGGCCCCGTCCGTGGGCGGCGTGATGCTGCCCCGCGGCAACGGCGAGACCGTTCGCCTGTCGCGCGGTGCCTCCCTCACCGACTTCGCGGAGAAGATCAACGCCAACCCGGCGTCGCTGGTCGCGGTCATGATGAACCTCGGCGAGATGGTCACTGCCACGCAGTCCGTCTCGGACGAGACCCTCCAGCTCCTCGCGGGCGAGATGAACTACCAGGTTCAGATCGTCAGCCCGGAGGAGGAGGACCGCGAGCTGCTGGAGTCCTTCGACATCGAGTTCGGCGAGGACGAGGGCGGCGAGGAGTACCTCATGCCGCGTCCGCCGGTCGTGACCGTCATGGGTCACGTCGACCACGGTAAGACCCGACTGCTGGACGCGATCCGCAAGACCAACGTGGTCGCGGGCGAGGCCGGCGGCATCACGCAGCACATCGGTGCGTACCAGGTCTCCACCGAGGTCAACGACGAAGAGCGCCGGATCACCTTCATCGACACCCCGGGTCACGAGGCGTTCACCGCCATGCGTGCCCGTGGTGCCAAGTCGACCGACATCGCGATCCTCGTGGTGGCGGCCAACGACGGTGTCATGCCGCAGACGATCGAGGCCCTGAACCACGCCAAGGCGGCCGACGTGCCGATCGTGGTCGCGGTCAACAAGATCGACGTCGAGGGTGCCGACCCGGTCAAGGTGCGCGGTCAGCTGACCGAGTACGGCCTGGTGGCCGAGGAGTACGGCGGCGACACGATGTTCGTCGACATCTCCGCCAAGCAGGGTCTGCACATCGACTCCCTGCTGGAGGCCGTCGTCCTCACCGCCGACGCCTCGCTCGACCTGCGGGCCAACCCGGAGCAGGACGCGCAGGGTATTGCGATCGAGTCGCACCTCGACCGCGGTCGCGGTGCCGTCTCCACCGTCCTGGTGCAGCGCGGTACCCTCCGCATCGGCGACACGATGGTCGTCGGCGACGCGTACGGCCGTGTCCGCGCCATGCTCGACGACAAGGGCAACAACGTCGAGGAAGCGGGTCCGTCGACCCCCGTCCTGGTCCTGGGTCTCACCAACGTCCCGGGTGCCGGCGACAACTTCCTCGTCGTGGACGAGGACCGCACGGCCCGCCAGATCGCCGAGAAGCGCGCGGCGCGCGAGCGCAACGCCAACTTCGCCAAGCGCACCCGCCGGGTGTCCCTCGAGGACCTCGACAAGGTGCTCAAGGCCGGTCTGGTCCAGGAACTCAACCTCATCATCAAGGGCGACGCGTCCGGTGCGGTCGAGGCCCTGGAGTCGTCCCTGCTCCAGCTGGACGTCGGCGAAGAGGTCGACATCCGCGTCCTGCACCGCGGCGTCGGTGCGGTCACGGAGTCGGACATCGACCTGGCCATGGGCTCGGACGCCATCGTCATCGGCTACAACGTCCGTGCGGCCGGCCGTGCCGCGCAGATGGCGGAGCGCGAGGGCGTCGACGTCCGGTACTACTCGGTGATCTACCAGGCCATCGAGGAGATCGAGGCGGCCCTCAAGGGCATGCTCAAGCCGGAGTACGAAGAGGTCGAGCTCGGCACGGCGGAGATCCGCGAGGTCTTCCGCTCGTCCAAGCTGGGCAACATCGCCGGTGTCCTCATCCGCTCGGGCGAGGTCAAGCGCAACACCAAGGCGCGCCTCATCCGCGACGGCAAGGTCATCGCCGAGAACCTCAACATCGTCGGCCTGCGCCGCTTCAAGGACGACGTCACCGAGATCCGCGAGGGCTTCGAGGGTGGTATCAACCTCGGAAACTTCAACGACATCAAGATCGACGACGTCATCGCGACGTACGAGATGCGCGAGAAGCCGCGCGTCTGACGCGCAGCGGTTCGCACTGGGTGCACCTCCCGGCGGTAGCTGGGGGATGTCGTGACCGGGGCCGGTCGGCGGAATTTCCGTCGATCGGCCCCGGCCGTTGCGTGTACGGTTTGGATGTTCCCGCCGAGCGCGTGGGCCGAGCGTGTCGGCCCGGCGGGCACCCCAGGGCGGGCGCCACCGAACCCGAACCGGCGGGACATCCGGATCTGCATGTACGTAGGGACTCTGTCCTTCGACCTGCTCCTCGGCGACGTACGGTCGTTGAAGGAGAAACGCTCCGTCGTCCGGCCCATCGTCGCCGAGCTCCAGCGGAAGTTCTCCGTGAGCGCGGCCGAGGTCGGCGACCAGGACCTGCACCGCCGCGCCCGTATCGGCGTGGCCATGGTGTCGGGGGACACGGGGCACCTCTCGGACGTACTGGACCGCTGCGAGCGGCTGGTCGCGGCGCGTCCGGAAGTGGAGCTGCTGTCGGTGCGGCGCCGGCTCCACGGTGATGAAGACTGAATGCTTGACTTGCAAGAAAAGAAGGAGACGGACCAGTGGCCGACAATGCGCGGGCGAAGAAGCTGGCGGACCTCATCCGGGAGGTGGTCGCCGAGAAGCTGCAGCGCGGCATCAAGGACCCGCGTCTGGGTACGCACGTGACCATCACGGACACCAGGGTCACCGGCGACCTGCGGGAGGCCACGGTCTTCTACACGGTCTACGGTGACGACGAGGAGCGCGCCAGCGCCGCCGCCGGCCTGGAGAGCGCCAAGGGCCTCCTGCGCTCCGCGGTCGGCCGGGCCGCGGGCACCAAGTTCACGCCCACCCTGACCTTCGTCGCGGACGCCCTCCCGGAGAACGCCCGCACGATCGAGGACCTCCTCGACAAGGCGCGCGCCTCCGACGAGCAGGTCCGCGAGGCCTCCTCGGGCGCCACGTACGCCGGCGAGGCCGACCCCTACAAGAAGCCTGGCGAGGACGAAGCCGCCGAATGAGCACCAAGCCCACCCCGCCGGACGGCCTTGTCATCGTGGACAAGCCGTCCGGCTTCACTTCGCACGACGTCGTCGCCAGGATGCGCGGGATCGCGAAGACCCGCCGCGTCGGCCACGCCGGCACCCTCGACCCCATGGCCACGGGCGTGCTCGTGCTCGGCGTCGAGAAGGCCACCAAGCTCCTCGGCCACCTCGCGCTGACCGAGAAGGAGTACCTCGGCACCATCCGGCTCGGCCAGGACACCCTGACCGACGACGCCGAGGGCGACATCACCTCGTCCACCGACGCCTCCGCGGTCACCCGGGAGGCGGTGGACGCCGGGATCGCCAAGCTGACCGGCGAGATCATGCAGGTGCCGTCGAAGGTCAGCGCCATCAAGATCAACGGCGTGCGCTCGTACAAGCGCGCACGGGAGGGCGAGGAGTTCGAGATCCCGGCGCGGCCGGTGACGATCTCCTCGTTCCAGGTGTACGACATGCGCGAGGCGGAGGCCGCGGACGGCACCAAGGTCGTCGACCTGGTCGTGTCCGTGGTCTGCTCCAGCGGTACGTACATCCGCGCGCTCGCCCGGGACCTGGGGTCCGACCTCGGCGTGGGCGGACACCTTACGGCGCTGCGGCGCACGCGCGTGGGCCCGTACAAGCTCGACCGGGCCCGCACCCTCGACCAGCTCCAGGAGGAGCTCACGGTCATGCCGATCGCCGACGCGGCCACCGCGGCCTTCGCCCGCTGGGACCTCGACGCGAAGCGTTCCCGGCTGCTCGCCAACGGCGTGCGGCTGGACATGCCGGACGAGTACGCCCCGGGCAAGCCGGTGGCGGTGTTCGGCCCGGAGGGCCGGCTGCTCGCGCTCGTCGAGAGCAAGAACGGCAAGGCGAAGTCGCTGGCGGTCTTCGCGTAGCGGGACGGCGGACGGGCCTCTGACACACACCGGCGGCCGGGGGTCGGGCGGCGTGCGCGCGGCCCGGCGGTCCCCGGACGGCCGGCGGTCCTTGAAGGTCGTGACGAGGGCGGCCCCGCTCGGCGGGGCCGCCCTCGTCGTTCGCCGGGGTCCCTCCCCCCGGACCGTCGCGGAGCGGTGAGCGCACCCCCCTGCGCCGCTCACCGCTCCGCGTCCCCCTCGCTCCCCCTGCACGGTCTCTATCCACCCGACCTCCGCTATTCACCCTTCCGGGGCGGCGCTCGGAGTGAAAGGAGGGAGCGTGAGGGGGCGCGTTTCCGCGGTGTCCTGCCCGGGCGATCTTCGCCCCCTACCGTCTGCCGTACGGGGGAGCGGTGGGGAGGCGGGCGAGGGGGCGTGATGGCGGCTGGCGCCGACCGCGACGGCGGCGGGGACGGGAGCAGGAACAGGGGTCCGGTCGGGGGCGGTGCCGTCCACGGCCCCGCCCTAGTACGGCTGAGCGACCGGGCCGGCCGGCCCGGGGGAAGCGGGTTCGTCGCCGACGACACCGGCACCGTGGTCACCAGTCTGGAGGCCGTGACCGGGGCCCGGGGGCCGCTGGTCCTGCACGGCGCGGGGGAGCGGTCCTTCGAGGCCGGGCCGGACGCCGTGGTGCCGGTCCCGGAGCACGGGCTGGCCTTCGTACGGACCGACGGTCTCGGGGTGCGACCGCTGCCGGTGGCCGCGGCGCCGCGGATCGCCGCCGGGACGTACGTGCACCTCGCCGCGGGAGGCTGGCGCCAGGCCCGGGTGCTCCGGGCGACCGGCACCGCGCTGGACCTCGCCATCGGCACGGACGGCCGCGACGCGCTCCGGGACGGCGGCGAGGCGACCGGCGGACCGGTCCTGGACGTCGCGACCGGGGCCGTCCTCGGTGTCCTCAGCGGTGGTCCGCGGGCGGTGCCGCTGCGGGCCGCCGCCGCGGCCGCGCCCGACGGCCCGCTGGCCGCGCTGCTGGCGCGCAACGCCGCGACCGTGCCCGCGTACGGCCCGGAACTCAACCTCGCCGGCGCGCTCCAGCTCACCGCCACCACCCTCGGGGCGGCGGACGGCGGACCGGACCCCGTGGCACGCCCCGCCGTGGCACGGGAGCTGGCGGCCTTCGCGGCGGGTCCGGAGGCCGTCTGCGCGGTGGTCGGCTACCCGGGCGCCGGGCGTACGACCGAGCTCGCCGCCCTCGCGCGCCGCCGGGCCCGCGGCCCCGAGCCGGCCCCGACCGTGTGGCTGCGCGGCGCCGACCTGAAGGCGGGGGACACCTCCCTTGCCGAGGCGGTCGGCCGGGCCCTGCGGGAGGCGGGCCGGATCGTGGCCGCGGCGGAAGCCGCGCCGTACGGGACGGACGCCGTGCCGTACGGGACGGACGGGCCGCCCCGCCGGCCGGCGGCCGGAGCCCGCGGACCCGGCACCGGGGGGCCCGCGGCCGGACCGTCCCCGGCCGCGGGGCACCGGCGCCCGGTCGGCGACCCCGCGGAGCCGGTGGACCCGGCCCGGGTGGCGGCCCTGGCCCTGGCCGCGGGCCGTCCGCTGCTGGTCGTGCTCGACGCGCCGGAGGAGATGCCGCTGCGGCTCTCGGGGGCGCTGGCGGAGTGGACGGCCGCCACCCTGCGCTGGCTGCGTCAGGGCGGGGCGCGGCTCGTGGCGGGGTGCCGGTGGGAGTTCCACGAGTACTGGGAGCAGGCCGGTCTCACGGGTGCGCCCGCGGTCCGACTGGGCGACCTGGCGGCGCCGGAGGCGGCCACCGTCCGCGGCCGGTACGGCATCCCCGACACCGGCGTGGCCGCGCGGGACGCGGGCCACCCGCTGACGCTGCGGCTGCTGGGAGAGGTGCGCGCGGCGGGTGTCACCGAGGGCTGCCCGGACCGCGACGAGACCTTCACGGCGTACCTCGCGCTGGTCTGCCTGCGCATCGCGACCCGCCTGACCGCCGACCCCCTGACGCCCGGGCGCGGCCCCGGCGGCCCGGAGGGAGCGGGGGCGGACGGTGCCTCCGCGGGGCCGGGTGCGCGCTCCGGCGGGTCGGCCCGGGGAGCGGGGTCCGGTGGTGCCGCGGGGGGTGCGCGGGCGGGTTCGGCGGCGCACGCCGGTGCGGGGGCGGCGGGCGACGGCGCTCGGCGGGATGCGGGGGCGGGATCCGCGGGCGCGCATCCGCGGGCGGGGTCCGCCGGTACCGCCGGGGGTTCGGGAGCGGGTTCGGGTCGTGCCGGGACCGGGACCAGGACCAGGACCGGGGCCGGGGACGCGGCGGGGGCGGGGGCGTGGGCGGGGGCGTGGGCGGGGGCCGGTCGGGAGGACGCGGGGCCGGGTGCGGGGGGCGGTCGCCGGCGGCGTGCCGACGGCGGGGCGACGCGCGACCAGGCCGGCGCTGCCTTCCGCGACCGGCCCGGTGGGAGCGGCTCCGGGAGGCATGCCGCGGTACGGGTGCCGGGGCGGGAGGTCCGGCGGCTCGCCGCGCGGGTCTCCGGCCGGGTGCACGAGGCCGCCCGGCTCTGCCTGTCGCGCGGGGACCTCGACCGCGCGGCCTTCGAGGCACTGTTCCCGTGGCGCACCGGCTGGGCCTCGGCCGTTCTGACGGAGGGGCTGCTGGTCCCGGCGGGGGAGGGGTACCGGTTCGCCCACGAGGAGTTCGCCGACTGGCTCCAGGCCGCCCACCTCGACCTGCCCGGCGCCCTGCACCTCCTGACCGGCCCCCCGCTCCCCCCGCCGCGGCCCGCGACCGCGTCACCGGGGCCGGGGCCGGGGCCGTCGGCGGCCGGACCGACCGGACCGCCCGTGGCCCCGCCGCCCCCAGGCCCCTCCGGCGGCCCCGGACGGGTGGCGTCGGCCGCGCCCGCGACCGCGCGTGCGGCGGCCGCGGACGGAGCGGCGGCCGCGCCCCGGGTGCCCCGGCACCGGGTCGGCGTGGTCGTCGAGGCGTTGCTCCAGCAGGACGCCCCGACCCTGGCCCGGTCCCTGGCCGGCCTGGTCGAGGCCCTCGCCCAGACCGCGCCGCCGCCACCCGCCGCGAGGCCCGGCCCGGCCGGTCCGGGGGAGGCGTTCCGCGCCGGGAACGGCGGGCGCGCCGGCGAGGTCCGTCCCGACCCGCGGGCCGGGTGGGGCGCGGCGCGCGTCGGGCGTGCCCGACCCGCCGCCGCGGGGGAGACGGGACCCGCGCGCGGGTGGCCGGCGACGGTCGTCGGCTCGGAGGGCGGCGCGGCCTTCGCAGGGCCGGGCGGTGCGGCCGGGAGTGCTGACGGCGGCGCGGCCGGTGGAGGGACGGGTGACGGCGGGGCCGGGGAGCGGGAGTGGTGGGCGGGGCGGCTGCTGCGGGAGGTGCTGCTGCGGCTGGGCGACGTACGGCCGTACCTCGGCGTCCTGCGCGTACTTGCGCTCCTCCCGGCGCCGCCGGGGGCCGGGCTCGGCGGGTGCTTCTGGGAGCGGCTCGCCCTCCCCGAGCCCGACCGGTTGGACCTGCTGCGCAACCTGCTCCCCGGCGACGCCCCTCCCGGCACGCCCGACCGCCGGCTGGACGCCGTCGTCCGTCGGCTGCACGCCGACCCGCGCGCCGTGCAGCCCCTGCTCTGCGACTGGTTCGGGGACGACACCCCCCTCGCCGCCACCCCCGGCGCCACCGTGGCCACCGCCGCCCAGGCCCTCCTCCACACCCACCGCGGCCTGGCCCTGGACGACCTCGCCGAGGCCCTGGTCGCCCGTGCCCATCCGCGCGCCGACGAACTCCTCGCGGTCCTCGCGGAGGAGGAGCCGTCCGCCCTCTGCCGGGCGGTGGACCGCTGGTCGCGCGACCCCCGCCCCGAACGCCGGGTCGCCGCGGCCGCGTACGGCCTCGCCACCGCCCCGTACGCCGCCACCCCCACCGACCGCGACCTGCTGCGGTTCGCCGCCCTCGCGCTGCTGGCCCGTCCCGAGGCCACCACGGCCCACGGCCCGGCCCTGGCCCTTCTCACCGTGCTCGAGAGGCACTCGAGCCCGCCCCTCAGGACCATGCCGATGACGGCGGACGAGCGGGGACATGGCAGTCTTAGACCTGCGTAAGGCGTCATCCGTGTCATCCGTGTGAGCGAATGACGTCCGCAGGGCAGAGGCATTCACTACCGGCACTACGGGTTTCGGGCGAGGAGCGGTCACAGTGCAGCGCTGGCGTGGCTTGGAGGAGATCCCCCAGGACTGGGGGCGCAGCGTCGTCACCATCGGCTCCTACGACGGCGTCCACCGCGGACACCAGCTGATCATCGGCAGGGCCGTGGCCCACGCGCGCGAGCTCGGCGTCCCCTCCGTCGTCGTGACCTTCGACCCGCACCCGAGCGAGGTCGTCCGCCCCGGCAGCCACCCGCCCCTGCTGGCCCCGCACCACCGGCGCGCCGAGCTCATGGCCGAGCTGGGCGTGGACGCGGTGCTGATCCTGCCCTTCACCGCCGAGTTCTCCCAGCTGTCCCCGGCGGACTTCATCGTGAAGGTGCTGGTCGAGGCGCTGCACGCGAAGGTCGTCATCGAGGGCCCGAACTTCCGCTTCGGCCACCGCGCCGCCGGCACCACGGACTACCTCGCGGAGCTCGGCGCCACGTACGACTACGAGGTCGAGGTCGTCGACCTCCACGTGAGCGGCGCGGCGGGGGGCGGCGAGCCGTTCTCCTCGACGCTGACCCGGCGGCTGGTCGCCCAGGGCGACGTCGAGGGCGCGGCCGAGATCCTCGGGCGGCCGCACCGCGTCGAGGGCGTGGTCGTGCGCGGCGCGCAGCGCGGGCGCGAGCTCGGCTACCCGACGGCGAACGTCGAGACCCTGCCGCACACCGCGATCCCGGCGGACGGCGTGTACGCGGGCTGGCTGAGCGCGAACGGCGAGCGGATGCCGGCGGCCATCTCGGTGGGCACGAACCCGCAGTTCGACGGGACCGAGCGGACCGTCGAGGCCTACGCGATCGACCGGGTCGGGCTCGACCTGTACGGGCTCCACGTGACCGTGGACTTCCTGGCGTACGTGCGCGGCATGGCGAAGTTCGAGTCGCTGGAGGGCCTGCTGGAGGCCATCGCGGACGATGTGAAGCGGGCGCGGGCGCTGACCGAGGCGTACGACGCGGACCACTAGAACACCCCCAGGCCCTGCTGGTTCCCCGCTCGTCCCCGGTCGCCCGGAGCCGAGCCCGAGCCCGAGCCACGGCCGAGGGCCCGTACCCCTGAAGGGGTACGGGCCCTCGGCCGTTTCCGGTTACTGGTGCCGAGGGGGCGGCGGGGGCTGCTGCCAGTCCTGGCCGGGGGCGGCTGCGCCGGGCTGCTGGTGCGGCTGCGGGGCGGGGGCCTGAGGCTGCGGGGGCGGGGACGACGGGACCGGCCGGCCCTGCGGTCCGGCCGGGTGCGGGGCCGGGGCCGGACCGGGGTGGGGCGCCTGACCCAGGTAGGGGCCCTGACCGGCGTAGGGGCCCGGCACCGGTGCGCCGGGGGTTCCCGTCGACGCGGGGGCGTACCCGGCCTGCGGCCCGTGGGGTGCCGCGGGGTGGCCCCACACGCCCCGGGCCTGCTGGGCCCGCACGAAGTCCTCGGCGACCAGGGAAGCGAGGTGGAAGTACGCCTCCCGGGTCTTGGGCCGCATCATGTCGAGGTCGACCTCGGCGCCGGCCGACAGGTGCTCGTCGAACGGCACCACGACCACCCCGCGGCAGCGGGTCTCGAAGTGCCGGACGATGTCGTCCACCTTGATCAGCTTTCCGGTCTCACGGACCCCGGAGATGACGGTGAGGGAGCGCGCGACGAGGTCGGCGTACCCGTGCGCGGACAGCCAGTCGAGCGTGGTGCTCGCGCTGCTCGCGCCGTCGACGGACGGGGTCGAGATGATGATCAGCTGATCGGCGAGGTCCAGGACGCCGCGCATGGCGGAGTAGAGGAGCCCGGTGCCCGAGTCCGTGAGGATGATCGGGTACTGCTTGCCGAGGGTGTCGATCGCGCGGCGGTAGTCCTCGTCGTTGAACGTCGTCGAGACCGCCGGGTCCACGTCGTTGGCGATGATCTCCAGGCCGGACGGGGCCTGGGAGGTGAAGCGCCGGATGTCCATGTACGAGTTCAGGTACGGGATCGCCTGGACCAGGTCGCGGATGGTCGCCGACGTCTCCCGGCGCACGCGGCGGCCGAGGGTGCCGGCGTCCGGGTTGGCGTCGATGGCCAGGATCTTGTCCTGGCGCTCGCTCGCGAGCGTCGCACCGAGGGCGGTGGTGGTCGTCGTCTTGCCGACGCCGCCCTTGAGGCTGATGACGGCGATCCGGTAGCAGGACATGACGGGGGTGCGGATGAGCTCCAGCTTGCGCTGGCGCTCGGCCTCGGCCGCCTTGCCGCCGAACCGGAACAGCCCGCCGCCGGATCCGCCGCGGTTGCTGCGCGGCTTCTGCGGCTTGGCGCGCAGCAGGCGGTCGGAGGACAGCTCGACGGCGGCGGTGTAGCCGAGGGGCGCCCCGGGGCCGGGCTGCTGCTGGCGCGGGTCGGGGCCCATCGGTCCGGTGGGGCCGGCGGTCGGCGGGGTGGCGCCGGGAGCATGACCGGGGACCGGCCCGGTGCCCGGTGCGGCGGCGGGTCCGGCGCCGGCGCCGCCCGGGACGGGGCCGCCCGGGACGGGGCCGGCGGGGAAGGCGCCGCCGTGGCCGGGGGCGTGGCCGGTCGCGAACGCGCCACCGGGACCCGCGGCCGGCGCACCCACGGGTCCTCCGGGGGGTCCCGCCACGGGAGCCCCGGCCGGGTCGCCGGACGGCGCCGGCCACACGGCTCCGGTCCGGGGGTCGGCGGGCGGCTGCGCGTACCCCTGCGGCTGCCCGTACGGCGCGGCGGCGGCCGGGGGCGGTGGAACGGGCGGCTGGGCGGCCGTGGCGCCGTACGGAGCGCCGGCGTCGTACGAAGTGCCGGGGCCCTGCGGAGCCGGAGCCGGAGCGTGTGCCGGAGCCCCGGCCGTTGCTGCGGGTGGCTGCGGGACCGCAGGGGGCGGGAAGCCGTACCCGGCGGGGGCCTGCTGCGCCGGTACGGGGCCGCCCGTCGCGGCGGGCGGCGCGACGGGCATCGTCGACGGGGACGGGACGTCCGCAGCGGACAGCGGGTAGTCGTCGTTGCCGGCGCCGGCCGGCGGCCGCGCGTCCGACACCGGCACCGCACCGGGTCCGGGCGGCGGCAGCAGGGCGTCGTCCCCGAAGCCGGCGGCGGGCCCGGCGGCGTCCGCCGTCACGGCGGGGTACGGCTCCGGTGCCGCGTCCGTGCCCGGGGCGGCGGGCCCGGCGGCGTCCGCCGTCACGGCCGGGTACTGCTCCGGGGCCGGGGGCGCACCCGGGTCAGGGACCGCACCCGTGCTGCCGGGGGCAGCCGCGGCGGCGTCCTGGATCGGGCCCGGGTCCGTGCCACGGGTCGGGTACGGGGCCGCGCCTGGAGCCGGGGCCGGGATCGGATTCGGGTCCGTGGCGCCACGGGTCGGGGTTGCCTCGGTGCCGCGGCCCGGGACAGGGGCGGGGGCAGGAGCCGTGGCCGGCTCGGCCGGGGGCGTCGGCGCGTGCTCGGGGTCCGGGAACGCGCCGGGCGCCTCGGCCGAGACCGAGTAGTCGGCGTAGGGGGCGACGGGTGCGCGGACCGCTTCTCCGGCCGGGGGAGTCGGGGCGGTCGGTGCCGCGTCCGCGGGCCCGTTGCCGGTGCCCGGGGCCGCGTCGCCCGCACCGGTGACGCGCTCGTCGGCGTCCCTCACCCGATCGGCCGACCCGGCCGGGCCCTGTGCGGCGGGACCGGACCCGGGTACGTCCACGACGGGGGTGCCGGGGTGCGCGGGCACGCCGTGTCCCGCGTGCACGTGCTGCGGGGCGGCAGGGGCACCGGGTTGCGCCGAGTACTGCGCCTGCGCCTCGTGTCCGGCCTGGACCGGCACCGGGGTGGGCGGGGCCGGGAAGCCGGGCCGGGCCGGGGCGTCGTGGCCCTGGTCCGGGTGTTCGGGAGTCGCCGGGCCGGCCTGGGCGGGAACGCCCTGGTCCGGGTGTGCGGGAGTCGCCGGGCCGGCCTGGGCGGGAACGCCCTGCTCCGGGTGTGCGGGAGTCGCCGGGCCGGCCTGCGCGGGAACGCCCTGCTCCGGCCGGCCGGGTACGGGGCCCGACGGCGTCGGCGCGGTGGCGTGGGTGGACCAGGCCGGCGGGACCGCGGGCTGCGCCGGGCCGGCGTCCTGCGGGGGCCAGTTCGGCTCGAACCCGCTGCCCGGAGGCAGCCCCGGTACGGGGACGCCCGGTACCGGGCCCGGCGCCGCGGTCTGCGTGTACCAGGCCGGCGGCGTGTAGTCGATGGTGAACTCGCCCGTCAGCTCGGGCTCCGCGTCGGACTGATCGTCCGTCGGGACGTCTCGCGACCCGTCGCGGCTCTCGTTCCGATCGCCGTACACACATCCTCCTGCTCGGTCCGAGTGCCGACGTCCGGCACTCGCGTGGGCGGCTCGCCCGGGGTCGGGCCCGGTCCCGGCGCCGGCCGCGGCTGCCGTACGAGCCGGCCGGTCCGGCGGCCGGGCGATCCCGACCGGACCCCCAGCGGCGCGTCCGCGCACACGGCCAGCCTAGGGGGTGTCCCGACGCTCCCGCCGGGCTGCCGCCGCGTTGCACCGGCCCCGGCGCGCGGCAACGGGTCACCGATGCCGACGGGCCCCGCCAACGCCCCACCACCGGAACGCAGTTCGCGAGACCCCGGTACCGGCCACCGGCCCCGACCGGTGCGGCCCTCCGCCCGCCGCCCGCCCGCGACCGGTGCGGCCCCGAACGGATTCCGACCGCTCAGTCGATCCGCCGGGCCGCGCCCAGCAGACCGAGCTCCGCCTCCGTGCCCTGTGTCATCACGAACTGCCGGTCCCGGCCCGTGCACCACAGGGTGACGCCGTCGCCCAGCGTGGGCAGTGCGTCCACCGCCGAGCGCGGCAGGTTCATCAGCCGGCCGATCTGCTCCGCCTCGTCCGGGGACACCCGCTGCACGCCCACCAGCGCGGACTGCTCCAGCAGCCGCGGTGCCGCCGGGCTCAGATAGGGCAGGAGCGTCAGCACCGACTGCCAGGGCCCGGCAACCACCCGGCCCCGCGGGGGCCGCATCCCGCAGTCGCGCACCACCAGCACCGGGCTGCCCGCCGACGCGCCCTGCGGCGGCACCCGGCCCACCTCGTGCAGCGTCACGCACTGCTGGCCGCCGCCGGCCGAGCGGGCCAGGGCCGTCCAGGCCGGGGCGCGGCCGGTCTCCACGGCGACCCGGGCCCCCGTCGCGGCCGCCCGCAGGGCCACCACCTGGGCGGTCCACAGGCCGCCCACCAGCGTGACGTCGTACGCCGTGGGCCGGTTCAGCCCCAGCACGGCGGGCCGGCCGCCGGAGTCGACGCCGATGACGACGCCGTCGTCCGCCACCGGCAGCGCCAGCGCGTCCAGTTCCTCGAACGAGAGGGCGTGCCGCTCGCGCCGCGGACCGATCAGACCGAAGCCGAGCCGCTGCCGACCGCGCCGGTCCCGAAGTCCACCGCCCCCGGCCGTCCGGGCCCCCGTACTCCGCCGCGCCCTCACCGCGCACCTCCCAGCGGCAGCGAGGCCAGCAGCCCCGGCACCTGTTCGCGGTCCAGTCGGACCAGTCCCGTGCGCACGCCCCGCGCGATGCGTTCCAGCTCGCGGCGCGCGGCCACCAACTCCTCGTCGCTCCGCCCGGTGATACGGACGTGGCCCGTCAGGGAGACCTCCTGCCGCGCCCCGCGGGCCAGCGTCAGGCTGAAGTTCGTCGCCACCGCCGGCACGGACGTCAGCAGCGCCGCGAACTGCGCCAACGGCGCCGCCCCGCCGCCCAGCTGGGGCCAGCGCGCCACCCAGTACGTCGTGTGCCGCCGGTCGTCGCAGCGCCAGCTGCGCGCCGTCTCCTCCGTACGCCTCCCCGCCGTACCGGCCTGCCCCGCGCGCCCCGCCTGCGTGATCGCCATCGGGTTGGCGCACGAGGAGGTGGCCAGGGCCGCCGTCAGCTCCTGCTCCGTGAGCACGGTCGCCCGGAACCCGGCCCCGGTCAGCCGGCTGGCCAGCTGGTCCGCCGCCCGTACGACGCACCGCTGCGCCCCCACCAGGCCGCCGCCGCGCGCGGCCACCGCCTCGGGGCACAGCTCCGGGTCGAGCTTCAGCGCGATCCACGTCAGCCGCACCGCCGGCGTGCCCGTCCGGGCCTGCAGCGGCGCGTAGTTGCGGGCCGCCATCGCCTCCTTCGGCAGGTGCGGGGCCGGCGCGGGCTGGGTGTGCTGCACCAGCTGGGCCGACTCCAGGCGTATCCCGTCCGTCTCCAGCACGTCCCGGACCAGGCCCAGCGGCAGCGCCCGCTCCGAGCGGTCCGGCCGCAGGGCCGTCGCCTCCACGTCCACCTGCACCACGGCCGTCAGGAACGTCCCGTCGCCGACCATCCCCACCGGCGGCCGCTCACGGCCCCGCTCCCGCTCGTTGTCCCGGTCCGCGAAGGTGTAGGTGCGCAGCGCCGGTTCGGCCTCCACCAGCGGAGCCAGCCCCGGCTCGGTGCCCGCCGGCACCGCCGACGCGGCCGCCCGGCGCCGCCGCGCCCGCAGGGCCAGCGCGGTGCCCAGCCATTCGGGGAGGGAGCGCTGGTGACGACGTACCAGCGCGAACAGGACGAGCACGGCGGCGAGCACGCCGGCCGGCACGAGGAGCCACGGCCCCAGCACCCACGCCACCAGCAGCAGCGCGGCCGCCAGCTCCAGCAGGACGACCTGTTGCAGTCGGAACGGACCGAAGCGCCCGGGCCGCGCCGTCGGACGCGGCGTCACCCCGCCCCGGTCGGCCACGGCTGCGCCGCCGCCCGGGCCCGAACTCCCGGTGTCCGGCCGCGGCGCCCCCGCGGCCCGCGGTTCCGTCGCGGTGGCCATCTCCCGCGCACCTCCCCCTTCGTGTGCGGCGGACCGGCACCCGCGCCGCGCGCCGTCCGGAATCCGCCCGATCCGCCCCCATCGGCCTCACGCGGGCCCGAACGGGCCGGTGCGGAACGCCCGCAGGGGCGCGGCCACCCTATCCGGCCCGAACTCGCCGTCCGGCAACAGGCATAGTAGGTGCCCGGTCCGACAGCCCGCGGCCGGCCGCCCACCGGGGCCGCAGCCCGCACGCACCGGCCACCCCGGCCCCGCCACGCGGGCCCGCGACGGCCGGGATCAGCCGGCAACGGCCGGGCGCGACCGGGGAGAAGCGGGGAGAGACAGGGCGGTCATGGCATCACGGCGCGACGAACTCAACGCCTACACCTTTGCGAAGCGGCGCACGGTCGCCGCGTTCCTGCAACCCTCCGCCACCGGCAGCGAGGAGGGCGCCCCGCGCCCGCTGCGCGCCGTCGTGCCGAGCCTCGTGGCCGGCGCGCTCGTCCTGGCCGGCTTCGGCGCCTGGGGCATGTTCAAGCCCGTCGCCCCCAAGGGCTGGGACACCCCCGGTGCCAAGGTCGTCGTCGGCGAGCAGTCCACCACCCGGTACGTCGTCCTCAAGACCGGTGACAAGACGCTGCTGCACCCCGTCCTCAACCTCGCTTCGGCCCGCCTGCTGCTGACCCCCCAGCAGTTCGACGTCATCCAGGTCAGCGACGAGATCCTCGACTCGGGCAAGCCCCCGCGCGGACCCATCCTCGGCATCCCCTACGCCCCCGACCGGCTGCCCACCGCCCGGGACGCCGGCACCGCCAAGCGCTGGGCCGTCTGCCAGCAGCCCGGCGCGGGCGGCCACGGCACCCAGACCGCCGCCTTCGTCCTCGCCGACCGCGACGCCGCCCGCACCGAGGGCCCGAACCGGCTCACCGGCGCCCAGGTGCTCTACGTCCACGGACCCGACAAGACCCGGTACCTCGTCGACGCCACCGGCACCAAGTACGCGATCGCCGGCCCGAAGTCCGACCGCGACACCCTCGTGCGCGCCCTGGTCGGCGAGACCGCGCGCTCCCAACCCGTCACCGCCGCCTGGCTGGCCGCCCTGCGCACCGGCACGCCCGTCGCCTTCCCCGAGCTGCCCGGCCGCCCCGGCGCCGATGCCGAGCTGTCGGGGCTGGCCACGGCGGACAACCGCGTCGGCCTGGTGCTGCGCGCCCAGACCGGCGCCGGCCCCCAGCACTACGTCGTGCTGCCCGGCAAGGTCCAGCCGGTCTCGGAGTTCACCGCCTGGCTGCTCATCAACGCCCCGGCCACCGCGGGCCTCGACATGAACGGCCGGCCGCGGGACGTGGACCTGCAGTCCCTGGACCCGGCCCGCGGCACCTTCGCCGGTTCCGCCCGCTGGCCCCAGTCCCGGCCCGCCCAGGTCAACCGTACGAAGGCCGCCGCCCCCGGCACTTCTGGCGCGGCGCCCCGCGACACCGTCTGCGCCGTGCTCCGCGAGGTCGACGCCCAGGGCCGCGCCACCCTCAGCACCTGGGCCGGCACCGGCTTCCCCGTCGACCTCACCGCCACCGGCACCAGCACCTACGTCACGCCCGGCACCGGACTCCTCTACACCCAGGTGCAGGGCGGCGCCCGGTCCCGCCCGGACGGCTCCCTCTTCCTCCTCACCGACACCGGCCTGCGCTACGCCCTCCAGGCCAACGGCGACAGCGACGCCCGCCGGTCCGCCGTCGGCGCCGGCGCGGGCGGCGGCAAGGAGGAGGACGGGCGCCCCGAGGCGAGCCAGGCCCGGATCCGGCTCGGCTACGAGAAGGTGGTGCCGGCCGTCGTGCCGATCGCGTGGTCGGAGTTCCTCTCGAAGGGGCCCCGGCTGGACACCAACAGCGCGCGCCAGCCGCAGGGTTCCTGAGGACCGGGGAGGGACGCCAGTGATCCGTACGACCTCCCTGCTCGCGGCCGCGCTCGTGCTCGCCCCGACCGCCGCCCGCCCCGCCGACGGGCCGCGCCTGGCCGGCGCCGGCCAGTGCACGTTCCCGATGAGGAAGCAGATAGCGGGCCGACCCTGGCCCCTCCAGCGCGTCCTGCTCGACCAGCTGTGGCAGGACACCAGGGGCAAGGGCGTCCGCGTCGCCGTCATCGACACCGGTGTCGACCGCGTCAACCCCCAGCTGCGCGGCGCCGTCGACACCTCCGCCGGCCGTGACTTCCTCGACAAGGGCAAGGACGGCACCGACGACCGGGTCGGCCACGGCACCAAGGTGGCCGGACTCATCGCCGCCCGCCCCCGCGAGGGCACCGGCTTCGTCGGCCTGGCCCCCGAAGCCACGATCATCCCCGTCCGCCAGAACGACGACCGCAACAGCGGCACCGCGGCCACCATGGCCGAGGCGATCGACCACGCGGTGGCCAAGGGTGCCCAGGTCATCAACATCTCCCAGGACACCGACAAGCCCCTGCCGCCCGCCTCCGCCCTCGCCCAGGCCGTGGCGCGGGCGATCGGCAAGGGCGTGGTCATCGTCGCCTCGGCCGGCAACGACGGCCTCACCGGCGAGCAGAAGAAGACCTACCCGGCCGCCTTCGACGGCGTCCTGGCCGTGGCCTCCTCCGACCGCAACAACGAGCGCGCCGCGTTCTCCCAGCCCGGCTCCTTCGTCGGCGTGGCCGCGCCCGGCGTGGACATCGTCTCCACCGTCCCCGGCAACGGCCAGTGCGTCGACAACGGCACCAGCTTCTCCGCCCCGTACGTCGCCGGCGTCGCGGCCCTGCTGCGCGCCAAGCACCCCGACTGGACCCCGCGCCAGATCGTCGCCCAGATCCAGCAGACCGCCGTGCGCTCGGTCAACGGGCGCGACGACTTCGTCGGCTGGGGCGTGGTCGACCCGGTGCGCGCCCTGACCGAGGACGAGGCCCCGCGCGAGTCCCCGACCCCGGACCGCGGACCGGTCCCCGCCGAGGCCCCCGCCGCCGCGCCGCTGTCCACCGCCGAGACCCGCCAGGAGCGGGACGCCCGGTACGCCACGTACGCCCTGGCCCTCGCGGGGCTGCTGATCGCGGTCGTCGCGGGCACCGCAACGGTCACCAGGGACCTCGGCCGCCGGCGCCGCGGCCGGTAGCCGGCGGTCCGCCGCCCGGCCGACTGCCGTGCGGAACTTTGCAGTCGGCGAACACGCGGCGCCCGCGGCCCGTCACCCTGGGCCATCAGGGGCACTTGTTGGGCCTGTCCTATGAAGTGGCTAGGGTGGCAAGCGACTTCACAGAAGTAATGACGGGAGTGCACCGACCATGGCGTTCAACCTCGCAGTCGACGACGCGAAGAAGCAAAAGCTCGCCGACGAGATCCTGGGCTACCACACCGAGCTGTCGAACCGGATCACCCGGCTCAACGACGTGGTCGACCGGATCCAGGAAGGCTGGGAAGGCGCCGCCAGCCAGGAGTACGACGTCCTGCAGCGCGGGGTGAACGACCACCTGCGGAAGATCAAGCAGAAGCTCCAGGAGCTCGAGGACGCCATGCGCATGAGCGTCAAGGGCTTCACCGCCGAGGAGCAGCAGCGCATCGCGGAGATCCGCCGCGTCAACGACAGCGACGGCGAGCCGGCGCACAGCGCGATCCTCGACATCTGAGCCGTCCGCCCCGCCCCGCCCTGCCGCAGCCGCATTCCAACGGGAGAAGACCGACATGTCCTTCGCAGTCAACTACGACACCGTCGCCACCGCCGCCGATGACGTCCGCACCACCAGCCACAAGCTGTCGGAGGAGCTGGACCAGCTGATGGCCCAGGTCCGTACCGTCGCCGAGTCCTGGGAGGGCGAGGCGAAGACCTCGTACCTGGAGATCCAGCAGGTGGTCAGCACCGAGATGGCCGGCATGAACAACAAGCTGGGCACCATCGCCCGCCTGCTCGACAACTCCCTCGTCGGCTACCAGGACACCGACCGGGGCAACGCCGCGCGCTTCCGCATGGTCTGAGCGCCCCCGCACCCGCACCACCCGGAAGGGGCCCGCGCCGTCCGGCAGCGCTGGCCCCTTCCTGAGTGTGCGGTGACCGGGTCACGCGGCGGCCGGGTCACCGGGCGCCCGCGTCACGTGGCGCCCGGGTCACCTGACGCCCAGGTCACGCGGCGGCCGCGTCACGCGGCGAGCGGGTCACCGCTGCTCGAGGTCGAACTCCCCGTCGCGGGCTCCGAGGACGAACGCCTCCCACTCCGCCTCCGTGTACCGCAGCACGGTGTCCGGATCCAGCGAGGACCGCATCGCCACGGCCCCGCCCGGCAGGTGCGCGATCTCCACGCGCTCCTCGTGCTCCTCGGTCCCGGGCGCGCTCAGCCACTCCACCCCCGAGATGTCCAGGGCGTACAGCTCGTCCTTCTCACGTGCGTCGGCCATCGGCGCCTTCCTCTCGGGCGTGCGGGGGAGCGGTCGTACGAACAGCCCTGCCGGGGATCGTACTTGTCCGACTCCGCCCGCGTCAGCGATCCGCCAGCCAGCCCAGCTGGACGAGTGACTGCCCGCGCTTGCGCGAGACGAACACGCCCCGGCCCGGCGGCAGCGCCCGTGCCCGCACCCCGCCGAGGACGTCCCCCTCGTTGCGGTCGCCGGAGAGCACCACGCCCTGCGCCCCGAGCTCCTTGACCCGCTGCAGGAACGGCTCGTACGCGCCCCGGGAGGCGCCCGCCGTACTGCGCGCCACGATGAAGCGCACGCCCACGTCGCGGGCGAACGGCAGGTGCTCCACCAGCCCCGCCATGGGGCTGCCCGCCTGCGTGGCCACCAGTTCGTAGTCGTCCACGATCACGAACAGCTGCGGACCGGTCCACCAGCTGCGGTCGCGCAGCTGCTGGGGTGTGACGTCCGGCTTGGGCGCCCGCCGACCCATGACCGTGGCCACCGCCTCCATGTGCGTCTGCATGGACGACGCCATCGGCGCGTACTCCAGCAGGTGCGAGGGGGCCACCGCCTCCAGCATCGTGCGCCGGTAGTCGCCCACCACGATGCGCGCCTGGTCCGGGGTGTACCGCTCCGCCAGCTGCTTGGCGATCAGCCGCAGCAGGGCCGTCCTGCCCGACTCGCCCTCGCCGAACACGAGGAAGAACGGATCGGTCTCGAAGTCGACGAACACCGGCTCCAGGTCCGTCTCGTCGATGCCGATCGCGATGCCCCGCTCCGGGAACTCGAAGCCCTTCGGCAGCCGGTCGGCCGGCAGCGTGCGCGGCAGCAGCCGCACCGCGGGCGCCCCGGGACCGGCCCAGCCGGCCCGTACGGACGCCACGAACGAGGCGGTCGCCTCCGAGAGCCCCTCGGCGCCGGTCCGCCCGTCCACCCGCGGCAGCGCGGCCATGAAGTGCAGCTTCTCCGGCACCTGGCCGCGGCCCGGCGCGCCCGTCGGCACGTTCGCGGCCACCTTGCGGTCGAACTCCGAGTCCATCGGGTCGCCCAACCGCAGCTCGAGCCGGCCCAGGATCTGGTCCTTCAGCGCCGCCCGCACCTCCATGTAGCGGGAGGCGGTCAGCACCACGTGCACGCCGTAGCCCAGCCCGCGCGCCGCGACGTCCGCGACCACCGGCTCCAGGTGCTCGTAGTCGGCCCGGAGCGCGCCCCAGCCGTCCACCAGCAGGAACACGTCGCCGAACACCTCGCCCGGCAGCTCCCCGGCCGCCCGCCGGCGCCGGTACGTGGCCATCGAGTCCACCCCGCGCGCCCGGAAGAACTCCTCCCGCCGCGCCAGCACCCCGGCCACCTCGGCGACCGTGCGCCGCACCCGCTCCGGATCCAGCCGCGAGGCCACCCCGCCCACGTGCGGCAGGTCGGCCACCGACGCCAGCGAGCCACCGCCGAAGTCCAGCGCGAAGAACTGCACCTCGTGCGGGGTGTGCGTGACCGCGAACGCCGACACCAGGCTCCGCAGCAGCGTCGACTTGCCCGACTGGGGACCGCCCACCACCATCAGGTGCCCCGCCGCCCCCGAGAAGTCCCGGTACAGCACCTCCCGGCGCTGCTCGAACGGCTTGTCGACGAGCCCCAGCGGGACCACCAGACCGCCCGGCCGGGTGTACCCCGCCGCGTGCAGCCCCCGCTCCGCCGACGGCGCGAGGCCCGGCAGCAACTGGTCCAGCGGCGGCGCCTCGTCCAGCGGCGGCAGCCACACCTGGTGGGCCGGTACCCCCTGCCCCTCCAGCCGCCGCACGATCACGTCCAGCACCGTGTCGGCGAGCGCGTCGTCCCCGCGCGCCGCCTCCTCCGCCAGGTACGCCGGGTCCGGCGCCGCGTACACCACCGGCACCGGCGCCGCCGTGAACAGCGCGGGGCGCCGCTCCACCGGGAACCGGCCCACCGACAGCTCCGGACCGGCCACCCGGTAGGTGCCCGACACGTACGCCGCCTTGAAGCGCGTCATGTCGTCCGTGCCGAACTTCAGGTAGCCCGAACCCGGCACCGGCGGCAGGTGGTAGGCGTCCGGCACGCCGATCGCCGTGCGCGACTCCGCCGCCGAGAACGTCCGCAGACCGATCCGGTACGACAGGTACGTGTCCAAACCGCGCAGCTTGCCCTCCTCCAGGCGCTGCGAGGCCAGCAGCAGGTGCACGCCCAGCGACCGGCCGATCCGGCCGATCTGGATGAACATGTCGATGAAGTCGGGCTTCGCGGTCAGCAGCTCGCTGAACTCGTCGATCACCAGCACCAGCGAGGCCAGCGGCTCCAGCGGGGCACCGGCCGCCCGGGCCTTCTCGTAGTCGTGGACGTTGGCGTAGTTGCCCGCCGAGCGCAGCAGCTCCTGGCGGCGCTGCAACTCGCCGCGGATCGAGTCCCCCATGCGGTCCACGAGCGTCAGGTCGTCCGCCAGGTTCGTGATGACCGCCGCCACGTGCGGCATCTGCGCCATGCTCGTGAACGTCGCGCCGCCCTTGAAGTCGGCCAGGACGAAGTTCAGCGTCTCCGACGTGTGCGTCACCGCGAGCCCGAGCACCAGCGTCCGCAGCAGCTCCGACTTGCCCGACCCCGTCGCGCCCACGCACAGCCCGTGCGGGCCCATGCCCTCCTGCGCGGCCTCCTTCAGGTCCAGCATCACCGGCGCGCCGTCCTCGCCCACCCCGATCGGCACCCGCAGCCGCTCGCCCGCCGACCGCGGCCGCCAGGTGCGCGCCACGTCGACCTGCGCCGCGTCGCCCAGGTTCAGCAGGTCCGTGAAGTCCAGGTTCGCCAGCAGCGGCTCGTCCTCGTCGCCGCCCCCCGTGCGCAGCGGCGCCAGCTGCCGCGCCAGCGCCTCCGCCGCCGGCAGCGACAGGGCGTCCGGTACGCCCTCGTACGCCACCCCGGCGCCCGACTCCAGCCGCAGCCGCCCGGCCCGCACGTGCACGGACAGTCCGCCGCGCGGCTCCTCCAGCTCGCCCGGCACGACCTCGACGATCGTCACGCCCTGCAGGCCCTCCGCCGCGAACACCGAGTCCTGCGGCACCGAACCGCCGTCCAGCACCACCAGCACGTGCGGCTGGTCCAGCACCGGCTGCACGTCGCGGCTGAACCGCGGCCGGCCGTCCAGCCGCCCCGCCAGCAGCCGCTCCAGCTCGCCCAGGTCGTCGCCGAACAGCCGCTTCGTACCGGCCCCGTCGACCTGCCCGGGCAGCTGCGCGTGCGGCAGCCACTTCGTCCAGTCCCACTCCGTCACCGCGCCCGGGGCCGCGACCACCGCCACCATCAGGTCCTCGGGGGAGTGCAGCGTCACCAGCTGCGCCACCAGCGCCCGCGCCGCACCCCGCACCGACTCCCGCTCGCCGGAGACCGTCACGTGGTAGAACGCCCGCAACGAGACCGCCATCGGCAGCCCGTCCAGGTACGAGTGCACCGCCAGGAAGCGCTGCATCGCCCCCGCCGTCAGCGGCTCCAGCTCGTCCACCGGTGCCGTCTCCGGCGCCACCAGCGGCGTCGCCAGCCGCTGCGCGCCCAGCCCGAGCCGCGCCTGGCCGAAGTCCGCGTCGCCGACGCGCCGCTCCCACACCCGCGAGCCCTCGGCCACCACCGCCCACAGCTGCTCCGGCGCCGGGTGCAGGTACAGCTGCGCGTCGCGCTGCGCCCGCGCGGTGCGCCGCACCTGACGGCGCGTCTGCGCCAGGTACTTGAGGTAGTCCCGCCGCACGTCGGCCATTTGCCCCTGCACACCGCGCCGGAACCGCACGATCTGCGCGACCACCATGGCCACCGTGGACACCAGCATCAGCACGCCCATCACCCGCATGAACGGGTGCGCGTTCGGCATGAAGAAGAACACCACCGACGAGCCCATGCCCAGCAGCGGCAGGAGCTGCATCAGCATGCCCTCCTGCTGCCCGCGCGGCAGTTCGGGAGGCGCCTGGAGCGGCAGCTCGTCCGACGGCACCTCGGGCGGCAGCGCCCGCGGCGGGCGCTTGACGACGATCTGGCTCACCGGAGCATCAATCCCTTGACAACGGACGGGACGTCATCCGGCGCCCCCACGGCCCTCCTTGCCGGCCCGCCCCGCCAAGGGCGGCAACGGCGCTGGTGATCCTACTGGCCGACGGTCACACCACCGCCCGGTAGGGTGGCGCGCGCACCGCCCGCGCAGCGTGCGCAACCGCGAACCAGGGGGTTACAGGTGAGTACGGCCGCATCGACCGGTTTCTGCAGGGTCACCGTCGTGGCCCCGGACAGCCGCATCGACGTAGCGCTCCCCGAGGACATCGCCGTCGCCGACGTCTACCCGGAACTGCTCCGGCTGACCGGCCAGACGCAGCCCGTCGGCACCCCGACCGGCTACCACCTCGTACGCCGCGACGGCACCGTCCTCGACGGCGCCCGCACCCTGGCCTCCCAGCAGGTGCTCGACGGCGAGGTCCTCTCGCTGCGCCCGTTCGCCGAGTCCCTGCCCCCCGCCGTCTTCGACGACGTCTCCGACGCCGTCGCCGCGGCCGTCGTCCACGACCGGCACCGCTGGAGCGACGACCTGCTGCGCGGCGCGGGTCTGGCCGGCGCCGTCGTCCTGCTCGTCCTGCTCGGCTTCGTCCTCTGGTACGCCGACCCGGTCCACCACGACATGCACGGCCTGCCCGGCATCGTCGCGGGCGCCGCCGGCCTCCTCCTGACCGCCTTCGCCGGCGTCCGCGCCCGCGTCTACGACGACCGCGGCTCCGCCGTCGCCCTCGGCCTGGGCGCCCTGCCCCTCCTGCTCATCGCAGGCGCCGGGATCGTGGCCCCCGCCACCGGCGAGGGCCCCGGGCGGCTGCAGTTCCTGCTGGGCTGCGCCTGCGTCCTGACCGCCGCCGTCACCCTGGTGGCCCTCACCCCCAGCGGCGACGCGCCCTTCGTGGCGGCCACCTTCCTCGCCGCCACCGGCACCCTCGCCACCTTCGCCGCGATCCTCACCGACGCCTCCGCCACCGCGACGGCCGCCGTCTGCGCCCCCGCCGCCATCGGCCTGGTCGCCTTCCTGCCCGGACTGTCCGCCCGCTTCGCCCGGCTGCCCATCGGGTACGCCGCCCCGTACGGCGCCCACGACGGCTACGACACGCCCGAGGCGGACACGGCCGCCACGGCCGCCACGGGCGGCCCCGCCGCCGTCGACGCCGACCGGGTGGCCGCCCAGGCCCGCCGCGGCCACGAGATGCTGCTCGGCCTCGTCGCCGGCTCCAGCGCCGTCGTGATCGGCTCCGCCGCCGTCCTCGGTTTCTCCGACGACACCTGGGCCAAGCCCCTGGCCCTCGCCGCCGGCCTGGCCATGCTGCTGCGCGCCCGCCTCTTCCGCTACACCTCCCAGGTCGCCTGCACCCTCCTCGCCGGCCTGGCCGCCATCGCCCTGCTCGTCCTGGGCATGGCCCTCAACCCCCCGCACGACCTGCTCCGCGAGCTCCTCGTGTACGGCGACCGGGGCCCGCTGGACCTCCGCACCACCTGGCTGTCCGCCTCCGTCGCCGCCGGCGCCGCGCTGCTCACCGCCGTCGGACTGGTCATCCCGCGCAAGGGCCTGTCACCCTTCTGGGGGAGACTGCTCGACCTGGCCGAGGCCGCCGTCCTGCTCTCCCTGGTCCCGCTGGCCCTGGCCGTCCTGGACGTCTACTCCGCCGCCCGGTCCCTGACCAGCTGAAACGCCCTGACCAGGGAGAACGCCCCGGGCCCGAAACCCGGCAGCGGCGCCGTCCCACCTACTGGTACGCTGTGTGACGGCCGTTTGTGTACGCGTCCCCGGTGCAACCGCCCGGGGCCGGCGTCCGGCGGACCCGCCTCCCGAGTCACGGAAGCTCCCCAGAGACGCAGACCTGGGGCACTCGGAGGCATTCGGAACCCAAGAGGAGCAAGCGTGGCTCTCGACGCCGCTGTCAAGAAGCAGATCATGACCGAGTTCGGTACCAAGGAGGGCGACACCGGCTCCCCCGAGGTCCAGGTCGCGCTGCTCTCCCGCCGCATCTCGGACCTGACCGAGCACCTGAAGGCCCACAAGCACGACCACCACTCCCGCCGTGGTCTGCTGATCCTGGTCGGCCAGCGCCGCCGCCTCCTGCAGTACCTGGCCAAGAAGGACATCCAGCGCTTCCGTACGCTGGTGGACCGCCTCGGCATCCGCCGCGGTGCCGCCGGCGCCAAGTAAGACCTGTGAAGGGAGCGGTTCCCACTCTTAGGGGGCCGCTCCCTTTGCTGTACGTGCGGGACGTACCGGACGCTTTGTAGTCTGGTCGCAACACGCGACAACTGAAGAGGAGGAGCGCCCTCCATACGCACGCCGGTCCTCGGTAGTGGCATCCGGAGAGCCCACGGCGGCCCGTACCGGGTGCTTCGATCGAAGACCGGCCCGCACCCAGGAGCGCTTCTCCAGAAACCGTCCCCCACCACACGGGTGGAGGACGGAGACGACGAAAATGGAGAAAACGCTAGTGGAGAACGAGACCCACTACGCCGAGGCCGTCATCGACAACGGCTCCTTCGGCACCCGCACCATCCGCTTCGAGACGGGCCGCCTGGCCCGCCAGGCCGCCGGCTCCGCCGTCGCCTACCTGGACGACGACACGATGGTGCTCTCCGCGACCACCGCGTCGAAGAAGCCCAAGGACCAGCTCGACTTCTTCCCCCTGACGGTGGACGTCGAGGAGCGCATGTACGCCGCGGGCAAGATCCCCGGCTCCTTCTTCCGCCGTGAGGGCCGCCCCTCCGAGGACGCGGTCCTCACCTGCCGCCTGATCGACCGCCCGCTGCGCCCGTCCTTCAAGAAGGGCCTGCGCAACGAGATCCAGGTCGTCGCCACCATCATGGCGCTCAACCCCGACCACCTGTACGACGTCGTCGCGATCAACGCCGCGTCCGCGTCCACCCAGCTGGCCGGCCTGCCCTTCTCCGGCCCGATCGGCGGCGTCCGCGTCGCGCTGATCAAGGGCCAGTGGGTCGCCTTCCCGACGCACACCGAGCTCGAGGACGCCGTCTTCGACATGGTCGTCGCGGGTCGCGTCCTGGAGGACGGCGACGTCGCGATCATGATGGTCGAGGCCGAGGCCACCGACAAGACCATCCAGCTCGTCAAGGGCGGCGCCGAGGCGCCGACCGAGGAGGTCGTCGCGGCCGGCCTCGACGCCGCCAAGCCGTTCATCAAGGTCCTCTGCAAGGCCCAGGCCGACCTGGCCGCCAAGGCCGCCAAGCCGGTCGCCGAGTTCCCGGTCTTCCTGGACTACCAGGACGACGTGTACGCCGCCCTCTCCGACGCCGTCCGCGGCGAGCTCGCCCAGGCGCTCACCATCGCCGGCAAGCAGGAGCGCGAGGCCGAGCTGGACCGCGTCAAGGAGCTGGCCGCCGAGAAGCTCCTCCCGGCCTTCGAGGGCCGCGAGAAGGAGATCTCCGCCGCCTACCGCTCCCTGACCAAGGCCCTGGTCCGCGAGCGCGTCATCAAGGACAAGGTCCGCATCGACGGCCGCGGCGTCACCGACATCCGCACCCTGGCCGCCGAGGTCGAGGCCATCCCGCGGGTCCACGGCTCCGCCCTGTTCGAGCGCGGCGAGACCCAGATCCTGGGCATCACCACCCTCAACATGCTCCGCATGGAGCAGCAGCTGGACACCCTCTCCCCGGTGACCCGCAAGCGCTACATGCACAACTACAACTTCCCGCCGTACTCCGTCGGCGAGACCGGCCGCGTGGGCTCGCCCAAGCGCCGCGAGATCGGCCACGGCGCGCTCGCCGAGCGCGCCATCGTGCCGGTGCTGCCGACGCGCGAGGAGTTCCCGTACGCGATCCGCCAGGTGTCCGAGGCCCTCGGCTCCAACGGCTCGACGTCCATGGGCTCGGTCTGCGCCTCCACCATGTCGCTGCTGAACGCCGGTGTGCCCCTCAAGGCCCCCGTCGCCGGCATCGCCATGGGCCTCATCTCCGAGGACATCGACGGCCAGACGCACTACGTCGCCCTCACCGACATCCTCGGTGCGGAGGACGCCTTCGGCGACATGGACTTCAAGGTCGCCGGCACCAAGGAGTTCGTCACCGCCCTCCAGCTCGACACCAAGCTGGACGGCATCCCGGCCTCCGTCCTGGCCGCGGCCCTCAAGCAGGCCCGCGACGCCCGCCTCCACATCCTCGACGTGATGATGGAAGCGATCGACACCCCGGACGAGATGTCCCCGAACGCCCCGCGGATCATCACCGTCAAGATCCCGGTGGACAAGATCGGTGAGGTCATCGGCCCCAAGGGCAAGATGATCAACCAGATCCAGGAGGACACCGGCGCCGAGATCACGATCGAGGACGACGGCACCATCTACATCGGTGCCGCCGACGGCCCGGCCGCCGAGGCCGCCCGCGCCACGATCAACGGCATCGCCAACCCGACCATGCCGGAGGTCGGCGAGCGCTACCTGGGTACGGTCGTCAAGACCACCACCTTCGGTGCCTTCGTCTCCCTGCTCCCGGGCAAGGACGGCCTGCTGCACATCTCGCAGATCCGCAAGCTCGCCGGTGGCAAGCGCGTGGAGAACGTCGAGGACGTGCTCGCGGTCGGCGCCAAGGTCCAGGTCGAGATCGCCGAGATCGACCAGCGCGGCAAGCTCTCCCTCATCCCCGTGATCGAGGGCGAGGACGCCTCTGAGAACAAGGACGACTCCGACAAGTGACGTCGCGTAGTTCCCGTGTGACGGCCCGCCCCTCTTCGGAGGGGCGGGCCGTCGCCCGTACCCAAACCCTGCTCCAGGGCGAGAACGGCATCGGCACCGTCCGCCGCACCGTCCTGCCCGGCGGACTGCGCGTCGTCACCGAGACGCTGCCCTCCGTCCGCTCCGCCACCTTCGGCATCTGGGCCCACGTCGGCTCCCGCGACGAGACGCCCACGCTCAACGGCGCCACGCACTACCTGGAGCACCTCCTCTTCAAGGGCACCAAGAAGCGGTCCGCCCTCGACATCTCCGCCGCCATCGACGCGGTCGGCGGCGAGATGAACGCCTTCACGGCGAAGGAGTACACCTGCTACTACGCGCGGGTGCTCGACACCGACCTGCCGCTGGCCATAGACGTGGTCTGCGACATGCTCACCGGCTCGCTGATCCTCGAGTCCGACGTCGTCGCCGAGCGCGGCGTCATCCTCGAGGAGATCGCGATGACCGAGGACGACCCGGGCGACTGCGTGCACGACCTGTTCGCGCACACGATGCTCGGCGACACCCCCCTCGGCCGCCCGGTCCTCGGCACCGTCGACACGATCAACGCGCTCAGCCGGGACCAGATCGCCCGCTTCTACCGGAAGCACTACGACCCGCGCCACCTCGTCGTCGCCGCGGCCGGCAACGTCGACCACGCCAAGGTCGTGCGCCAGGTCCGCGCCGCCTTCGAGAAGGCCGGCGCGCTGAAGCACACCGACGCCCAGCCGATCGGCCCGCGCGGCGGCCACCGCCGCATCCGCGCCGCCGGCCGCGTCGAGCTGGTCAGCCGCAAGACCGAGCAGGCCCACGTGGTCCTCGGCGTGCCGGGCCTGGCCCGCACCGACGACCGCCGCTGGGCCCTGGGCGTCCTGAACACCGCCCTCGGCGGCGGCATGTCCTCCCGGCTGTTCCAGGAGGTCCGCGAGAAGCGCGGCCTGGCCTACAGCGTGTACTCGTACACCTCCGGCTTCGCCGACACCGGCCTCTTCGGCGTGTACGCGGGCTGCCGCCCCAACCAGGTCCACGACGTCCTGCGGATCTGCCGCGACGAACTGGACAAGGTCGCCGCGGAGGGACTCACCGACGAGGAGATCAAGCGGGCCGTCGGCCAGCTCTCCGGCTCCACCGTCCTGGGGCTGGAGGACACCGGCGCCCTGATGAACCGCATCGGCAAGAGCGAGCTGTGCTGGGGCACCCAGATGTCGGTCTCCGACATGCTCGCCGCCATCGCCGCCGTCACCCCGGACGACGTCCGGGCCGTCGCGCGCGATGTACTGGCCCAGCGACCGTCCCTCTCGGTGATCGGCCCGCTCAAGGAGAAGCAGGCCGCCCGCCTCGACGAAGCGGTGGCCTAGCAGGACCAGCAGTGGCGCGACAGGCAGTGACGTACGTACGCGACGTAAGGAAGCGAACAACATGAGCAAGCTGCGCGTGGCCGTCCTCGGAGCCAAGGGCCGCATCGGCTCGGAGGCCGTCCGGGCCGTCGAGGCCGCCGAGGACATGGAACTGGTCGCCGCGCTCGGCAGCGGCGACAAGCTGGAGACGCTGGCCGAGGCCGGCGCCCAGGTCGCCGTCGAGCTGACCACCCCCGCCTCGGTGATGGGCAACCTCGACTTCTGCGTGCGCCACGGCATCCACGCCGTGGTCGGCACCACCGGCTGGGACGAGGACCGCCTCGCGCAGCTGCGCACCTGGCTCGCCGCCTCCCCGGAGACCGGCGTGCTCATCGCGCCGAACTTCTCCATCGGCGCCGTCCTCACCATGAAGTTCGCCGCCCAGGCCGCCCGTTACTTCGAGTCGGTCGAGGTCGTCGAGCTGCACCACCCCAACAAGGTCGACGCCCCCTCCGGCACGGCCACCCGCACCGCCCAGCTGATCGCGGCCGCCCGGGCCGAGGCCGGCTGCGCCCCCATGCCCGACGCCACCGCCACCGCCCTCGACGGCGCCCGCGGCGCCGACGTGGACGGCGTCCCGGTGCACGCGGTCCGCCTGCGCGGCCTGCTGGCCCACCAGGAGGTGCTGCTCGGCGGCGAGGGCGAGACCCTGACCATCCGCCACGACTCCCTCCACCACAGCAGCTTCATGCCCGGCGTCCTGCTGGGCGCCCGCCGCGTGGTGACCACTCCGGGCCTCACCTTCGGCCTGGAAAACTTCCTCGACCTCTGACCCGCTGAGGCCCACCCATGCGCGCGAAGCTCACCTATCTGCTCACGGCCGCCGTCCTGGTCGTCTACTTCGTCCTGGTCGGCAGCCGCGGCGTGCTGCTCGTCCAGCACGGCACCGTGCTGACGGTGACCTTCGGCGTGGCCGTGCTGATCCTGCCGGTGATCGGCATCTGGTTCCTGTGGAAGAACACCCAGTTCGTGGCGCGGTCCAACCGTCTCGCCGCCGAACTGGACGCCCAGGGCGGCCTGCCCGTCGACGAGTTGGCCAGGGACGGGTACGGCCGGATCCTGCGGGACTCCGCCGACGAGGTCTTCGCGCGCCGCAAGGCCGAGACCGAGGACAGCCCCGACGACTGGCGCTGCTGGTTCCGGCTGGCCGTGGCCTACCACGACGCCCGCGACACCCCGCGGGCGCGCAAGGCCATGCAGCGGGCGATCGCGCTGCACGCGAAGAAGCCCGTCGGGGTCTGAGACCCCGACGGGCTTCCAGGGCCGGCTCCGCGGAGCCGGCCCTGCGTCGTTCCTCCGCGGTGTTACGACGCCGCGCCGGCCGGGGCGTACTCCGCGGCCCAGGCCTCCAGCGTGTCCGCGGCCCGGTCGAAGGCCTCGGTACGGGAGAGGAAGTCGGCGTTGTGGTCGGTCAGCAGCACCGGCAGCGCGGAACCCGAACGGGCCGCGGCCGTCAGCGCCTGGCCCTGCACCGTACGGGGCAGGCCCAGCCAGCGGACCGGCTGCTGGACGGTGCGGATCTCGGTGACCTCGGACCAGGCGACCGTACGGGTGCCGAAGAACGACACCCGGCGCAGGCCCGCGCGGCTCACCCAGACGCCGGCCCGCAGCATGCGCAGGGCCGAGCCGATCACGAGGAGCGCCGCTCCGAGGCAGACCAGAGTGCCCGTCAGGGCGCCGGCGAAGGCCACGACGACCGTGGCCAGCAGCATGAAGGACCCCAGGAGCAGCAGCAGCGCGGCGGCTGCCACACGCCAGGGGCCCGGCCGGTAGGGGCGCCGCCACTGGTCGTGGTCGGCGTGCGGCAGGGCCGCGTCGAACTCGTCGTGCGCGTCGAATGCGCTGTCCGAAGCCGTCAGGAAGGGCAGGGGCACGGCTGGTCCTCACTCACATGCACATTCGGTTGGGCTGTGCCGGTGAGGCTATCCAGCCCGTCAATGGCCTTCCACCCCAGGGGGGCCGGACGGCGTCAGCGGCCCTCGGAGGAGGCCGTGGACTGCTCGGCCCCGCCCGGCGTCTGCGGTTGCAGCGCGGGCATCCCGAAGAGCAGGGCGCCGACGAGACCGGCCACCACTGTGATCCCGACCAGACTACGGGCGGCGATCTGCCCGAGGCCCGGACGCTCGCGCGGCGGGGGAGTGACGTTACTGCGGAATCGGTCGGCCTCGGCGACGAAGGCGAACGGGACGGACTCGCGCCGGCGGAACATCGGGGCGGCATCTCCTCACGGGTACGGGCGGGGCGGACGTACGGAAACGACCTTGCTGTGAGGTAGGACGCACGAACGGCCCCCCGGGTGCCCCTTTTCGGCAAATTCGACGAAGTCCGTCCCGTGGACTGCCCCTCCGGCCGGTCACCGGGTCGGCGGTCCGGCGAGGTCCGTCGTGCCCCGTAGAGTGGGCGCCGCCCCTGGCCACGTACTGGAAGGACCCTTCGCCGGTGAGCGAGACCCCCGCACCCGACCTGAAACCCAGCTTCCGCAGCGACGTCACCGTGGAGCTGGTCAAGCACGCGGCCACGGACAGCGACGTGCTGTGGGCCGCGCGCGTGTCGACGGCCGGCGAGCAGTCCCTGGACGAGCTCCAGAAGGACCCCGAGCGCTCGAAGGGTCTCATCAACTACCTGATGCGGGACCGCCACGGCAGCCCCTTCGAGCACAACTCGATGACCTTCTTCATCAGTGCGCCGATCTTCGTGTTCCGCGAGTTCATGCGGCACCGCGTCGGATGGTCGTACAACGAGGAATCCGGCCGCTACCGGGAGCTCCAGCCGGTGTTCTACGTGCCGGACGAGTCCCGCAAGCTGGTCCAGGAAGGCCGCCCGGGCAAGTACGTGTTCGTCGAGGGCACCCGGGCGCAGCACGAGCTGACCGGCCGCGTCATGGAGGACTCGTACCGTCAGGCGTACGACGCCTACCAGGAGATGCTCGCCGCCGGCGTCGCCCGCGAGGTGGCCCGCTCGGTGCTCCCGGTCGGCCTGTACTCCTCGATGTACGCCACCTGCAACGCCCGCTCGCTGATGCACTTCCTCGGCCTGCGCACGCAGCACGAGCTGGCCGCCGTGCCCTCGTTCCCGCAGCGCGAGATCGAGATGGTGGGCGAGAAGATGGAGCAGCACTGGGCCGGGCTCATGCCCCTCACCTACGCCGCGTTCAACAAGAACGGCCGCGTCGCGCCGTAGCGTACCCATGTGCGAGGAATCAGCCGAAGTGTCCGTATTGCGACGTTTCGTGAAGTTCATCTAGGCTGATCAAACGGACCCGGCACTGCTTGAACCCCCGAGCAGGCAGTGCCGGGATCCAACAACCCGCACGGCCGACACTGGGAGGTCCCTCCTACACGTCCCCCCAAGGGGGCACCGCGGGCAGAGCAGCGAGTAGCGTGTTACCCATGGCTCCGATCTCCACTCCGCAGACCCCCTTCGGCAGGGTCCTCACCGCGATGGTCACGCCCTTCACGGCCGAGGGCGCGCTCGACCTCGACGGTGCTCAGCGACTCGCCTCCCACCTCGTCGACGCAGGCAACGACGGCCTGATCATCAACGGGACCACCGGCGAGTCCCCCACCACCACCGACGCGGAGAAAAACGACCTCGTACGAGCCGTGCTCGAGGCGGTCGGAGACCGGGCCCACGTCGTCGCCGGCATCGGCACCAACGACACCCACCACAGCATCGAGCTGGCCCGCCAGGCCCAGGCCGCCGGCGCGCACGGCCTGCTCGCCGTCACGCCGTACTACAACAAGCCCCCGCAGGAGGGCCTGGTCCGGCACTTCTCGGCGATCGCCGACGCCACCGAGCTGCCCGTCATGCTCTACGACATCCCCGGCCGCAGCGGCGTCCCGATCGACACGGACACCCTCGTCCGGCTCGCCGAGCACCCGCGCATCGTCGCCAACAAGGACGCCAAGGGCGACCTCGGCCGCGCCAGCTGGGCCATCGCCCGCAGCGGCCTCGCCTGGTACTCCGGCGACGACATGCTGAACCTGCCGCTGCTCTCCGTCGGCGCGATCGGCTTCGTCTCGGTCGTCGGCCACGTCGTGGCCCCCGACCTGCGTGCCATGCTCGACGCGCACCTGAGCGGCGACGTGCAGAAGGCCACCGAGATCCACCAGAAGCTGCTGCCGGTCTTCACGGGCATGTTCCGTACCCAGGGCGTCATGACCACCAAGGCCGCGCTCGCCCTCCAGGGCCTGCCCGGCGGCCCGCTCCGGCTGCCGATGATCGGGCTCACCGAGGCCGAGACCGCCCAGCTCAAGGTCGACCTCGCCGCCGGCGGGGTACAGCTCTGACACCAGACTTCACAACTGAACAGCACGACCACACAAGTCAACAGCAAGTGCACGATTGTCATGCGCGCCACGTGCCCAGGAGGTACGTGGCGCGTGTGGTGAGGAGAGACTTTTGAGCCATCCGCATCCGGAACTCGGCGCGCCTCCGCAGCTCCCCGAGGGCGGCCTCCGCGTCACCCCGCTCGGCGGCCTCGGTGAGATCGGCCGGAACATGACCGTCTTCGAGTACGGCGGCCGCCTGCTCATCGTCGACTGCGGCGTCCTCTTCCCCGAGGAGGAGCAGCCGGGCGTCGACCTGATCCTGCCGGACTTCACGTCCATCAGGGACCGCCTGGACGACATCGAGGGCATCGTGCTCACGCACGGCCACGAGGACCACATCGGCGCCGTCCCCTACCTGCTGCGGGAGAAGGCCGACATCCCGCTCATCGGCTCCAAGCTGACCCTGGCCCTCATCGAGGCCAAGCTCCAGGAGCACCGGATCCGCCCCTACACCCTCGAGGTGGCCGAGGGCGACCGCGAGAACCTCGGCCCGTTCGACTGCGAGTTCATCGCCGTCAACCACTCCATCCCCGACGCCCTGGCCGTCGCCATCCGCACCCCCGCGGGCATGGTCGTGCACACCGGCGACTTCAAGATGGACCAGCTCCCGCTGGACAACCGCCTGACCGACCTGCACGCCTTCGCCCGGCTGAGCGAGGAGGGCATCGACCTCCTCCTCACCGACTCCACGAACGCCGAGGTCCCGGGCTTCACCCCGCACGAGCGGGACATCTCCAACGTGCTGCGCACGGTCTTCGCGAACGCCCAGAAGCGGATCATCGTCGCTTCGTTCGCGAGCCACGTGCACCGCATCCAGCAGATCCTCGACGCGGCGCACGAGTACGGCCGCCGCGTGGCCTTCGTCGGCCGCTCGATGGTCCGCAACATGGGCATCGCCCGCGACCTGGGCTACCTCAACGTGCCCGGCGGCCTGGTCGTCGACGTCAAGACCCTCGACGACCTGCCCGACCACGAGGTCGTCCTGGTCTGCACGGGCTCGCAGGGCGAGCCCATGGCCGCGCTGTCCCGCATGGCCAACCGCGACCACCAGATCCGGATCGTCCCGGGCGACACCGTGATCCTGGCGTCGTCCCTGATCCCGGGCAACGAGAACGCGGTCTACCGCGTGATCAACGGCCTGACCCGGTGGGGCGCCAACGTGGTCCACAAGGGCAACGCCAAGGTCCACGTCTCGGGCCACGCCTCCGCCGGCGAGCTGCTGTACTTCTACAACATCTGCAAGCCGCGGAACCTGATGCCGGTCCACGGTGAATGGCGCCACCTGCGTGCCAACGCCGAGCTGGGCGCCCTCACCGGCGTGCCGAAGGACCGCATCGTCATCGCCGAGGACGGCATCTGCGTCGACCTGATCGACGGCAAGGCCCGCATCAGC
This sequence comes from Streptomyces sp. NRRL S-87, assembly GCF_000719335.1. GTDB lineage: Bacteria > Actinomycetota > Actinomycetes > Streptomycetales > Streptomycetaceae > Streptomyces. The sequence goes on from NZ_JOGB01000007.1 coordinate 168,320, forward strand.
GGCAAGGTCCAGGCCGGCTACGTGTACGTGGACGGCCTCTCGGTCGGCGACGTCACCGAGAGCTCGCTCAAGGACCGCCGCATCCTCGGGGACGAGGGCATCATCTCGGTCTTCGTCGTGGTGGACAGCACCACCGGCAAGGTCGTGGGCGGACCGAACATCCACGCCCGCGGCTCCGGCATCGAGGACTCCGCCTTCGCCGCGGTCGTCCCGAGGATCGAGGACGCCATCGCGCGGCAGGCCGCCGACGGGGTCCTCGAACCCCACCAGCTGCAGCAACTCATCCGCCGCACGGTGGGCAAGTGGGTCTCCGACGGCTACCGCCGCCGCCCGATGATCCTCCCCGTGGTGGTCGAGGTCTGACGGACCTCGCCCTCTCGGCCCAGGAGCGGGGCCCCCGATTTGCATCGGGGGCCCCGCTCCAGTACGTTTACGGCTCTACCCCGGAAAGACCGACGGCACAGTCGTGTGCCCGAACCGGTCCGAAGGGGGTGGGAATTCGGACCAGGGAAACCTGATAGAGTCTGAAACGCCGAAAGGGAAAAGCCCCCCGAAAGGGAAACGGGCCGGAACCGGAAAGCACCGAGGAAATCGGATCGAGAAAAGATCTGATAGAGTCGGAAACGAAGGAAGCGCCCGGAGGGCCCGGAAACGGGAACAAAGGAAGCGTCCGCACCTTGAGAACTCAACAGCGT
>NZ_JOGB01000008.1 GCF_000719335.1 Streptomyces sp. NRRL S-87
TGGGGCTTCGCCCTGGCCTGCGGCCACCCCAGGCCCGGGCCTGCCTCCGGACCAGCCTGCCATGACGCCTCAAGAGGCTCCCCCACACACCACGGGACGGCAGCGCTTCGAGGGGATGGGACCGGGGGCTTCGAGGGGTAGGACCGGGGGCTTGGAGGGGTCAGGCGTCGGCGGGGGGACGCCAGTAGGCCAGGGGGTGCGCGCCCAGTCGCTGGCCACGCCGGGTGCAGGGCGAATTCCAGGGCCCTACCCCCCTTGATCGTTACATTTAGGCCAGCCTAACCTAATCTCTCATCCGTGGACCCCTCCACCCGGCCTCGCGGCCGGCCCCTCCCATCGAACGGAACGAGCCCCCCATGAGACCCGACTCCGCGCCCTCCACCGCCCGCGCCGATGTCTACACCGAGACCGTCGAGGGGTTCGGAACCGTCCGCTTCACGCCCGTCGACCCGGCCGCCGACTCCTCCGTGCTGCACTCGTGGGTCCTCGAGGAGCGCGCCGAGTTCTGGGGGATGAACGGCGCGAGCCGGGAACTGGTCCAGGAGATATACGAGGACGTGGACCGCCGTCACACGCACCACGCGTTCATGGTCCGGCTGGACGGCGAGCCGGTGGCGCTGTTCCAGACGTACCAGCCGTCCGAGGACCGGATCAGCGAGTGCTATGAGGTGCGCGAGGGCGACGTCGGCGTGCACCTCATGCTGGCCCCGGCTACGGGCGGCCCCCGCCCCGGCTTCAGCCGTACGCTGATCGGATCGCTGATCCGCTTCCTCTTCCGGGACCCGGCGGCCCTGCGCGCCGTCGGCGAGCCCGACGCCCGCAACGACAAGGCCCTCGCCCTGCTGGGCCGGATCGGCTTCGTCCGCCAGGGCGAGATCACCCTCCCCGAGGTCGACCTCCCGGAGGTGTACCTGCCCGAGAAGCGGGCCGTCCTCGCCTTCTTGGACCGCCCGGAGCCCCTCCCGGCCCCGCACGCCGTCTCTTCCTGATCGCCCGTCAGCAGGGCGGCTGCAGGCAGCAGTAGGGAAGCGTCCGGGTTACGGTGCGGACGCCTCCGGAGTCGCGTGGGCGGCCTCCGGCGGCTCCGCCGGGCCGCCCCGTCGGGCGCGTATGCGGGCCCGCACGAAGCGCGCCAGGTGGGTGCAGGCGTAGCCCAGCAGCCACGGCCCGAACGTGATGCCCCCGACGTACACGGCGAAGAAGCCGAGGAAGTCGTACAAGTGCTCCGGCGGCCCCAGGCTGCCGTCCACCAATCGGGGCCGCTCCCACTTCTCCAGCGGGAAGACCATGGGGACCAACGCGGTCACGACGGGGACCAGCGGGATCAGCACCGAGGCCCACCGCCTGCCGCGACCGGGCTTGCCCGCGCAGGACGACCCCAGCGCGAGCATGAGGAACGGCCCGAACGGGACCCACAGCACGGCCGGGAGCAGCAGGATCACCCACCAGTCGTCCGAGTACCCGAACATCATCGACATCGCCCCCCTTGCCCCGGACTCCTCCCCGTCGTACGTCAGTCTGAATCACGGCACTGACAAGGGGCTTCGCGCCCGGTGGCCCCGTGACGGGGATCCGGGTCACCCGCTCCAGGGAGTGCCGCCCTGTGGTGTGTGGGGGAGCCTCTTGAGGCGTCATGGCAGGCTGGTCCGGAGGCAGGCCCGGGCCTGGGGTGGCCGCAGGCCAGGGGCGAAGCCCCCTTGCCCCAGGGGTGGGCCTCACGACCCGCTCGCTGCTGTCGTGGTGGATCGGGGTGTGGGCGCCGGTCAGGGCGGCGCCGCTGCCGCCGCGCCGGTTGGCGACGATCTCCGCGGCGATGGACAGCGCGGTCTCCTCCGGGGAGCGGGCGCCGAGGTCCAGGCCGATCGGGGAGCGCAGGCGGGCGATCTCGAGTTCGGTGACGCCGACCTCGCGCAGCCGCTTGTTGCGGTCCTCGTGGGTCCGGCGGGAGCCCATCGCGCCGACGTAGGCGACGGGGAGCCTGAGGGCGAGTTCCAGGAGCGGGACGTCGAACTTGGCGTCGTGCGTGAGCACGCACAGCACGGTCCGGCCGTCGACGTCCGTCTCGGCGAGGTAGCGGTGGGGCCAGTCCACGACGATCTCGTCGGCGTCCGGAAAGCGGGTCTTCGTGGCGAAGACGGGCCGGGCGTCGCAGACGGTGACGTGGTAGCCGAGGAACTTGCCGATGCGCACGAGCGCGGAGGCGAAGTCGATGGCGCCGAAGACGATCATGCGGGGGGCGGGGACGCTCGACTCGACCAGGAGCTTCAGCGGGCTGCCGCAGAGCCGGCCGTCGGCGCCCATCTCGAGGGTTCCGGTGCGGCCGGCGTCGAGCATCGCGCGGGCCTCCTCGGCGACCGTGCGGTCCAGCTCGGGGTGGCCGCCCAGGCCGCCCTCGTACCCGCCGTCGGAGCGGACCAGGACCACCTTGCCCATGAGCTCGGCGGGGCCCTCGGCGATCCGGGCCACGGCGGCGGGCTCGCCGGCCGCGGCGGCCGCGAGCGCGGCGGCGTACACCTGGCGCTGCGGCGAGTCCGCGCGGACCGGGGTGACGAGGATGTCGATGATGCCGCCGCAGGTCAGACCCACGGCGAAGGCGTCGTCGTCGCTGTAGCCGAAGCGCTCGACGACGGTCTCGCCGTCTTCGAGGGCCTGCTGGCACAGCTCGTAGACCGCACCCTCCACGCATCCGCCGGAGACCGAGCCGATGGCCGTGCCGTCGCCGTCGACGGCGAGCGCCGCACCGGGCTGCCGGGGCGCGCTGCCGCCCACCGACACCACGGTGGCGATGGCGAAGTCGCGTCCCTGCTCGACCCACCGGTTCAGCTCTTCGGCGATGTCCAGCATGTCGGCCTCCTGACGAGGTTCGGGTTCCAGTATCGGATGCGCGTGCGCGGGGCGGGTGGTGCGGGGTGGTGCGGGTGGGTGGCGCGGGTGGTGCGGGTGCGGCACCGGCCGACCTGGGTGGGTCAGCCGGTGCCGGTCACCGGGGGGGCTCAGTGGACGCCGAGCCAGCCCTCGATGGGGTGCAGGGCGTAGAAGACCACGAAGATCGCGGTCAGGCCCCACATGAAGCCGCCGATCTCGCGGGCCTTGCCCTGGGCGATCTTGATCACGACGTAGGAGATGACGCCGGCGGCGACACCGGCCGTGATCGAGTAGGTGAACGGCATCAGCACGACGGTCAGGAAGACCGGGATGCTGGTGGCGCTGTCGGCCCAGTCCACGTGGCGGGCGTTCTGCATCATCATCGCGCCGATGACGACCAGGGCCGCGGAGGCGACCTCACCCGGGACGATCTGCGTGATCGGGGTGAAGAAGAGGCAGGCGGCGAAGAACAGGCCGGAGACGACCGAGGCGAGGCCGGTACGGGCACCCTCTCCGACACCGGTGGCGGACTCGACGAACACGGTCTGGCCGGAGCCGCCCGCGATGCCGCCGATGGCACCGCCGGCACCGTCGATGAACAGGGCCTTCGACAGACCGGGCATGCGGCCCTTGTCGTCGGCGAGCTTGGCCTCGGTGCCGACGCCGATGATGGTGGCCATCGCGTCGAAGAAGCCGGCCAGGACCAGGGTGAAGACGATCATGCCGACGGTCATCACGCCGACGTCGCCCCAGCCGCCGAACTCGACCTTGCCGAAGAGCGAGAAGTCGGGCATCGAGACCGCGGAGCCGGAGAGCACCGGCGGGCCGTTCTTCCAGGCCTTGGCGTCGATGTCGATGACGGCGTTGAGGATCGCGGCGACGGCGGTGCCGCCGACGATGCCGATCAGGATCGCGCCGGGGACCTTGCGGGCCTGGAGGGCGAAGATGGTGAGCAGGGTGAGGCAGAAGATGGCGACGGGCCAACCGGCGAGCTCACCCGTCGGGCCGAGCGTCACGGGGGGACCGAACTCGGGACCGCGGCCCACGAAGCCGGCCTTGAAGAGGCCGATCAGGGCGACGAACATGCCGATGCCCATGGTGATCGCGTGCTTCAGGGCGAGCGGGATGGCGTTCATGATCATCTCGCGGAGGCCGGTGACGACCAGGAGCATGATCACGACGCCGTACATCACGCACATGCCCATGGCCTGCGGCCAGGTCATCTCGGGGGCGACCTGCGAGGAGATCACACCGGAGACGGAGAGGCCGGCGGCGAGGACCAGCGGTACCTTGCCGACGAAGCCCATCAGGAGCGTGGTCACGGCCGCGGCGAAGGCGGTGGCCGTGATGAGGGCCTTCTGGCTCAGGGTGTCGCCCGCGACGTCCTTGCCCGAGAGGATGAGCGGGTTGAGCAAGAGGATGTACGCCATCGCCATGAAGGTGGTGATGCCGCCGCGCACTTCGCGCGTGACCGTGGATCCTCTGTGGGTGATGTGAAAGTACCGGTCGAGCCAAGACTTGCCCGCGGGCTGGCGAGTTCCCTCGCCGGCGTCTTCCGCGGTGGTCTTGGGCTCCACTGACGACTGGGTCATGGTGCCTAACTCCCAAGGTTCAAAGGGGCACCCGCATGAGGTGCAAGAGGCTGCGGGATTTGGGACTGCGTTGGCTGCACGACCCGGGGTGACGGCCCGAGCTGTGTTACTGCTGGGGTGTGCGGCAAAGCCGGTGCATCGGGTGATGAGGTGGCATCCCTTGATGCGGGGGTGAAGCGTTCCGCGAGCGGTGCGGTACTTCGGTGCTCCGGGCGGTGCGCGGTGAAGTGTGACGTTCCCATGCGCACCGCCCGGAGAGTCTTGCGTTCCGGGGGCTGTGCGTCCCCCGGAGCGGGGTCCGGGGGCCGTGCGCCCCCGGAGGGTTGTTCCGGGACGTCCCGGTCCCGGGGGTGGGACCCGTGGGGGGTCCCTGGGTGCCGGGGGCCTCGGGCCCCCGGCATCCGCCGTCCTAGAGGGTTCCGGTGAGGGCCTCGGGACGGATCGGGGTCTTGTTCAGCTCCAGGCCGGTCGCCTGGCGAATCGCCGCGAGGACGGCCGGGGTGGACGACAGGGTCGGGGCCTCGCCGAGGCCGCGCAGGCCGTACGGCGCGTTCGGGTCCGCGAGCTCCAGGTAGTCGACCGGGATGCTCGGGGTGTCGAGGATCGTCGGGATCAGGTAGTCCGTGAAGGAGGGGTTGCGCACCTTCGCGGTCTTCGGGTCCACGATGATCTCCTCCATCACCGCGACACCGAGGCCCTGGGTGGTACCACCCTGGATCTGGCCGACGACGGAGAGCGGGTTGAGCGCCTTGCCCACGTCCTGGGCGGTGGCCAGCTCGACGACCTTGACCAGGCCGAGCTCGGTGTCCACCTCGACCACCGCGCGGTGCGCGGCGAACGTGTACTGGACGTGGCCGTCGCCCTGGCCGGTGACCAGGTCGAACGCGACGGTCGGCCGGTGGCGGAACTCGAGCTCGATGTCGATGTCGTCCTCGCCGTCGAGGATGTCGGCGATCTCCGCCAGCACCTCGCCGCCGTCGGTGACGACCTTGCCGCCCTCCAGGAGGAGCTCGGCGGTGGCCCACGCCGGGTGGTACGAGCCGTTCTTGCGGCGGCCGATCTCCAGGACCGCCTCGCGCACGGCCTCGCAGGTGTTCTTCACGGCGCCACCGGTCATGTACGTCTGCCGGGAGGCGGACGTGGAACCGGCGGAGCCGACCTGCGTGTCGGCCGGGTGGATCGTCACGTTGGTGACGCCCAGCTCGGTACGGGCGATCTGCGCGTGGACGGTGACGCCGCCCTGGCCGACCTCGGCCATGGCCGTGTGGACCATCGCGACGGGCTCGCCGTTCACGACCGACATGACCACGCGGGCGGTGGAGTAGTCGTCGAAGCCCTCGGAGAAGCCGACGTTCTTGATGCCGACCGCGTAGCCGACGCCGCGGACGACGCCCTCGCCGTGGGTGGTGTTGGACAGGCCGCCGGGCAGCGCGCGGACGTCCGCGCCCTCGCCGGCCGTCTCCCACTGGCGCTCCGGCGGCAGCGGGCGGGCCTTGACCCGGCGCAGCAGTTCGGCGACCGGCGCGGGCGAGTCCACGACCTGGCCGGTGGGCATGATCGTGCCCTGCTCCATGGCGTTGAGCTGGCGGAACTCGACCGGGTCCATGCCCAGCTTCGCCGCGAGCTTGTCCATCTGGGCCTCGTACGCGAAGCAGGCCTGGACGGCGCCGAAGCCGCGCATGGCGCCGCAGGGCGGGTTGTTCGTGTACAGGGCGACGGCCTCGATGTCGACGTCGTCGATGACGTACGGGCCGACGGAGAGCGAGGAGGCGTTGCCGACGACCGCCGGGGAGGCCGACGCGTAGGCGCCGCCGTCCAGGACGATCTTGCACTTCATGTGCGTGAGCTTGCCGTCCTTGGTGGCGCCGTGCTCGTAGTACAGCTTCGCCGGGTGGCGGTGCACGTGTCCGAAGAAGGACTCGAACCGGTTGTAGACGATCTTGACCGGCTTGTTGGTCGCGAGGGCCAGCAGGCAGGCGTGGATCTGCATCGAGATGTCCTCGCGGCCGCCGAAGGCACCGCCGACGCCGGAGAGCGTCATGCGCACCTTCTCCTCGGGCAGGCCGAGGACGGGGGCGATCTGCTTGAGGTCCGAGTGCAGCCACTGGGTGGCGACGTACAGGTCGACACCGCCGTCCTCGGACGGCACGGCCAGGCCGGACTCCGGGCCGAGGAAGGCCTGGTCCTGCATGCCGAAGGTGTACTCGCCCTCGACGATCACGTCGGCGCGCTTGCGCGCCTCCTCCACGTTGCCGCGGATGATCGGCTGGCGGTGCACGATGTTCGGGTGCGGGACGTGACCGGCGTGGTGGTCGTCGCGGCCCTCGTGGATCAGCGGCGCGTCGGCGGCGAGGGCGGAGGCCTCGTCCGTGACGAGCGGCAGCTCCCGGTACTCGATCTTGATCTTGGCGGCCGCGCGGCGGGCGGTCTCCGGGTGGTCGGCGGCCACGAGGGCGACCGGCTCACCGTGGTGGCGTACCCGGCCGTTGGCCAGGACGGGGGTGTCCTGGATCTCGAGGCCGTAGTTCTTCATCTCGGCCGGCAGGTCGTCGTACGTCAGGACCGAGTAGACGCCCGGCATGGCCAGCGCCTCGGAGATGTCGATGCTCACGATCTCGGCGTGGGCGACGGTGCTGCGCAGGGTCTGGCCCCACAGCATGTCCTCGTGCCACATGTCCGAGGAGTACGCGAACTCGCCGGTGACCTTGAGGGTGCCGTCCGGGCGGAGCGTGGACTCGCCGATGCCGCCCTTGTTGTGCTTCTGGGAGACGTTGGTCGGCGTACCGGAAGGAGCGGTGCGGGTGTTGGCCATGATCAGACCGCCTCTCCCTGGCGGGCGGCCGCCAGGCGGACCGCGTCGAGGATCTTCTCGTAGCCCGTGCAGCGGCAGAGGTTGCCGGACAGGGCCTCACGGATGTCCTGGTCGGACGGGGAGGCGTTGCGCTCCAGGAGCGCGTCGGCCTGGACCAGCAGACCCGGGGTGCAGAAGCCGCACTGGACGGCGCCGGCGTCGATGAACGCCTGCTGGATCGGGGAGAGCTCGACGCCCTCACCGGTCTGGGAGTCGGTGCCCTTGGCGGACCACTGCTTGGCCGCGTCGGTGGAGACGCCGCCGGCGCCGCCGCACGCGCCGGTGCCGCACGCGTGGCCGTGCTCCTCGCGCTTCTTGGAGAAGTCGGCCAGACCCTCGACGGTCACGACGTCCCGGCCCTCGACCTGACCGGCCGCGACCAGGCAGGAACAGACCGGCACGCCGTCGAGGCGCACGGTGCAGGAGCCGCACTCGCCCTGCTCGCAGGCGTTCTTGGAACCGGGCAGGCCCAGGCGCTCGCGCAGGACGTAGAGGAGGGACTCGCCCTCCCAGACGTCATCCGCTTCCTGCGGGCGGCCGTTGACGGTGAAATTGACGCGCATGGTTACGCAGCTCCTTCCAGCGTGCGGCCGTTGGTGCCGCGGTACTGCTCCCAGTTCCAGACGAGCTGGCGGCGAGCCATGATGCCGACCGCGTGACGGCGGTACTTCGCCGTGCCGCGGACGTCGTCGATCGGGTTGCAGGCGCCGGAGGCGAGCTCACCGAACTGCTTGGCGATGGACGGCGTGATGACCTTGCCGTTGTCCCAGAACCCGCCCTCTTCGAGCGCGGCGTTGAGGAACTCCTCGGCGGCCTTCGCGCGGATCGGGGTCGGGGCGGCCGAACCGATGCCGGTGCGGACCGTACGGGTCTCCGGGTGCAGGGCGAGGCTGAACGCGCACACCGCGATGACCATCGCGTTGCGGGTGCCGACCTTGGAGAACTGCTGCGGACCCGTGGCGTTCTTGACGTGCACCGACTTGATGAGTTCGTCCGCGGCGAGCGCGTTGCGCTTGACGCCGGTGTAGAACTCGTCGATCGGGATCATGCGGACGCCGCGTACCGACTCGACCTCGACCTCGGCGCCCGAGGACAGCAGGGCCGGGTGGGCGTCACCGGCGGGCGAGGCGCAGCCGAGGTTGCCGCCGACACCACCGCGGTTGCGGATCTGCGGGGACGCGACCGTGTGCGACGCGATCGCGAGGCCCGGCAGGGTGCCGCGCAGGTTCTCGATGATCTGGGTGTACGGGACGGAGGCGCCGACACGGGTGACCTCCTCGCCGACCTCCCAGTCCCGCAGCAGCTCGATGCGGTTGAGGTCCAGGAGGTACTCCGGACGGCGGTGGTCGAAGTTGATCTCGACCATCACATCGGTACCACCCGCAATCGGCACAGCGGTGGGGTGCTCGGCCTTAGCGGCGAGCGCCTCCTCCCAGCTGCCGGGGCGAAGGAAGTCCATGTGCGGCTCTCTTCTTCTTAATCGGGTCGTTCACTTCAAGCCAGGAGGGCCAGAGTCCCTCGACTGGTCGTTCACGTGCTGTTAACGCGGTGTGGAGTCAGTACACAAGCCGCGCGTCCCTCGGGTGCAGTCACCGAAACCATGAAGCAGTTGGCTGACGACCTCCCTCGTCTTGTAGATTCGTATGAAAGGCGAGAACCGCACACCTCGCTGATTTTCAACGGCAACATCGAGACAGATCGGAAACGACCCCATGCGGCTGCGCGCACTGCTGGAAACCGAAGCGCTGGGCCTGCGGCTGCTCGGCGGCGACGAAGAACTCGACCGCACGGTTCGAGGCGTCATGACCACGGACCTGAAAGACCCGAGCCGGTACCTCTCCGGCGGAGAATTGGTGCTGACGGGCCTCGCCTGGCGACAAGATCCGGCCGATTCCGAGCCTTTCGTACGAATCCTTGTGGGTGCGGGCGTCGCGGGCCTCGCGGCGGGCGAGGCGGAGATCGGCGGCATCCCCGAAGATCTCGTTTCGGCCTGCGTCCGGCACCGGCTGCCGCTGTTCGCCGTGAACGAGGACGTTGCATTCGCCACGATCACCGAGTACGTCGTGCGACAGGTGTCCGGTGAGCGGGCGGGGGACCTCGCGGCCGTGGTCGACCGGCACCGGCGCCTGATGACCTCGGGCCCCGCCGGTGGCGGACCGGATGTGGTGCTGGACCTGCTCACCACCGACCTCGATCTGCGGGCATGGGTGCTCTCCCCCACGGGGCGCCAGATCGCCGGGGCGGGAGAGCCCCTCTCGCCCGGCGTCTGCGCGGCGCTCGCGAGCGAGCACCTGGCGGCGGTCCGGACCGGTCGCCGGGGCCCGCACCGGATCTCCATCCAGGGTATTACCTACTCCCTCTTCCCGATCAGGGGGAACGGCCGCACCCCGGGCCTGGCCGGGCGCGACGTGCGCGAGAGCGTCCTGTCCGACTGGCTGCTGGCCGTCGAGGCCGACGCGGGCGACTGGCCGGCCGAGCGGCTCGACCTGCTCCAGGGCGTCACGCAGCTGATCGCCGTGGAGCGCGACCGGCGCGACGCTGCCCGCACGGTGCGCCGCCGGCTGGCGCAGGAGGTGCTGGAGCTGGTCCAGACGGGCGCCGCGCCCGCCGAGATCGCCGCCCGCCTGCGGGTCGCCGCCCCGGTGCTGCTGCCCGGCCTGGGCGCGGCCCCGCACTGGCAGGTCGTGGTGGCCCGGGTGGACTGGGACGGCGGCGACATCGCCGGCGGCCCGGTGGCCCAGTCGCTGCTCGAGGAGATCCTGGTCGACCCCCGGCTGTCCGGGCCCGAGCCGTCCGACCGGATCGCGGTCGCCCATTCGGGTGACGAGGCGATCGCGCTCGTCCCGCTGCCCGCGCTGGCGGGCGAGGGCGACCCGGACACCGCGCTGCACGCCGACGTCCTGCTGACCGCCGTACGCGAGCCGCTGGCCGCCGGCCTGGCCGACGACGGCCGGCTCACCCTGGGCGTGAGCGCCGCCGTGCACTCGGCCGAGGGCCTGCGCGGTGCGCTGGAGGAGGCCCGGCACGCCCGCCGGGTCGCCGCGGCCCGCCCGGGGCGGGTGTGCGCGGCCGGCCACCACGAGCTCGCCTCGCACGTACTGCTGCTGCCCTTCGTCCCGGACGACGTCCGGCGCGCCTTCACGGCCCGCCTGCTCGACCCGCTGCGCGACTACGACCGGCGCCACCGCGCCGAGCTCATCCCGACGCTGGAGGCGTTCCTCGACTGCGACGGCTCGTGGACGCGCTGCGCGACGCGGCTGCACCTGCACGTCAACACGCTGCGCTACCGCGTCGGACGGATCGAGCAGTTGACGGCCCGTGACCTGTCCCGGCTGGAGGACAAGCTCGACTTCTTCCTCGCCCTGCGGATGAGCTGACGCGATGTCGGTCCGGCGGGCCGGGAGGCGCTTCCCTGCCCGCCGGGGGCTGGCTGAAAACACGACGGATGGATTGTGAAACCGTTCACCTGACCCCTTGGCCGCGCCCGCCGGTGTGTGCTGGGATTCGCCCACAGGGCTCGAAGACGCGCGCTTTGGGGAGGGAATGTGGCGGACACCGCCATGTCGGGTACCGGAACGGCCGGGGACGAGGATCCCCTCCAGCGGGCGATATGGCGGCTGCGGTCACGCGGCTGTTGGACGGATGCGGCGGCGCTGCTCGAATCCCATGCCGCCCGGCCCGGCCCCGCGGTCCAGCGCACGGCGCTCCTGGTGGAGCGGTGCCTGTTCACCGGGCAGGGGTGGGCCGAGGCGGAGGACGCGCTGCGCGCCGCGGAGTCGGTGGCGCGGGAGGACGAGGACCGGGGGGCCGCCGCCTGCGAGCGGGGCCAGCTGGCGTACGCGGCGACGGTGCTGGGGGTGCGCGACCGGGCCGACGAGGCCCGCTCCGCCCTCGGCCGGGCGGCGGCCCTGCTCTCCCCCTCCTCCCGTTTCCGGCCACTGCTGGACTTCCGCCGCGGGCTCGTGGCCGAGCACCTGGCGGACGCCCCGCAGTCGGCGAAGCCGGCGTACCGGCGGGCGCACGCGGGCGCGGCCTCCCAGGGCGACCTGCTGCTGCTGTCCTTCACCTACCGGCACCTGGCGGCGCTGGCGCTGCGGGAGGGCGAGCTGGCCGAGGCCCGGCGCGGCTTCTCGGAGTCCCTGCGCCTGCGTGAGGAGCTGGGCTTCCTGATCGGTACGGCCCCGGCCCTGGCGGCCCTCGCGGAGGCCGAGCCCGAACCCGAGGCCACCCGGCTCCGCCAGGAGGCCGCCCGCCTGTTCCGCCTCCTGGGCGGCATCCCCACCTGGCTGGCCGACCAGCTGACCCCGTCCCCGGCGGTCTGATCCCGGAGCAGGAGGCCCGGGCCCGTGAGGTCCGGGCCGCTGGGGCGGCCCCCGGGGTCCTGGCCGGCGGGCGGGGGCGCTACGGGTGGGAGCCCGTGAAGTGCTCGCGGACCAGGGACTCGACCACCGGGAGGTCCTGGGCGATCAGCGCGTCCAGGAGCGCGGAGTGCTCGGCCGCGTCGGCGACCAGGTCGGCGCGCCGGACCGCCGGCACCCCCGGGAGCGGCCACTGCGACCGCCGGTGCAGGTCGTCCGCCACGGCGACGAGCTGCTCGTTGCCGCCCAGCGACAGCACCGCCCGGTGGAACGCCCGGTCGGACTCCGCGTACCCCGCGACGTCACCGGCGGCCGCCGCGGCGGTGGTCGCGGCGGCGAGCGGCCGCAGGGTGGGCCAGGTCGACGCCGGCACCGTACGGGCGAGCCGCAGCATCACCGGCACCTCCAGCAGGGCGCGCACCTCCGCCAGCTCGGCCAGCTCGCGCACGGTCCGCTCCACGACCCGGAAGCCGCGGTTCGGCAGGCACTCCACCGCCCCCTCGACGGCCAGTTGCTGCATCGCCTCGCGCACCGGCGTCGCCGAGACCCCGAAGCGCTCCCCCAGTGCGGGGCCGGAGTAGATCTCGCCGGGCACGAGCTCGCCGCCCACCAGGGCCGCGCGCAGGGCGTCGAGGACCTGGCCGCGGACGGAGTGCCGCGCCACCTTCTGCGTCGGGACGGCGGGCAGGGCCGCGGCCGGGTCGTCCGGGAGTGCGGCGGCGGAGGTCTGCGGGGGCGCGGGCGGGCGCGTCGTCGGGGCGGCGTCCCGCGGGGGCGCGGCCGGGCGCGTCGACTCCGGGGACGGCGGCGCCTCCGGCGCGGTGGAGGGCCGCACCGGGTCCGGCGGGGCCGGGTCGGTGGAGGCCGTATCGGGCGTCGGCACGCGGTCCTCCTGACGTCTGGTCGCTCTCCTCCCGGGGTCCAGGGGGTGGGCGCCGGATCATGGCCGGGACTTCCCCCCGCTCTGAGGATAGGCGACGCGAACCACCCGGTCGGAGGGACCGTCCGGTACGGACCACACCACTTTGGGTAAGGTAAGGCTTACCTGTTAACGATCGTGATTCGGTGGTCCCGCCATGCCCGACCCGGCCGCCCTGCCGCCCGTCGCCACCGCGACCGCCACCGCCACAACCACCGCGACGGCACCCGCGACCGCACCCGCACCCGCCCCCGTCACCGCCGGCTCTCCGGTGGCGGACGCGTACGCACGCCTGGCCGCGGTCCACCCGGGACTGCTGATCACCGAGCGGTCCGCGAGCGACCCGGCCCCGCGCGGTGCCGGCTGGGTCGGTGCGGACGGGCTGGGGGCCGGCGGTGCGGCCCTCGACGCGTTCCTGGCGTGGGACGCCGCCCAGGTCCTGCGGGACTACGGGTGCCCCGGCCGTCCCGACGTGGTGGCCGGCTTCGGCCTGCACCGGTACGCCTGGCCGGCCTGCCTGCTGTTCACGGCGCCCTGGTTCCTCGCCCGCCGGGTACCCGAGCTGCCGGCCTCGGCGGTGGCCTTCCACCGCACGCGCGGGCTGATGTCGGTCCACGTGGCGGGCTTCGCCTGCCTGCCGGACGACCCGGCGGCCGGCCTCCCCGGGGCCCGGGTCGTCCCGGACGCGGGGGCCCTGCGGGCGGAGGTGCGGGCAGCGGTGTCCCGCCACCTCGAACCCGTCCTGACCGGCTTCGGGCCCCGGATGCGGCGCGGCCGCCGGGCGCTGTGGGGCATGGTCACGGACGAGGTGGTCGAGGGGCTCTGGTACGTCGCCGGACTGCTCGGCGAGGAGGCCCGCGCCCGGGAGGAGCTGGAGCTGCTGCTGCCCGGGGCGACCGCCCCCTACACGGGCTCGGCCGGCTTCCGCACCCTGCGCGGCCCGGACGGCGAGGAGCTCGCGACCCGCGACCGGGCCGGCTGCTGCCTCTTCTACACGGTGCGGCCGCAGGACACGTGCGTCACGTGCCCGCGCACGGGCGACCCGGAGCGGATCGCCCGGCTGACGGCCCCGACCGCCGCGTGACGGCGTCCGCCGGCGTCCCCCACCCGGCCCAACCCCCGCGGCACGGGCAGAGCCGTGCCCCGGAGCCCCACACCACCCGATGGAGTGCGGATACTCGAACACAATTCCCATGACTCATACGGGAGTTCGAGACAGATCACCCTATCCGGAGGTCCGTGCACCTCATTGGCGTTCTCTTGTCCCGAAACCCGCGTGCGGCCCGATCCCCTTCCGCCACTATGGCGCCCGGAACGCCGCTCACGCGATGCAAGGGACACCGGATGAGACTGACCGACATATCGCTGGACTGGCTGCTTCCCGGCAGCCTGCTGATCCTCGGCGTGCTTGCGGCAGTGGCGGTGCTGGCCCGCGGCAAGCGCGAGGGGGAGAAGGCCGCCGCCGACGACAGCTGGGAGCGCAGCGAGGAGCGTCGGCGCCGCAAGGAGGCGATCTACGGGATCGCGTCCTACGCCCTGCTGTTCTGCTGTGCCGCGGTGGCCGCGGCACTCTCCTTCCACGGCCTGGTCGGCTTCGGCCGCCAGAACCTCAACCTCTCCGGCGGCTGGGAGTACCTGGTCCCGTTCGGCCTCGACGGCGCCGCCATGTTCAGCTCGGTGCTCGCGGTCCGCGAGGCCAGCCACGGCGACGCGGCGCTCGGCTCCCGCCTCCTGGTGTGGATGTTCGCCGGCGCGGCCGCCTGGTTCAACTGGGTGCACGCGCCGCGCGGGATGGGCCACGCCGGTGCCCCGCAGTTCTTCGCCGGCATGTCGCTGTCCGCGGCCGTCCTCTTCGACCGTGCCCTCAAGCAGACCCGCCGCGCCGCCCTGCGCGAACAGGGCCTGGTCCCGCGTCCGTTGCCGCAGATCCGGATCGTCCGCTGGCTGCGCGCGCCGCGCGAGACCTTCGGCGCCTGGTCGCTCATGCTGCTGGAGGGCGTACGGACCCTCGACGAGGCCGTCGAGGAGGTACGCGAGGACAAGCGGGAGCGGGAGCAGACCCGGCTCCGCCGGCGGGAGCAGCAGCGCCTCGAGCGCGCCCACCTCAAGGCGCTCGGACGCCAGAACCGGGCCTTCGGGCGGCCGCGCGGCCGCCAGGTCGAAGTGCCCGGCCTGACCGCGGGATCGGGCTCCGCGCCGGTCGGCGCGGAGCCCGCCATAGTGGAACCGGGACAACTGCCACTGCGCCAGCGCCCCTCCCTCCAGGCCGTCGGCCGCGGGGGCTCCAGCTCCACTGACGTCTCCGGGAACCGGACCGTCGACCTCACGGCGGAGGACGACACCCAGACCATCCCCCGCCTCGACTCACTGGAACGCAAACTCAAGGACCTGGAGCAGCAGTTCGGCTGACGGATTCGCGCGTCACCCACGACGGGGCGCCGGAGGGCCCACCTCCGGCGCCCCGTCCCCTGCTGTCCCCGGCTGTTCCGACCCGTCCCGTCCCACCCCCGGCCGCTCCGCCCGGCCCCGCTCTGCCCTGTCCCGCTCGGCCGCGTCCTCTTCCGTCCCGCCCAGTTCGAACCACACGACCTTCCCGATCCCCCGCGCCGTCACCCCCCACGCATCGGCCAGCGCCTGCACCAGGAGCAGCCCCCTGCCGTGCGTACCGTCGTCGGCGGTCGGTACGAGCGGCTCGGGGCGCTTCGCGGTGTGGTCGAGGACCTCGACCCGTAGCCGGGAGCCGGCGAGCCGGGCGGTGACCTCGGCCCCCTGGTCGGTGTGCACCAGCGCGTTGGTGACGAGCTCCGTGGTCAGCAGCTCCGCCACGTCGGCGGCCTCCGGTCTCCCCCACTCCCGCAGCAACTCCCGCAGGGCGCGCCGGACATCGCCCACGCCCCGGAGATCGGCCCGGCGGAGCCGGCGGCTCATCCGCCGCTCCGTCTCCACCTCCTCGGCCGGCTCCCGCGCGCCTGGCCGGCCCCTTCGCATCTGCTGACCGGCTTTCGCCCCCACCCGCACGGCGACTCCCCCATCCCCTTCCCGGAACCTCGAACACGCCTACGGGGATGCATGCCCCGCGCGGCCGGCGGCACTCCTGCGCTCCGGAGCGCGCCGGAACGGCTTATGGCCTGGGCACATTCCCGAGATTCGAGGGCAACCTCCGCAGCATCCGGGCGACGCCCCCGTCGAGTACGGTCTTGCCGGCGGAAAGGGCTCATCCCGTGACCATTTCGGCCCTGATCCGCGGTGGAATGGAAGCGCATTCGGATCGGTCATGACGTCCGCCGGTGCAGGTCCCTCGTGTGCGAACGCGTCTTTCCACGGACCCGCCGGGAGTTCCGGCTTCTCGACCCGGACCCCGTAGGCGCCCGCCACCCGGGCGACGCGGCGCGAAGTCGGGATTGCGGTGGGCCGTTCCGTACGACGGCAGTCCGGCTACGAGCATTTCCCACTCGACCATGACCGAGGAGGAGTTGGCGAACAGCACCACTTTGACGGGCAGGTCCTACTGCACGAGGGTGAGGAAATCTCCCGTCAGCATGGAGAAGGACGGTGTCCGGCGGATCGCGGCCGGTCCCCGGCCCGGTCCGCCGGACAGCCCCTACGTCTCCCAGACCGCGGCGGCCGTGCGGTCGTCGGCGTAGCCCTTGACGCGGATCTGGGTGTCGGCGAGGAAGGCGGCCAGCCCCGGCGGCCCGGCCGCGTCGGGGCCCCAGCGGCCGGCGAGGGCCTCGGGGAACAGGGGCTCCCCCCGCAGCGGCTCGGCGAGCCCCGCCGAGCAGGCGAGCAGGGTGTCGCCGGGGCGGGCGAGGGAGGCGCGGAAGCGGAACGGCTGCTCCGGCACCTGCGGCTCCATGTCCTCCCAGGCCCCGCCGCGCAGTCGGAACACCCCGCCCTCGCCGGTGCCGAAGGCCACGCGGATGCGGCATTCGGGGTCGATGGGCAGCAGCAGGCAGCGCAGGCCGGTGGGCTGGGGCTGGTCCTGGGCGCGCAGCCGGCCGTACGCGCGGTCCGTGAGGCGCTGGAGTCCGGAGCGGAGGTCGTCGCGGCGGCCCGCCCTGATGTCGTCGCCCAGCCGTTCCTGGCTGCGGCCGATGGCCCCGGCGATCCAGCGGCACAGTTCGGCATCGGCCTGCGGGGCGCCGGGGACGGCGCGGTCGCCGCCCGCGACGGCGACGAGCAGCAGGGCGTTGTCGCCGCCGCCGAAGCGGGCGGTGAGCAGGCAGTCCCGGCGGACCTCGCCCCGGTAGCGGGCGGAGTCGCCGCGCACGGAGGCGGCCCGGAGCGTGTAGCGGCCGTACCGGGCGCCTTCGAGGACCGTGTCGTGCACGAGCGAGTCGAGCTCGGCGGGGTCGGTGCGGGGCAGGGCGCCGGGCTCCGGCTCGTAGGTCGGCGGCCGGTCGCCGAGGTAGCGGATGACGGGCCGGCGCGGGAACCGCCGCGTCCCGCCGTCGCGGCCCTCGGCGGGGTCGGCGTCAGGGTCGGCACCTTCTTCCTGGCCCGCCCTGCCGGGGTCGGCCGCGCCCCCGGGGACCGCGTCCGCGGCCGGACCGGGGCCTGCCGCGACCGGTCCGTCGGACCGCTCGGCCCCGTCGTACGCCGCGGGGTCGGCGGCGTCGGCTCCGTACGCGTACGGCGGCCGGTCGGCGGCGCCGGGGGCGGCGGGCGGCGGGGGTCCCGTCGGGGTGCCGGGGGCGGTCGGCGGCAGGGGTGGCGCCGCAGGGGCCGGCGGCAGGGGGAACGACTTCGGGAACTCGGGGGGAGCCGAGCGCTGGGCGGGCAGGCCGGGTGCGGTACCGCTGCCGTGCGAGGTCTCCCCGGGCCGGTCCCACGGCTCCGCGGGCGGCCGGTGGGCGGGCGCCGCGCCGGGCGGCTGCTCCGGGCGCGGGGGGAGGCCGGCGCCGCGCGCCGGCTCCGGCGGCCGTCCCGCGCCGGTCCCGGAGGGGGCCGGGGGGCGGACGGTATCGGGTGGGGGCGGGTCGGCGGGCCCGCCGCCGTCGCCGCCGCCGTACCCCTCCGGCGGCTCGGGCGGCTCGGGCGGCTCGGCGAGCGGGACGTCCGGCAGGGTCGAGCCGGGCCCGTAGCCGCCCGCGGCCGGCGGCGGCCCCTCCCAGGGGGCGCGGGCCCGCGGCGGGAGTCCGCCGCCCTCGGCGGCCCCGGGCGCTCCGGGCGGGGCGGTGGCCGGCGGGGCCCCCGACGCGGGTGGTCCGGCCGTCTCGCGCGGACCGGGGGGCGGGGGCACCGCCGGGTGGTCGGACAGGCGCGCGGCCGAACGGAAGTGGGCGTCGAGGGTGTCCTCGGATGGCGTCGAGAGGTCCGGCGGGAAGTCCTCGTAGAGGCCCTGCCACCAGTCGTCCGCGTCCCCCTGCTGACTCATGCACTTATTGTCCACCGCCGGGCCAGGACGAAAACCTCTCGAAAGTGTCTCTAAAGTGGGCACCTTTGACGGACCCTCACCGCGGCCCCGCCACCAGCGCGAGAGGTCCACCGGGCGGCCCCACCCCCCACGGGAAGGTCGCCCGGCGGACCCCTCTCGGTGACCCGCCGCCGGCCGGTCCGCAGCCCCCACGGCTGTGTCCCGGCCCCGGCGGGCCCGTCTCGTGCGCCCCGGGGGGCGCCGCTCAGGCACCGGCGCCGGCGGGCCGTGACCGGTGGATGTTCGGTGCTGCGGTGGCATGACCTTGGCAGAGCGGTGCCAGGTGCGGTGATGATGTCCCCGGGCGGGTTTGCGCCGTGGCTGTTTTCCGCCGCGGTGGCCCGACGGTGGGCTGGTCCGTGAAGGGGTGGTTTCTGGTGTTGGGTGCGCTCGGTCTCGACGAGGCCCAGGAATCCGCCTATCGCGCGCTGGTGGCGCTCGGGGCGGCCGAGATACCCGATCTGGCGCACCGGCTGGCGCTTCCGGTGCCGCTCACGGAGCGGGCGCTGCGCCACCTGGAACGGCAGGGGCTGGCCGCCCAGTCCTCGGCGCGGCCGGGCCGGTGGGTGGCGGCGCCGCCGGGGGTGGCGCTGGGGGCGCTGCTGACCCAGCAGCGGCACGAGCTGGAGCAGGCCGAGCTGGCGGCGGCGCTGCTGGCGCAGGAGTACCGGGCGGAGGCGGCCGAGCCGGCGGTGCACGACCTGGTGGAGGTGGTGACCGGGGCGAGTGCGGTGGCGCACCGCTTCGTCCAGCTCCAGCTGGGCGCGGCGGCGGAGGTGTGCGCGCTGGTCACCGGGCAGCCGCAGGTGGTCACGGGGACGGACAACGAGGCCGAGGAGCGGGCGGCGGACCGCGGGGTGGCGTACCGGGTCGTGATCGAGCGGGACGTGCTGGCCCTGCCGAACGGCCTGCTGGAGGCGACCACCGCGCTGGGCCGGGGCGAGCGGGTCCGGGTCACCGACCGGGTGCCGACGAAGCTGGTGGTCGCGGACCGGAACCTGGCGATGGTGCCGCTGACCGGGCGCGGCTCGGCGGAGCCGGCGGCGCTGGTGGTGCACGCGAGCGGACTGCTGGAGTCGCTGATGGGGCTCTTCGAGGCGGTCTGGCGCGACGCGCTGCCGCTGCGGCTCGGGCCGGCCGACACGGTGGCGGAGGAGGGGTCCGTACCGGACACCACGGACCTGCAGGTCCTGTCGCTGCTGCTGTCGGGGATGACGGACGCGAGCGTGGCCAAGCACCTGGACCTGGGGCTGCGCACGGTGCAGCGACGGGTGAAGGGCCTGATGGAGCTGACCGGGGTGACGACGCGGCTGCAGCTGGGGTGGCACGCGTACGAGCGGGGGTGGGTGGCGCGGTAGGGGGCTTACCGGCAGGGGGCGGACCGGGGTGCCCGGGCGGCGTACCGGCCGGTCACGTCGGGTGGCCCGGGGGCCGGGGGTCCGGCACGCTGGGGAAATGGACCTGCCTCAGCAACTCCTGGTGGGGCTGGTGCTGCTGCTCGGCCTGATCGGAGTGCTGATCCCCGGCGTGCCCGGCACGTGGCTGGTCTGGGCGGGGGTCCTGTGGTGGTCCATGCGCGAGCGCACGGGGCTGGCCTGGGTCATCCTGGTCGCCTCGACGGCCCTGCTGCTCTTCATGGACGTGGTCAAGTGGCAGCTGCCTCCGCGCCACCTGCGCGGCACCGGCGCCAGCCGGCGGATGGCGGTGTACGCGGGCTGCGGGGCGCTGCTGGGGTTCTTCCTCGTGCCGGTGGTGGGGGCGGTCCCGGGCTTCATCGGGGGCGTCTACCTGTGCGAGCGGCTGCGGCTCGGCAGCCACGGTGAGGCGGCGGCCTCGACGCGGGTGGTGATGCGGTCGGTGGGCACGAGCGTGCTGGTCGAACTGTTCGCCTGCCTGCTGGTGGCGGGGGCGTGGCTGGGGGCGGTGCTGTGGGGGTGAGGGGGGTGGTGGGGCGTTGCTACCGGGCTGGCGGCCGCGCTCGGCTCGCGCGACCAGGAGCGTTCCGTGCGCCGGCTCGGGCGGGCCGCGCCGGGCTCCCGTACCGTCCCCGAGCCGGCCGTCTTCGACACGCGGGCCTCGGGGACGCGGCCACCACCTCACTGGGGCCCATACGCCTAGGACGCCGGGCCGAGGGAGTCTGCGTCCGTGGTCCGATGCGGGCCGGGGGGCGGCTGGGAGAGGCTGGGGCCATGAGGGCATTCACGGGGTTCACGGAGCAGGAGCGCGCCTACCTGGCGTCGCAGCGGTTGGGGCGGCTCGCCACCGTCGACCCGCACGGGCAGCCGCAGGCCAATCCGGTCGGGTTCTTCCCGCAGGAGGACGGCACCGTCCTGGTCGGCGGCATGCGCATGGGCGACAGCAAGAAGTGGCGCAACCTGGTCGCCAACCCGAGACTGGCGCTGGTGGTCGACGACCTCGCGAGCACCCGGCCCTGGCGCGTGCGGGGCGTCGAGATCCGCGGTCGGGCCGAGCTGCGCACCGGGCCGCACGACCTGGGCCCCGGCTTCAGCCCCGAGGTGATCGTCATCCACCCCGAGCGCGTGCACTCCTGGGGGCTCGGACAGGACTGACCGCCGCCTCAGGACCGTCCTCAGGACCGGCCTCAAGACCGGCCTCAGGATCCCGGCCTCAGGACCGTGCCGTGCCGCCCGGCCCCGCCGCCCGCGCCGATTCCGGTGCGGCGGCGGACCAGGCCAGCAGGACCCGCAGGGCGTCGTGCGCGGGGCTGCCCGGCTCGGCGGTGTACGTGATGAGGGCCTGGTCGGGGTCGTCGGCCGCGCGCAGGGTCTCGTACGCCAGCTCCAGGTCGCCGACCACGGGGTGGTGGAACCCCTTGCGCCCCGAAGTCTTGTCCTGCACCGGATGCTCGGCCCACCAGCGCCGGAACTCCGGGCTGCGCATGGACAGTTCGCCGATCAGCCGGGCCAGCTCCGGGTCGCCGGGGCGGCGGCCGGCCTCCAGGTGGAGGTAGGCGACGTTCTCGCGGGCGCAGGCGGTCCAGTCGGCGTAGAGCTCCCGGGCGGCCGGGTTCAGGAAGGTGTTGCGGGCGATGTTGCGCTCGGCGGGGTCCTGTGCCCCGAAGTCGCCGAGCAGGGCGCTCGCGGCCGGGTTCCAGGCCAGCACGTCCATCCGACGCCCCATCACCAGGGCGGGCACGTCGCGCAGTTCGCCGAGCAGGACGCGCAGGATCGGCCGGGCCTGCTGCACCTCGGCCGCCCGCGGGCGCTCCGCGCCCGCCGCCCCGGCCCGGCCGCCGCCGACGCGGCGGGCCGGACGTCCGAGCAGGTGCAGATGGGCCGTCTCGTCGGCGGTCAGCCGCAGCGCCCGGGCGAGCGCGTCGAGCACCTCGGCCGAGGGGTTCGGTACGCGGTCCTGCTCCATCCGCGTGTAGTAGTCCACGCTGACCCCGGCGAGCTGGGCGATCTCCTCGCGCCGCAGCCCCGCGACCCGGCGTCGACCGCCGTAGTCGGGCAGCGCGACGTCGTCGGGCGTGAGACCGGCGCGCCGGGCGCGCAGGAACGCCCCCAGGCCGGCCGCCGCTGCTCGCATCGTGGATGTCCCCGTCGTCCTGGTCATGCACCGATTGTGGCCCGTACGGCGACCGCGCTGCCTGGTCCTGTCAGGGCCAGGCAGCGAGCCCTCCCGGCCCGGGTGACCCACGAGCGGGGCCACCCGGCACCACGGCAGGCCCTACCCCCAGCGGTCGCTGCGGCCGCCGCGCTTGGCCTCGTAGTTGGCGCGGCCCTCGGCGGACTTGATGCGCCAGTCGCGCCGGATGTCCGCGCGCAACCGGGCGTCGGTCTTGGCCACGATGCGCTGGTTCTCGCGCAGCAGCTTGCGGTAGCTGTCCAGGCGGCGCTCGGGCAGCTCACCGCTGTCGACGGCCGCCAGCACGGCACAGCCCGGCTCCGCATCGTGCGCGCAGTCGTGGAAGCGGCACCGGGCGGCGTAGTCCTCGATCTCCGAGAAGACCTGGCCGACGCCCGATTCGGCGTCCCACAGCCCCACGCCGCGCAACCCCGGCGTGTCGATGAGGACGCCCCCACCGGGCATCAGGAGGAGGTTGCGCGTGGTGGTGGTGTGCCGGCCCTTGCCGTCGACGTCGCGGGTGGCCTGGACCTCCATCACCTCGGCGCCGAGCAGGGCGTTGGCGAGGGTGGACTTGCCGGCGCCGGAGATGCCGAGCAGCACGCTGGTGCCGGTGCCGACGACCGCCCCGAGGACGTCCATGCCCTCGCCCGTCAGCGAGCTGACGGTGAGCACCTGCACGCCGGGGGCGCTGGTCTCCACGTCCTGGACCAGGTGCGCGAGCGTGACGGGGTCCGGGACGAGGTCCGCCTTGGTCAGGACGACCAGCGGCTGGGCCCCGGACTCCCAGGAGTCCGCCGACGTACGCAGCAGTGCCTCGCCGCTCGAACTGGACATCGCGAGCGCGAGGAACCGTTCGATCCGCCCGAGGTCGAGTTCGACCGCGAGCGACACACAGATGACGATGTGATCGATGTTAGTGGCCAGCACCTGACCCTCGGAACGCTTGGACGACGTCGACCGCACGAAGGCGGCCCGGCGAGGGAGGATCGTGCGCGCGTACCGCGGGTCGCCGTCCTCGGGATCGACGGCGACCCAGTCCCCCGTGCACACGACTTTCATCGGGTCATGGGGAACGACGAACGCGGTGTCGGCACGGACGACGCCGTCAGGGGTGGCCACATCACACTGACCGCGATCGACCCGGACGACCCGGCCCGGGACCAGGCCCTGCGCGGCGTACGGGGCGAACTCGGCCTCCCAGCCCTCGTCCCAGCCGTAGACGGCGAGCGGGTGCTGGACAGCGGAAGAGGAAAACGGGTGGAGAGGAGCGTTGGACAAGGGGGACCCTTCGAAGGGTGGCCCCGGCGGCGCGCTCCGAGCGCGCGGATCGAGTGGGTGTCAGCCGGAGACCACAGGGGTGGGAACGATGAACTCCTGAATGCGGGCAGAGCCCGTCACCGTGACAGTCATCAATGTCCTCACCTCCTGCTTTTTCTCAACGAACCAACACCGTGCCCTCGGCAACGACACAGCCGCGCCTTGGAACGAGCAGAACCATAGCCCCACCCCAGGACGCGGCACCACCGATTAAATCCGGGGCCTCACCCGCACGACGCCGACAGCCGGCGGACCAACGTCACGCCGCGAGTCGTACAGCGTCCTGGGCGAAGACCTGGGTCCTGCCGACCTCAACGATCGGCCGCCTGTAGCTCACGGCGATCCCGGAGCGCGTGGTGAATTCCACCAGTCCATACCGCAGCACACCCATGGCCGGAACGGCCGCCGCGTTCAGGGTTGAAGCCAACATGGGCAGCTCGGCAGCGAGTTCCCATGAAGTCGATACGAGGGAGAACACACCCAGCTCGGGAAGGTCCGCCAGCCGGAAGCCGATTCGGACCTCCGGCGTCGGCCCGCGACCCGCCTGGGCTGCCGCCTTGCGGTCAGCCAGGCTCGCCGGACATCCACACAGCGATCCACGTGCGCCCGCTGGCTCCAGGAACCGAGTTCCATCACAGACATGGAAGGTCTCACCAGCTCCGCGCATCACCATGCGAAGCGAGACGGCCCCGCGGCCATCCAGCAAGACAGGGATGTGATCGCGGCGAGTCAGGACCTCGGCGACATGCTCGTCGCCGGCGTCCAACATCTGCGGCACACCTCCATAGAACCCACCCACAGCGTCAGCGACCGCAGGATTCTCCGTTGTAACGCGCCACGCCGACACCGCAATGGGCTTTCCAACTCGCTGTCGTGCCACATGGAATCGGCCCACGGGATCCGACGCGGATACGTGTGGCAGATCCGCCCTGGCGTCGTCGAGCTTCCGATCCCGACTGGGGCTGTAATGCGGGTAGGGAGCCATGACCTTCCTCCGGCAGCGCGATGTTCAGAGGCTCCAAGGATCCGATGCCCTCGCCGGTTGGCGTAGCCGGAATTCACGTGTAGAGAGACGCCGGCTCGCACGTCATGAGGTCCGAGCAAGGTCTGACTCAGTTGCCCCAACCGCACCCTCAGCGACACCCCACCCGCGCATCCACGCACTACGCGACCATGAGTGATCGCGCTACGTAGTGCCTCGTCGCAGTGCCCCACGAGTCGCCCCGGTCTACCGCACGATGCCGGTGACGCTGGCGTAAGACCGCTGCGACCTGGTTGCCGCGCGTCCGGGGCGACGTGACAGAGCAGACTTCCGACCAGTCCGTTGACAACGTCAACGCGAGTGTGTGAATCTCGTCAACACGTGAAGGTGTACGCTCCGTGCAGGACGTGCCCACCTTGCATGCGACGGGTGAAACGGGGGAAGGCGAGTGGACCCGGTGACGGTCAACGGACGATTCCGGATCACGGGGATCGTAGGGCGCGGGAACATGGGCGAGGTACACCGCGCCGAGGACCGGCAGGCCGCCCCGGACTCCCCACACCGGGAGGTCGCGGTCAAGACCGTGTTGCGCGGCCGAACCGGAGTCGCGATTGACGCATCGGGGTCCGGCAAGGAGATCGACCGCTTCCGCCGCGAAGTGCGGATCATGCGCATGCTCTCCCAGGGCCACCCGAACCTCACCCGGCTGATCGACGGCGGCGTCGACGACCAGCCGGGTGGCAGCGGTCTGCCCTACCTGGCCATGGAGCTGCTCGACGGTCACCCGCTCGCGGACCTCATCGACGAGGAGCCCCAGCTTCCGGTCTCCTGGGTCGCCGCCATCGGGGCACAGATCGTCGCCGGACTCGCCGCCGCGCACACGGCCGGGGTAGTCCACCGCGACCTGAAGCCCGCCAATGTGATGCTAACCAGCGATGGCACCGTCAAGATCCTCGACTTCGGCATGGGCTCGATCGTCGACGACCCCGACCAAACCCGGCTGACCAGCACCGGCGTCAGCGTCGGCACGGCCCGCTACATGGCACCCGAGCAGTTCCGGGCCGAACGCGTCACCGCGCTCGCCGACCTCTACGCGCTCGGCTGCATTCTGTACGAACTACTGGTCGGACAGCCGCCGTTCTCCGCCCGGACCCCGTACGAGCTCTCCGAGCAGCACCAGCACGCGCGGCCGCCGCTGCTCACCCTGGTGCGCCCGGACCTGCCCGCTGAGCTGGTCCGCCTGGTGGACCGCCTGCTCGAGAAGGAAGCCGAACTGCGACCCGAGAACGCCGCCCTGCTCCGTGACGTGCTGGTCCCGCTCGCGTTCGCGCCGGACGACACGGCCGCTCTGCTTGCCCCGCACTGGCAGGTGATGGACCCGGTGGCCCGGCTGCGGGCCCTGCTCCCCGAGCGCACCTCGGCGGCGCCCGCTCCCGTGCCGCGCAGAGAGCCGCGCCTGCCCGAGACGATGGACGTCTTCGGCATCCACGCCGACCTGATCAGCGAGTACGAGAGCTTCACCAAGAGCGCGACGGTGATCCGGGACGCCCGGATCGCCGGCTTCGTCGAGGACGACATGGCGGCGAAGTCGCAGTGGCCCGACCCGTGGTTGTCGCTGAACCCGTTCTTCGCCGACGGAGGCAAGGTCACCGACCTCGTGCGGGACGGCATCCTGCATCCCAAGTGCGCGGAGATCTTCCAGGCGGGCAAGAAGGAGAGCTCACGGCGCCCGGACGGGCGCCCGCTGACCTTCCATCTCCACCAGCGGCAGGCGATCGAAGCCGCGCAGGCGGGCGATTCCTATGTGCTGACGACCGGTACGGGCTCCGGCAAGTCCCTGTCGTACATCGTCCCGATCGTGAACCACGTCCTGAAGGAGCGTCAGGCAGGCGGCGCGGGGGGCCGGGTGCGCGCGATCGTGGTGTACCCGATGAACGCGCTGGCGAACTCGCAGCTGATGGAGCTGGAGAAGTACCTGCGTCACGGATTCGGGGCGGGGAACGAGCCGGTCACCTTCGCCCGGTACACCGGCCAGGAGTCCGAGGAGCAGCGGCGAGAGCTGCGCAAGAACCCGCCGGACATCTTGCTGACGAACTACGTGATGCTGGAGCTGATGCTGACCCGGCCGGACGACCGGTCGAGTCTCATCCGCATGGCCGACGGACTGCAGTTCCTCGTCTTCGACGAGTTGCACACCTACCGGGGCAGGCAGGGTGCGGACGTGGCGTTCCTGATCCGCCGGGTCCGCGAGGCCTGCCGGGCCTCGGCGACCCTTCAGTGCATCGGCACCTCGGCCACCATGTCCACCGAGGGAACCTGGGAGAATCAGCGGCGCGAGGTGGCCAAGGTCGCCGGCCGGTTGTTCGGCACGACGGTGCTGCCGAAGCGTGTCATCGGCGAGACCCTGATCCGGGCCACCGAGGAGGCGCCGGTGACGGTGCCCGCCGAACGGCTGCGGGTGCCGGCGGCGCCCCGTTCCTACGAGGCGCTCACGAAGGACTCGCTGGCGCGTTGGCTGGAGTCGCGGTTCGGTCTGGAGCGCGAGGAGGGCACAGGGCGGTTCCGGCGCTGTGCCCCGGGGACCGTCGAGGACGCGGCGGCCGAGCTCGCCGCGGAGTCCGGGGTGGCCGAGGAGAGCGTGCGCGAGGCGATCCGCACCACGCTGGAGGCGGGTTCGCAGGCGAAGAATCCGATGACCGAGCGGCCGCTGTTCGCCTTCCGGCTGCACCAGTTCCTCTCGAAGGGCGACACGGTCTACACGACCCTCGAGGATCCGCTCAGCCGCCCGCTCACCCGCACCTACCAGCTGGAGCAGCCCGGCAGCGACGGCAAGCCGCTGTTCCCGCTGGCGTTCTGTCGTGAGTGCGGCCAGGAGTACCTGACGGTCTGGCGCACCGAGGAGAGCGGGGCGTTCCGGTACGAGCCGCGCCGGGACACCTCCGCCTCCGGGGGCCGGGACGGTGAGGGGTACCTGTACCTGGGCATGCCCGGGGAGGACTACGAGTGGCCGGCCGATCCGCAGACGGCCGTGGACGACCGCAGGTTGCCGGAGTCGTGGCTCGAGACGGACGCGCAGGGCGTAACCGCCGTCAAGAAGTCCTACCGGCCCCGGGTGCCCAAGCGGGTCGTCGTGGACGGGTTCGGAAACGAGTCGGGCGAGGGTCTGGTGGCGGCGTTCGTCCCGGCGCCGTTCCTGTTCTGCGTGCACTGCCAGGTCTCGTACGAGCAGACCCGCGGCCGGGACTTCGCCAAGCTGGCCACGCTGGACCAGGAGGGCCGTTCCTCGGCCACCTCGCTGATCTCCGCGTCGATCGTGAAGTCCCTGCGGGCGGTGCCGGAGGAGAGCCTCGGCAAAGAGGCGCGCAAGCTCCTCACCTTCGTCGACAACCGGCAGGACGCCTCGCTCCAGGCGGGCCACTTCAACGACTTCGCGCAGGTCACCCAGTTGCGTGGTGCTCTCTACCAGGCCGCCGTGCAGGCGGGCGAGGAAGGCCTGCACCACGACGAGCTGGCCGAGGCGGTGACCGAGGTGATGGGTCTCTCGCCGCGCGAGTACGCGGAGGGCAGGGCCTTGGCTCCCTCGATGGAGCGTCGTGCGACGAAGGCCTTCCGAGACGTCGTGGGCTACCGGCTCTACCGGGACCTGGAGCGCGGCTGGCGCATCACGATGCCGAACCTGGAGCAGACGGGCCTGCTGCGGATCGACTACGAGGACCTAGGCTGGATCGCCGCTCAGCCGGACCGCTGGCAGCCCGCGCACGCCGTCCTGCGCCAGGCCGACCCCGCGCTGCGCGAGGAGGTCGCCCGTACGCTACTCGACTACATGCGGCGTGCCCTCGCCATCGACGTGCAGTACTTCCGCGACGACTTCGACACACTGCTGCGGGCGAGCGAGGAGCGCCTCACCGGGCCGTGGGTCCTGAGCGAGGGCGACCGGCCCGCCGTCGGCACTGCCTACCCGTACGGTTCGAAGCCGGGTATGGAACGCTCGGCGCTGTTCCTGTCGGCGCGCGGCAAGTTCGGCAAGTACCTCCGGCGCAACATGCCCGAACTGCGTACCCTGCCGCTGGACGACGTCCAGGTCGTCATCGAGGACCTGCTGAAGGTGCTGCTCGACGCGGAGCTGGTGCGCGAGGTGGAGGCGGCCCCCGAGCACGCCGGCCCCGCCTACCGCCGTCGGACGGCCGAGAAGCGCACCGGCTACCGGGTGTCGGCCGCCGCCCTGATCTGGCGTGCCGGCAGCGGTGAGCGGGGCGCGGTCGACCCGCTGGCTCGCACGTACAGCAGCGGGGAGGGCCCGCGCGTCAACCCGTTCTTCCGCGACCTGTACCGGACGGCTGCGGCCGAGCTGGCCGGCCTGTTCGCCCGGGAGCACACGGCGCAGGTCACCCCGGAGGACCGGCTGGAGCGGGAGGGCCGGTTCCGCACGGCGGAGCTGCCCCTGCTGTACTGCTCGCCGACGATGGAGCTGGGTGTCGACATCTCCTCGCTCAACGCTGTGCTGATGCGCAATGTGCCGCCGACCCCGGCGAACTACGCGCAGCGCTCGGGCCGGGCGGGCCGTTCCGGCCAACCCGCCCTGGTGACCACGTACTGCGCAACGGGCAACAGCCACGACCAGTACTACTTCCGCCGCTCCCAGGACATGGTGGCCGGGCAGGTAGCGCCGCCGCGTCTGGACCTCGCCAACGAGGACCTGGTCCGGTCCCACATCCAGGGCATCTGGCTCGCGGAGACGGGGATGAAGCTGGGCGTCGCGATCCCGGACGTAGTCGACGTGGCCTACGACCCCGACGGCAGCGACCGCCCCGACCCGCAGATGCTGCTGCCGCTCCTCCCACATATCCGCGACCTGTCGTTGGACAAGGGCGCCCGCCGGCGCGCGGTCGCTGCGGCCCGTACCGTCCTCGCCCCGCTGATCAAGGACTTCGCGGACACCACCTGGTGGTACGACGAGTGGATCGAGGACCGGATCGAGCGGGCCCCGCAGCGGTTCGACGACTCCTTCGACCGCTGGCGCGAGCTGTTCCGGGCGGCCGTCGTCGACCAGTACGAGCAGAACAAGCGGGTCGTCGACCACACCCTCTCGCAGGGCGAGCAGGGCCGGGCGCGCACCCGGCGCCGCGAGGCGGAGACGCAGGCGAACCTGCTGCTGAACCGCTCGTCGGACAGCAAGTCGGTAATGAGCGACTTCAACCCGTACCGCTACCTCGCGTCCGAGGGCTTCCTGCCCGGCTACAGTTTCCCGCGGCTTCCGCTGGCCGCGTACATCCCGCGCTCCGGCAACCGCCGCAACGCCGACGGCGACTATCTGCAGCGTCCCCGGTTCCTCGCGATCCGGGAGTTCGGCCCCGGCGCGCTCATCTACCACGAGGGTGCCCGCTACCAGGTCACCCGCGTGCAGCTGCCGCCGGACGCCTCGGGGGACCTGGCGACGGCGGAGGCGCGGCGCTGCGACGGCTGCGGCTACCACTACGCCGTCAAGCCCGGCGTAGACAGGTGCACGATGTGCCACGAGGAGCTGCGGAGCAAGCGCACCGGCCTGCTCCATCTCCACACCGTGTACACCACGCCGCGCGAGCGGATCTCCTCCGACGAGGAGGAGCGCCGGCGGGCGGGTTTCCGTCTGGAGACCTCGTATGCGTTCCAGGACCACGGGGCCCGCAAGGGACGGCTCACCTCGCATGTCACCGACGTCGACGGCGCGCCCGTCCTCAACCTGGACTACGGCGACTCCGCGACCGTCCGCATCACCAACCTCGGCCGCGTACGGGACAAGGAGGGCGAGCCGGACGGCTACTGGCTGGACCTGGGCGACGGCCGCTGGCTCAACGACCGGGCCGCCGCGGACGCCATCGAGGGCACCGGCATGCCGGTGGTCGACGAGGACGGCAACGAGAAGCGCCGCAAGAAGCGGGTCCTGCCCTATGTGGAGGACCGCCGTAACATCCTTGTGGTCACCCTGGACGAGCCGCAGCCCGAGCCGGTGGCCCTGTCGTTCCTGTACGCGCTGGAGCGGGGCATCGAGGCCGCGTTCGAGCTGGAGGACTCGGAGCTGACCGCGGAGCTGTTGCCCCCGGACGATGGCCCGCGCCGCCACATGCTGTTCACGGAGGCCGCCGAGGGCGGCGCCGGCGTGCTGCGCCGGATCCAGCACGACAAGGACGCCCTCGCCAGGGCTGCCCGCACCGCACTGGAGATCTGCCACTTCGACCCGGACACTGGCGAGGACCGCGGCGGGCCGACGGACAACGAGAAGTGTGCCCGCGGCTGCTACGCCTGCCTGCTGACCTACGCCAACCAGGCGCACCATCGCCAGCTGAGCCGGCACGCCGCTCACCCGCTGCTGGTGCGGCTGACCGATGCCCGCACCGAGCGGGAGGACCGCGGCGAGTCCCGCAGCGAACAGTTCCGCCGGCTTGCTCCCGCAGTCAGCAGCGGGGACGCCGCCTCTGAGAGCGTCTCACTGACCTCGGTGGAGGCGGATCTGGCTGCCCTCGTCGCACAAGGCGATCTGCTCGGCTGGCTGCGGGCGAAGGGCTACCGGCTGCCGGACGAGGTCAACGTCCTCGTGCAGGAGGCGGGGGCGTGCCCCGATCTGGTGTTCCGCCTGGACGGTGCCAACCTCGCCGTGTTCGTCGATCTCCCCGGCCGCACGGCCGACTCCACCCGCGACGTCGAGGCCGGGTACCGCCTGGAGGACGTTGGCTGGGACGTCCTGCGCTTCCCGACGGACGCGGACTGGGACACCATCACGGACAACAACGCCGCCTATTTCCACCTCCGTTGATCGCCTCACCGGCTCCCGACCATTAGGAACTGAGACATCTCATGAGCCTCACGTACACAGCCGGCTCCCTGGTCGCCGCCCGCGGCCGGGAATGGGTGGTCCTGCCCGAGAGCGCCCCCGACATGCTGGTGCTGCGCCCGCTGGGCGGCAGCGAGGACGACGTCGCGGCCGTCTTCCCCGCCTTCGAGGACGTACGCCCCGCCGAGTTCGCGGCGCCGAGCCCGGCCGACCTGGGCGACCAGCGCGCCGCCGGCCTGCTCCGCACGGCACTGCGCATCGGGTTCCGGTCGGGTGCGGGCCCGTTCCGCTCCTTGGCGTCGATCGCTGTGGAACCCCGCGCCTACCAGCTGGTCCCGCTGCTGATGGCGTTGCGGCAGCGCAATGTGCGACTGCTGATCTCCGACGACGTCGGTATCGGCAAGACGGTCGAGGCGGGTCTGATCGCCAAGGAGCTCCTCGCCCAGGGCGAGGCGACCCGGCTGGCCGTGCTGTGCTCCCCGGCGCTGGCCGAGCAGTGGCAAGGCGAGCTGCGGGAGAAGTTCGGCATCGACGCCGAACTCGTTCTGGCCTCCACGGTGTCGCGCCTGGAGCGCGGTCTGGAGCTGGGCCAGTCCCTGTTCGACAAGCACCCGTTCACGATCATCTCGACGGACTTCATCAAGTCGACCCGTCACCGTGAGGACTTCGTACGGCACTGCCCCGACCTGGTGATCGTCGACGAGGCTCACACATGCGTGGCCGCAGACGACGCCGCACAGGGTTCTGCGTCGTCGCCGTCCTCCTCTTCGAACCAGCTCCGCTACGAGCTGCTGCGGAGGATCTCCGCCGACGCCGACCGTCACCTGCTGCTACTGACCGCGACGCCGCACTCCGGCAAGGAGTCCGCGTTCCGCAATCTGCTCGGCCTGGTGCGCCCCGAACTGGCGACTGTGAACCTGGAAGCCCCGGCGGGGCGGGCGAAGCTCGCCGAGCACTTCGTGGCGCGCAAGCGCGCCGATGTCCGCGACTACCTCACCAAGGAGGACGGCCTCGCCGACGACTCCCTGGCCGAGCGGACCGCCTTCCCGTCCGACCGCTGGATGAAGGACGAGCCGTACAAGCTGACCCCGGCCTACCGGGCTCTGCTCGACGACGCCATCGCTTACGCCAGGGACCGCGTCGAGGCGGCCGGCGAGCAGGGCAAGCGGGAGGCCCGTATCGCATGGTGGTCGGTAATCGCGCTGCTTCGCTCGATGGTGTCTTCGCCGGCGGCCGCTGCGCAGACCCTGAAGACCCGCTCCGAGTCCGCCGCCGCCCGTACGGCGCACGAAGCGGACGTCCTGGGCGCCCCGGTGGGGGCCGACTCCACGGACAACGACCGGCTGGAAGGCATGGACGTCGCTCCGGGTGCCGCCGAGACGGAGGATGCCGGTGCCCGGCTGCTGGAACTCGCCGAGCGGGCCGCACAGCTCGTCGGCCCGGCCGAGGACGCGAAACTGAAGGCGCTCACCCGCCATCTGAAGAACCTGATCGCCGAGGGCTACCACCCGATCGTCTTCTGCCGCTACATCCCCACGGCCGAGTACCTGGCCGAGCAGCTCGACGGCAAGCTTGGCAAGAAGACGAAGATCGCCGCCGTGACCGGCACCCTCTCCCCGCAGCAGCGCCTGGAACGCATCGAGCAGCTCGCCGCCGAGGCCGCTGAGGAGGGCGGCGACCCGGCCGTCCGCCGCGTGCTGATCGCCACCGACTGCCTCTCCGAGGGCGTCAATCTCCAGCACCACTTCGACGCAGTCGTCCACTATGACCTGGCCTGGAACCCGACCCGCCACGACCAGCGCGAGGGCCGCGTCGACCGCTACGGCCAGAAGCGCGACCAGGTCCGTGTCATCACCATGTACGGCGAGGACAACGGCATCGACGGGAAGGTCCTGGAGGTGCTGTTCAAGAAGCACCGGCAGATCAAGAAGGACCTGGGTATCTCTGTCTCCGTCCCCGACGAGACCGCCTCCGGCGTCACCGACGCCGTCGTGGAGTGGCTGCTGCTGCACGGACGGCAGGGCAGCCAGGAGAGCCTGTTCGAAATGGACACCCACCAGGAGTCCTTCGACCGCATCGAGCGCGAGTGGAGCTCGGCCGCCGAGAGGGAGAAGACCTCCCGCTCCAAATACGCCCAGCGCGCCATCCACCCCGAGGAGGTGGCCCGCGAGGTCGCCGCCGTGCGGGCCGCACTCGGCGGCGCCGAGGAGGTCCGCGACTTCGCCCTCGAGGCGCTGCGCGACCTGGACGCGCTGGTCCGCGACCCGCGCGACGGCAGCGGCAACTTCACCGCCCAGGTCGGTGGCACCCCGGCCGGCCTGCGGGACGCGCTCGCCGCCACGCTCGGCAACCGGCTCGTCGAGGAGGACCGCGAGATCCCGTTCCGCAGCACTCCGGCGATCGCCCGCGGCGAGGCGGCGCTGGTTCGCACCGACCCGGCGATCGGGGCCATCGCCTCGTACGTCCTGGACTCGGCGCTGGACGTGGACACCCTCGGCCCCCGCCCGGCCCGCCGCTGCGGTGTGGTCACCACGGACGCAGTCATCACCCGCACCACGCTCCTCCTGGTCCGCTATCGCTTCCACCTCACCCTGCCGTCCCGCACAGGCGAGCGACAGGTGGTCGCCGAGGACGCCCGTCTGCTCGCCTACGAGGGCATGCCGTCACGGGCCCGTTGGCTGGACGCCGACGCGGCCACCGCCCTCCTCGCGGCCCGCGCCACCACCAACACACACGAGCAGTCGGCCCGCAACCACATCACCCGCACCCTGGACGGCCTGCCGGACCTGTCCGCGCACCTCACCGAGTACGGCAAAAGCCTGGCCTCCGAACTCGATACCTCGCACCGCCGGGTCCGCAAGGCCAACGAGGAGATCGTCCGCGGCCTGAAGGTCGTCCCGCAGGAACCCGCCGACGTCCTCGGTGTGTACGTCTATCTGCCGCAGCAGCCCGTTTCCATCTCGTCGGGAGCCGAAGCCTGATGTCCGCCGCCACCCGCACCGCCCTGGCCTTCACCGCCGTCACCACGGTCGGCGGCCTGCTCCCCGCCGACATGCTGCTGCGCATCGCCGAGGCGCGGAACCTGCCGGGCACCAAGCCCGCCGACTACGGCCTGCCCGCCTCGGTACCCGTGCGCGACGAGGCCGAGCGCGCCTGGGAGTACCTCAAGCCGCTCTGGCGCGACCTGCGCGCCGCCCTGCCCGCCGACCCCATCACCGGCGCGCCCGCCGCCGACCCTGTCGGCCGGGCCGGCACCGACTGGCTCGCGCAGCTCTTCCGGAAGCTGGACTTCGGTGCGCTGACGGAGGTCGGCGCGGCGGGCATCGCGGCCGACTCCGACCCGGAGAAGCGGTTCCCGATCTCCCACCGCCACGGCCCGGCCTTGGTCCACCTGATCCCCTGGAACCAGGAACTGGACAAGCGCCCGACGGCCAGCCAGGTCCCCGCCCAGTCCATGCTCCAGGACTGCCTCAACCGCACCGAGGTCCACCTGTGGGCAGTCCTCACCAACGGCCGCCGCCTGCGCCTGCTGCGCGACTCCTCGTCCTTCGCCACGGCCGCCTACGTTGAGTTCGACCTGGAAGCCATCTTCGACGGCGAGCTGTTCAGCGAGTTCGTGCTGCTGTACTGCGTGCTGCACGCCTCCCGGTTCATGGTGGCGGAGGGGGCGGCGGCTTCAGGGTGCTGGCTGGAGAAGTGGCGGACGGTCGCCATCGAGTCTGGCAGCCGGGCGCTCGACCACTTCCGCGACGGCGTCCAGGCGGCCCTCACCGTGCTCGGCACCGGATTCCTGAGCCACCCGCACAACGACAAGCTCCGCGAGCACCTGGACGTCCACGCCTTCCAGACGGCGCTACTTCGGCTCGTCTACCGCATGATCTTCCTCTTCGTCGCCGAGGACCGAGGCGCCCTGCTGGACCCCGAGACGGACGAATTGACCCGCGAGCGCTTCACCCGCTACTTCTCGACCGCTCGGCTTCGCCGCCATGCCCTGCGCCGCCTGGGCACCGCCCACGACGATCAGTACCGTGCCCTGGAGCTGCTGATCGAGGCGCTGGGCTCCGAGGAAGGCCGCCCTGAGCTGGGTCTGAAGGGACTCGGCGGCCTCTTCAACGACACGCCCGCCGACGAGCCCCTGCGCGGTGCGCGGCTGGCCAACCGCCGTTTGTTCGAGGCCGTCAAACACCTGGCCCGCGTGCGCGACGCGGGCTCCGCCCGCTGGCGTCCCGTCGACTACCAGCGCATGGGCGCCGAAGAACTCGGCTCGGTGTACGAGGCCCTGCTGGAGCTGGTCCCGAAGCACAGCGCCGCCGACCGCACCTTTGAACTGGTTGACCGCATCGGCAACGACCGTAAGAAGACTGGCAGTTACTACACCCCGACCGCGCTCACCGAGACCCTGCTCGACTCGACGCTGAACCCGGTGATAGACGACGCCGTCAAGCGCGGCGAGCAGAACGCGAGCGCCAACGGACGTCCCGACCCCGCCGACATGATCGTCGAGGAACTCCTCTCCCTCACGGTCTGCGACCCCGCGTGCGGGTCGGGGCACTTCCTGGTGGGTGCGGCCCGTCGTATCGCCAAGCGCGTCGCGGCGGTGCGCGAGCGCAACCCCGAGCCCACGGCCGAGGCAGTGCGCCACGCCCTTCACGAGGTCGTCGAGCGCTGCGTGTACGGCGTGGACCTCAACCCCATGGCGGTCGAGCTGGCCAAGGTGTCCCTGTG
Source organism: Streptomyces sp. NRRL S-87 (assembly GCF_000719335.1). GTDB lineage: Bacteria > Actinomycetota > Actinomycetes > Streptomycetales > Streptomycetaceae > Streptomyces. The sequence goes on from NZ_JOGB01000008.1 coordinate 35,425, forward strand.
GCTGGAGGCCATGGAGCCCGGCCGCCCCCTCGGGTTCCTCGACGCGCACATTAAGCACGGCAACGGCCTGATCGGGGCGACCCCTGCCCTGATGCGGGACGGCATCCCGGACAAGGCATTCAAGAAGGCCGAGGGCGACGACGAGGCCTGGGCAAGGTCGCTGCTCAACCGCAATGCTCTGGAACGCGAAGGCCAGGGCGGCCTGTTCGAGATCGAGACCGAGACGAAGGTCGCCAACACCTCCTTTGCCCACGGGCTGCGCCGTATCACCGCGTCCCCAGCCGACAGCCTTACCGACGTCCGCCGCAAGGAGGCCGCCTACCGCGACTGGGAGACGTCGGCCGAGTACCTGCGTGCCCTGCACCTGGCGGACGCGTGGTGCGCGGCGTTCGTCTGGGTCAAGCGCGAGGACGCGCCGCCGGCCATCACACACAAGGTTTTCCGGGGGCTGGAGGACGCCGACGGTAACGCTGCGTCGCAGTCGACGCACGACGAGATCGTGCGCCTGCGCGACCAGTACGCCTTCTTCCACTGGCACCTGGAGTTCCCCGAGATCTTCGCGGTTCCGGAGGACGGTGACGCGTCGGCCTACACGGGCGCTGTCGACCCGGCCACGGGGTGGAACGGCGGCTTCACGTGCGTGGTGGGCAACCCGCCGTGGGACAAGGTCGACTTCCACGACAAGCAGTACTTCAGCGTGGTAGCCCCTGAGATCGCAGACATCTCCGGCACGGCCCGCCGTACCCGCATCGCCGAGTGGGAGGAAGAGAACCCCGAGGCCGGAGAGCAGTACCGCCAGGCTCGGCGCGCGATCAAGGGGACGTTCCACTTCGTGGGGGACTCGGGGGTTTTCCCGCTGTGCGCGAAGGGGTTGACGGTCAAGGGCGTTAACTCCCTCCAGACGGACCAGCTCTTCGCTGAGCGAATGGCGAACGTGGTCGCGCCCCAGGGACGCTTCGGCCTGATCCTGCCGACGGCGGTTGCCACGGGTGCGAGCTCCCAGTACCTGTTCGGTGACTTCGCTCGGCGGGGGGTTCTGGCGTCGCTGTACGACTTCGAGAACCGCCGCCCGAAATCGCCCGCGCTGCCCCAGGGCGGCAGGTGGTTCGAGAGCGTGCACGCCAGCTACAAGTTCTGCCTGTTCACCCTCACTGGCCACGCCGCGCGCGCGGACGCCAGCCGCGTCGGCTTCTTCCTGTCCGACATCACAGACCTGGAAGACCCGAACCGGGTGTTCGCCTTGGACCCCGAGGACCTGGCTCGGATCAACCCGAACACGGGCACTCTGCCGGTGTTGCGCACGCAGCGCGACGCAGACATCACGGCCGGCGTCTACCGGCGCGTGCCGGTGCTGTGGAACGGGGGACGCCAGGACGGCAACGCGTGGGCCATGTCCTTCAAGCGCCTCTTCGACATGACCGACGACTCCGACCTGTTCCGCAGCCGCGAAAGGCTTGAGTCCGAGGGGTGGGAACTGCAGGGCAACGTCTTCGAGCGAGGCGGGGAGCGGATGCTGCCCTTGTATGAGGCGAAGATGGTGGACTTCTTCAACCACCGCGCTGCCGATGTCGTGAAAAGCCCGACCGCCGTCAACCGCCAGAATCAGCCCAGGTACCTGCCCGCCGAGGAGCTGCAAGACCCCGCGCGTCTGGCTCTGCCGCTCAACTGGATTCAGCGAGACGGAACGATCCCCACTCGACGTAACAACAAGGACATCCATGTCAAGGGGGTCGAGCTACGCCTCGCTGAGGAGGGGTGGGACCACGACTGGCTCTGCGGGTGGTGCGACGTCACCGCCTCAACCAACGAGCGCACCGCCATCCCCGCCTTCCTCCCACGTACGGCCGTCGGCAACACCTACACCCTGATGCTCCCCCGCGTCGCACCCCCGCTGGTCGCGGCTATGGTCGCCACCCAGTCTTCGCTTGTCTTCGACTTCGTGAGTCGCCAGAAGATCAGTGACGCTCACATGAAACCGTTCATCTGGAAACAGCTCCCCGTCCCCACCCCCACCACCCTCCAACCACACCTCCCCTTCCTCCTCCCCCGTGTCCTCGAACTCGTTTACACCGCCTACGACATGACCCCCCTTGCCCGCGACTTGGGCGACGAGGGCGAACCGTTCAGATGGCACGACGACCGTCGTGCCCAGCTGCGTGCCGAGTTGGACGCTTACTTCTTCCACCTGTACGGGATCTCCCGCGAGGACACCGACTACATCCTGGAGTCCTTCCAATCGGCGTCGGGCGGCCTCAAGAACAACGAGAACGCCAAGTTCGGCGAGTACCGCACCAAGCGCCTCGTCCTCGCCGAATACGACCGCATGGCCGCCGCCGGCCTGACCCTGGAGGCCCCGCTCACCGAGGGTGAGTCCAGCGCCTACTGCTCCGTCCTCACCCCGCCCCCCGGCCAGGGCCCCCGCCACCCCGCCTGACCACGTCAGGTCAAAGGCCGGCCCTGCCCAGTGCCCGGCCCCTGCCAACCGGCAGGGGCCAGAAGCGGCGCATCTCTGCTCGTGCGTACCACGCCTCACCCCGCACCGGAGACCCATCCATGTACCTCGATCAGCTCCGTCTGCAAGGATTCCGCTCAGCCGCCGACACCACAGTCTCCTTCCAGCCCGACGTCACGGTCATCGTCGGCGAGAACAACGCCGGCAAGTCCAACGTGATGGATGCCATCCGCTTGCTGACGCCTCCCCTCGACGGCAAGGGCAGCGGTCTCTACCCGGACCGCGACGATCTCCACCGGGACGGTTGCCCCGAAGACGGGCATGCTGAAGGGTGCCGCAACACCATCGAGTTGTCCGCCCGGTATAGATCACGATCACCCGGCGATCTGGACATGTTCAGTCAAGCCTTCGAGCGGGACGGAGAAACGGCGAGCTACCACCTCACTATCACTCCCCCGCCGGAGGGCTTCCGGCGCGCCACCCTGTCGTGGCGGGCAGGTGAGGGTGCGACCGCCGACCTCGACCCCGAGCCCAGAGCCCGGGAGGGGATCCGTCACCTGTACTTGCCCCCGCTGCGGGATGCCCAGCGCGAACTTGCATCCAGCAGCGGTGGTCGCATCCAGCTTGTCGTCGAGAGACTGCTCAAGGACGAGGCGGACCGCAAGGAATTCCTCCGCCAGGTCGGCAAGCAGTTCGAGGAGGTCGGCAAGATCTCGCCGCTGCCCGATGCCCTGGACTCCGTCGGCAACCGTCTCGCCCGGCTCACTGAGGGAGCTCTACCTCAGTCGGTCGACCTGGGGTTCGCCGACGCCTCCGTCAGTTCCATCGCACGGGGGTTGCGACTGCGCATGGAGCAAGCCGGACTCGACCCCCGCGACCTGGCCGAATCAGGGCTCGGCTACGCGAACTTGCTGTTCATGGCCACAGTGCTGACGCAGCTCCAAGATGCGGCGGAAGCCGACCTCACCCTTCTCCTGGTCGAAGAACCGGAAGCACACCTGCATCCGCAACTCCAGTCCATCCTCCTCAACTACCTCGTGGAGGAAGCCCAGGAGAGCAGGCGTCAAGCGGACTCCAAGAGCCCGTGGCGCGGCCAGATCCAGGTGATTGTCACCACGCATTCACCGCACGTCGCCACCGCGGTCGCGCCCAAGAATCTCGTTGTACTTCAGCGCAGGCCAAAGCGTCCCGGTGCTGCTGCCGTCGAAGGGTCTACACGTAGCACCTCGTACGAAACCACCGCCGTCGCGGTCGACAGGTTGTCGCTGGGCAAGGACGACCACATCAAGCTCCGTAGCTATCTCACCGCCACGCGCAACACATTCCTGTTCGGACAGCGCGTTCTCCTCGTCGAAGGTCTGGCCGAAGCCCTGCTCCTTCCTGAGTTCGCACGACTCACACTCAGCCGGGAACGGCTTCAACGGTTCCTCGGCACCGCGCTCGTTCCGATCGACGGCGTTGACTTCATGCCGTACATCCGCACCCTCTTGACCGTCGACAGCGCGAGTCAGTTCCGGATAGCCCGACGCGTCGCTGTAATCACTGACGGTGATGCCGGGACAGGAGCCGCGAAGGCCGCAGAAAAGCGCATCTCGGAGCTCGAACAGATCATTTCCGCGACGGCCTCCGACAACCTGGCCCGTGTCTTCCGTAACGAGTTCACGCTGGAGCCGGAACTCCTGCGCGCGGGCGGCCCCAACCGCGAGATCGTCCTGGATGCCTGGAAGCGGCAGAAGCCGATCGCTTGGGAAGATCACTGGAAGGCAGTGGGTGCCGGCTCGCCTGCCCAGCAGGCCAAGGCCCTGGCCGAGTTGATCAACGGGCGGAAACTGATCCGCAAGGGCGACCTCGCCCAGGACATTCTGGCAGTGGCTGCTGAGCGGCCGCGCGAGGCCACCCCGATGGCGGTGCCCCAGTACCTGAAGGACGCTCTCTTGTGGGTCACCGAGGAGGTGTCATGACCCCTCGTGATCCCAGCACCGCCGCCGACACCATCGCCGTTCTGCGCGCTGAAGCCGGCGCTGCTCAACGCGCACTGGTGAACATGGAAACCAGCCCCGGTCGCATCGTCCGCGCCGAGGCGTGCCCTGGCGCAGGAAAGACCCGTACCATCGTCGAACGCCATCTGGCCTGCCCGGCGGGGCCGCGTCAGGGCCGGGCGCTGGTCTCCTTCACCAAGGTCGCGGGACGCGAGATCAGGAAGCGGTGTGTTGATGAAGGGCGCCCTGAGCTTGCCCAGTTCCCCCACTTCATAGGCACTTTCGACGCGTTCATCTGGCGGCATCTTCTCCGCCCGTACCTGCTGCCCAAGCCCGGCAAAATATGGCAGCGCTTGGAGGAGTGGAGCGACCACCCGCAGGCTCGTAGGGACGGCGCCTCCCTGGACGACTTCAGCTTCTCGTACGGCGGAGGCGTCGTCCGCATCTCGGACCCGCATCCGATCATCCGCCGGCTCCCACACCGGTTTCGGCGCGACGAGGAGGGGCGACAGAAGCTGACGGTGTGGGCGGCGTCTGCGATGCAGCGCCTGTGGAGTCAGGGCTATCTGTCGGGGGACCAGCTGCGCGACATGGCACTTCACCTCCTGTCCGATACCGAGCGTCGCAAGCGCATCGCGAGGGTACTGCTCACCCGCTTCCGTGAAGTCGTCATTGATGAGTCCCAGGACTGCTCCGAAGAGGACTTGCGGATCGTCGACATGCTGTGTGGGCTCGACATACCCCTGCTGCTTGTCGGCGACCCGGACCAAAGCATCTACGGCTTCAGGAACGTGGTCTCACTCACGACTGCCGTACCCGAGACGCGCAGCAATGCGGCACCAGATCACCGGTTGACGCATAACTGGCGTAGCACCCAGGTTATTTGCGACCTCGCGCACACGTTGCGCACTACCAACGCTCCCTGCGACACCGCAGTAGGCCCCTATCACGCCGAGACGACACCGATCTTGCTCCTTCCCACCACCGGGCGGAAGGATGGCGAGTGGTTGGGGGACTTCGGTGCGGCGGCAGAGCAACTCGCCGTCCCCCAAAGCCAACGTCTCGTGGTCGCACACGGTAACTCGACACTACCCAAAGGCCTTACCGGAACACGAGTTCCCCCCTCGGACCAGCTGGGCCGACTCATTTGGGCTACAGCCGTCCTACGTTCACCAGGTGCGTCGACCAGGCACCAGGAACGCGCCCACAAAGTGCTGCGCGAAGCCGTTCTGCGGCACTGGTACGGCCAACCCAACACCCCTGAGCCTGTCAACCTTGCTCATCAAGGACTCAGTCCACTGGAACTGCACGTAGCCGAGCAGTCAGTCCTTCGCGCCCTACCTTCGCTGGACATGCCTGCAGCCGAGTGGAGTCGGGCGGCACACAGTGTCCTCACGGCAAAGGCCGGCCTGCTCGGTCTCGTGCCCCAGGTGCAGCGCGCCTATCCCTGCAAGAAGCATGGCAAAGCAGCATGGCAGATCGTGGGTTTCGGAGCGCCCTCGTCTCCCGACGTCTCCGTCGGGCGGGCCAGTACCGTTCATGGAGTGAAAGGCGATCAGGCAGACGCGGTGCTGGTCGTCATCCCAGCTGCCACCCTGGAGGACAGCCGTTCGACAGACCTCGTCAAAGCCTGGGCGGAAGGCCCTGCCCGCATGATGCCCGGAGAGATCGGCGAGGCCCTACGGGTTCTATACGTAGCCGCGACACGCGCCCGTCGTCTCCTCGCGTTTGCGCTGGAAGACGACCCCCTGGCGATGATTGCGACGTTCCTCGCCAGGCGAGGCGTCCCGTTCCGCGCCCTCCGTGAGCCTCAGCAAGAGCAGCTGAGACTGAGCGGCTAACTAACCCACCACCCCGTCACCAGGAGCCCAGTGCCGTACGCAGAGAAAGAAGACACGCGCAAGGTCCAGACCGCAGTCATCGGCCGGGCCGAGTCGGACTGGCCGGTGTTCCTGCCGTACGACCATGATGACTTCGACCGGTTCATGCGGGGTCGCACGCGCGACGACTTCTATTGCGGCGTCCTGCTCGGCGGCTGCGGCAAGAGGCTGTCCCCGAAGCGGTACACGGACAAGAAGTGCCACTTCGCGCACCGACCGCCCGTGCACTGCCGCCGCACGGAGATCGGTGAGGACAGCGCCGATCACCTCTACATCGGGCGGGCCGTCACCGACTGGCTGAAGCAGCAGGGGCAGCAGGCGGTGCAGCCCGTCTACAAGCCCAAGGGGCACCAGGTCCGCGATGTCGTCGACGTGTCGTACGAGGCTGGACACCGGCTCATACGCGTCCAGCTCGCCCGGAGGTCGAAGCGGGAGTGGGAGGAGGCCGACGCGGAGCTTCGAGTCCGGCACTCGGAACTCGACTGGTTCTTCGGGCCTGACAGTCTCCTGGCCAACTGGCAAGTCGAGCGGCAGGGGTACGCCCTTCGTGTGCAGTGCCGATCACTCGGGGCGATCCGAACCGTGGAAATCGGCACCCAGTTCCCGGACAGACCCGTGGAGTGGACCTCATTCTCGGAGTGCACGCTCGCCCCCGAAGGTATCGTCACCCCGAGTCTCATGCACACACCGAGTGGCATCGTTCCGCGCCATGCGGCCCCCGCGGAACCCGCCCCTCCCCCGTCCAGCCTGCCGCTCACCTCGACCTCCGTCCTCATCAGCGACGCCGCGCTGTCTCACGCCACCGACACCCACCGCTGGTTCGATGTCTCCATACGCGTCAACGCCCGCCTGTCGCTCCCCGCCCGTGCGGATTCGCCCGACGTTCACCGCACGTACCTGCCCATGGACGCCACTCTCTCCCTCGACAGCGATGGCACATGGCTGATCGAGGCCGGCGCACTGCAGCGCGTCCAGACCGACGCTGCCGACCGGCCCACGGACAGCGCCGGGCCGTCCGCCGACACGCATACTCCGTCGCCCGAGGAGCAGTCGCTTCCTCCTGACGCCGACCTCGTCGCCTCCTTCCGCAGAACGCTGGAGAACGCCGCGCGGAGCAAGAACGTCGTTACGCTGGCAACCCTGTGCAAGGGAGCGTCGCTCCACGGCCACGCACTCCCCGTGGACCGGTGGCGGGAGCTCCTCCTCCGGGTCGAACAGCCCCGGACACCGGGCAAGCCCGTTCTGTCAGCCCTCATCAAGGGGCGAGACGGCGGCCCAGCCCCGTTCTTCAAAGAGGTACTGCACGCACTCGGTTGGACGAAGAGGTTCTCCAACACCGAGTTGCTCGACATCTGGAACCGCGAGCGTGGCCGCGTCCACGCGGCCTACAGCAGAAGCAGCCAGGCGAACCCGTCGTCCCTTCCCCAGCAGGAAGCCCACCGCAAGCCACCGGGCCGTGTCAGAGGGAAGCGGTCCGATTCCGCCGCCGCCCGACGCCGCGCCGCCTTCGACGCTCTGCTTGACGTGGCTCACGAAGCACGGCATGCCGGTGACCTCGATACCTTCGAACAGAACCTGTTCCTGGCAGAACGGGCAGCGCCGTCGACGGATGCCCACGAGACCGTGCGGGAACACACTGACTGGCTGATAGACCAGCGCGCCGACGAGTTGTATGAGACCTGGGAGCGCCTGGCAGCGCTCATTGACACAATCAACCGCGACGGAGACGACCTCTATCCGGACCAGTTGCGCCGCGCCCTCCGGAGTGCCGAGGAACTCGCTGAAGAGGTCGGAGACGATCTGGCGGCGGAGGAACGTGGCGACATCGCGCGCTGGCAGCGGCACCTGGAACGGATGACCGAGCGCCTCACGCTGTCGCAGATACGCGGCCATGCCATCGCCGTCCGCGTCGCGCTGCGGCAGGCCGCGCGCGAAGGGCGTACGACGACATGGGGCGAACTGGCCCTGCGGATCGGGGCTCCCCTCTCAGCCCTCGACCCGGACGACAAGATCGCCGTATTGGTCGAGGTAGACCGTGAGACACCGGACGACAGGCCCCCGCTTTCCGCACTGGTCACCGCGCACGGAGGCGACCGGCCGCATCCGCTCTACCAGCAGATCCTTTTCAATCTGGACCGGATCGCTCCCCCACCCGAGGCCCTGTTCATGCACTGGCGCATGGCACTGCGTCGTCACTCAGAACTACGGTGAAGCCTGACCGAACCGCCGTCGTGGTCCCCCCGGAAGCGCCGCTATCACGCGCGCCGCTTCGCTCAGGCGTCCGCCACGAACCCCATGCACCGCGACCACTCCTCACGCCCGACGACGAAGTCGGGGCGCGTCACGTCCTTGGAGTCCCTTGCATGGACGACCTGTTCGTCGATCGCGACCTCCACGCAGTCATCGCTCTGGCTGACGCTGTAGTGAGCGCGCCTGCGCCTACGCAGGCAGCGCAGGGAACACGACCACCGAGCCGTCCTGGTCACGGGCGATCTCGATCGCCACGTCCGTCGTACGGCCATTGACCGTGACGCCGTCGCCCAGCCTGTGAATCCGGTGTGCCGCGCTCATGAGGCGATCGACTTCACCGGTCGTGAAGACGGGTCGCAATCCGTTCGGGCGTGCGAGCTCCAGTGCCGACAGGCGTACCAGCACACCAGCGATGCTCGACTCCAGTTCGTCGAGGCGCTGCTGATCGCGCTTGAGTTCGCGGGTGAAGTTCTCGAACGGATTGCCGGGCTCGCTTTGGGCGTGCTCGACGGCCTGGAGGACGACGACCCGTCGCATCAGCGCGACGGCCAGGGAAGCGAGTTCGAGGTGCGTGCGAAACGTGCCACCGTCGTCGTCGATGCCAGGGAACGACTTGGTCAGCGTGCCGAGTTCGACGGCCTCACCCTCGGGGAGTCTGTCGAGCGCGCTCTGCCATCGGGCGAGGCGGATGTCGGCTTTGCTTAGCGCCGTGTCGATGGTGTGCACCGCCGAGTCGAGCCCCAGCGAGACACCGAGCTTGCCCTGATCGAGCAGGATGGCCGTTGCCTTGTCGATGGCGGCACGGCAGCCGTTGAGTCCACTGTGCTCGTCGTCGAGCTTGTCCTCCTGAAGTTGCTCCAGCAGTTCCGTAATGTGCTCGATGGCCCGCTGGCGCTTGCTGTCGGCGTGCGCGCTCACCCCCACCGCCACGGCCATGAGCACGAGCGGCGCAGCCACGGTGAGCGCCGCGCCCCCGGCGGCCGCGGCGCCGGCCGTCGCACCGGCCCCACCGACCGCACCGGCTGCCGCAGCCTTGCCCACCGGCACGAACGTCGCCGGCTCGACAAAGCGCCCCGCCGAGTTCACGAGTGAACCGTAGATGCCACCTGCCGCGGCCTTCGACGGCAGAGAGCGGACGATGCCCTGCCCGAACTGGGCGGCGACCTTGGCCGGGACCACCATGCGATACAGGTTCTCGCCCGAAACGGTCGCTCTGGCCGTCGTAAGGGAGCTGCGCGCCGATTGCGTGATGAGCTGCGACAGGCTCTGCGCCAGAGGGCTCGCTGCGTCGAGTGGGAAGCCACGGCCACGGTCGATCTTGTCGGGCAGCGGATGCACCTCAAGGGTGACGATCGGGTTGTCGGCCAGGGCGGCCAGCACTCCGCGCAGTTCGGCCAGGCGCTCAGCCGTCATCACCTCGCCTGCGGTCATCACCCCCGGCACTTGCACGTCAGCGGTCGCCAGCGTCAGCACCGGCACGGTCTTCTTACGGTCGTCAGTCATCGTCTCCCCCTTGTTCCCGGCAGTGGCTCAGGTCTGACATCGAACGCGAACGGCACGTGGCTGCGCTCCTCGGATCGCAGCGCCCTGGCGTCGCACGGCGCGCACCGGACCACTCCGGAACCGCGTCGGCTCCCTCGCGTGCCCGCAGCCAAAATGATCCCATCACAACATCCGCACCCATCCATCCAGCCCCTCCAGGTGCCGCGGCAACCTGCTGCCCTGCCAGCCCAGCACCAGCCGCTGACGCGCACGGGTGATCATGACGTAGTAGGCCATGCGGAGGGCCGCCGACGTGGAGTCGATGCCTGAGTCGGACTCCGCGTCGGCGATGACGACGGTGTCGAAGTCGAGCCCCTTGGCACTGGCACGGTGGACGAGGACGACACCGGGGCGGGCGAGGTCGAGGTCGCGGTAGCGTCCGGAGGAGGCCGCCGAGCTGTAGAGCTGGGGTTCGTGGGCGAGGCCGGACCGCTCCAGGCGGCGCATCAGGTCTGACGCCGTGCGCAATGAGTTGACGATGACGCCGATGCGGTCCCGCGGGTGCCGGGCCGCCAGGGTGGTGATGTCGTCGGCGAGGTCCTTGATGCCCGAGTAGTGACGGACTGAGGGCAGGGCTCCGCTGCGGAAGGGGACGTCGGGACGGGTGCCGCCGGTGCGGAAGTGCTCGGCGAGGGAAGCGATCTCGCGGGTGTTGCGGTGGTTGCCGAAGATCTCGACGTGTCCGGTGGAGCGGCCAAGGGCCTCGGCGATCTCGGTGAGGGTGGAGTTCGTCTCGGTGAGGCGCTGACACTCGTCGGCGAAGACCGTCACGGAGGCGGCGGCAAGACGGGCCATTCGGTAGAAGCCCGGCGGCAGGTCCTGGCCCTCGTCGACGACGAGGTGGGGTGTGGCGGCATCGTGTTCGCCGACAGCGCCGGCGGCCTGGTGTGTGAGAGCCGGCCAGTCGAACCAGCTGTCCTCTGTCCGCGGTGCGTCACGGCCGAAGCGGCTGTAGACCCAGAGGTGGGCGGTGGATGCCTCGACAGGTGCGCCGGGGACCGCGAGACCCGCGAGGGTGTCGCGCAGGAGCTGGCGCAACAAGTTGGAGCGCGAGATCAGGAAGGTGGGGCGGCCGGTGAGGGCGAGGTGGACGGCACGGTGCGCGGCGAGCAGGCTCTTGCCGCTGCCGGGCGGGCCGCTGACGACGTGGTTGCCGGTCAGCGGCAGCGCGTCCAGGCAGTCGCGCTGGGCGGGGGTGAGGTCGGGGTGCAAGACGGGGGTTTTCGCGATGGTCATGGGTGTCATCCCAGGGCGGTGGCGGCCGCTTGTTCGCGGCTTGCGGTGAGGACGTCGGTGAAGTAGCCGGGGACGCGGGCGGAGCCGACGACCAGGGCGCGGTCGAGGAGGGTGTTGCCGGTCTGGCAGCTGGTCTCGGGCAGCAGGGTGCAGGCATGGCAGGCAGCACGGTTGAGGTTGCCGAAGCCCTGGCCAGTGTGCTCGGCGCACAGCGGGTCGGCGGAGCACCAGGCAGCCGCCTCCAGCATCCGGATGAGCGTCTCGGCGAAGTGCGGCGCTTCGCCCTGCCGGACCAGACCGCCGAGGGTGCCTTCCGCGTCACCGGCGGCCGTGTAAATCAGCAGTCCGCGCTGGCCGTACTCGGGGCGGCCGTACACGCGCTCGCGCAGGCTGGCGGTGGTGTAGCCGGAGTCGAAGGACAGCTGGCGGATGAGCAGGTGGGCGACGGTGTGCAGGAGCAGGAAGCGGGGCGAGAGTTCGCTGCCGGTCGTCTCGGCAAGTTGTTCCTCGCGGAACGACGCGTCGAGGTCCGTACGGATTTCGTGGACGTGGGCCTGCACGCGGGGGTCGCTCTCCCAGACGGTCAGGCGCTGTTCGTCGAGGGTGAGGACGATGCCCTCGCCGTAGACCTCGGTCGCGGGGAGCCAGCGCAGGCGGCCGCTGGTGTCGGCGGGAACGAGGGTGCCGCCCGGCGAGTGGCGGCGGAATCCAGTCAGGGCACGGACCTCGCGGAGGCGGTCCACGAGGACGACGCCGTCGATGTGCGCGTCGAGAGTGGCCCAGGGCTCCTCCTTCTCGCCGTCGAGGCCGAGTCCGCCGCGACGAATCGCGAACTCCTTGGTGGGCTCCGGGAGCCGGATCGCATCGAAGGCGGACCACTCGTCGCGACTCAGGTCGATCTTTCCGGACTTTCCAGGCTCCGGCTGGTCTGCAGGCAGTGGTGCGGGAGCGCCCGTGGCCGCCGCGACAAGCTGATCGATGAGGCTGCCGGGGGCTTCGGTGTCCTCCTTGATCATGCCGCGGAAGGTGTCGGCCCTGGGCGTGCCGAGGGCTTCGAGCAGGATCGGCCAGTAGCCGTGGCCCAGGACGGCCTCCGCCATGTCCTGCTCCGCACGCGGGGCTTCGGCGGTCTGAGGGATGTCGAGGGCCGAGTAGACGACCGGGTAGTAGACGTTGCCGGCGGTGCGCTGCACGATGTGCACCTGCTGGCCGCAGGAAGCCCGCGCGTCCCAGTGCTGCCAGGGGTTGCGGCCCGAGCAGTGTCCGCCCTGGGGGCCAAGCACGTCGAGCAGGTCACGTTCGGCGCCGCACGGCTTGCCGCCCAGCCCGGTCGCTCCACAGCGCACTGAGAGCGCTTCGAGTCCGGAGGCGCGATCGGCGACGCGGAAGCTGAGCCGACGTGCCTTCCAGGCCTGCTTCGACTCGGAGCACGAGTCCCGCAGTTCGGGAGCGAGCTTGGAGTGGGCCCAGTACCACCAGTCGACGTCGTCGAGGTGTCCGTCCGGGCAGATGCGGACGAACCGCATCGGAGTGAGGCGGGGTGCGGCGGCGCAGGAGGTGCAGACGGGCGGCTCGCCGGGCTTCTCGTTCTCGCGCAGGAAACGGACCATGGCCCGGCAGGAGCCGCAGAACAGCCAGCCGGGGAAGCGCACATAGGGAACGCCTGGGCGGTCGGGCTTGTCGTAGCGGTCGTTGAGGGTGTGGGGCGCGGCAAAGAAACCCATCACGCCGAGGCGGGCGGCGAGCCTTTCGGAGGGGACGGGGGTCTTCAGTCCCGGCCAGTTCTCGATGCCGGTGGCGACGAACGACTCGCCCTGGACGTCGAGTACCGCGCCCACGCCGAACGGCAGCACGGTCTGTGCCTGGCGGACCCGGAGTTTGCGCTTCACTTTCCTGCTCCCGTCACGGTGATCTGGCACTCGCGGTCGACGCTGCGCATGGAGTTGAGGGTCTCCCACAGGCCGTAACGCTGCTCGAAGGCCTTGAGCAGGTTGTGCTGGCCCTTGCCCTGGCTGCGGTAGTAGAGGTCCTTGCCCTCGGCGGCGGCGGTGTCGGCCTGCCGGTACCAGTCGTCCAGGAGGTAGCCGAGTTCCGCTCGCACGTCGGCGCGTACGACTTCGGCGTGGGCTCCCGTGGCGCCGCGCTCGGCGGTCGCGGCACGCTCGGCGAGGGCGTCGGCGATCCGCCCTGCCCCTTCCTTGTGGTCGGTGATCCGTCCGGCCCGATTCTCGGCGGCCAGGCCGAGCCGGTGGCGGACCAGGATGACGAGCGCGGCGTGCAGGGCGCGGCGGCGTGCGGGCACAGACCAGGGCGTGATGCTGGCTGGTTCGACGTAGCGGTAGAGCGCCCGGTGGTAGTCCATGAAGGTCTCGTAGTGGGACCGGTCGCGCGGGCGGGTCGCGTTGAAGTAGGTGACGACGAGTCCGGGCACGTGGTGGCGGCCGACGCGGCTGCTGGCCTGGATGTACTCGGCGGTGGTCTTGGGCTGGCCCTGCATGAGCATGTACGCGAGCCGCTTCACGTCGACGCCGACGGAGAGCATGTTGGTGCACGGGAGGAACGACACCGACCGGGGGTCCGTCCAGGGCTTTTCAAGGCGGTCGAGGAGGATGGGCTGATCGGCGCGCTTCACGCTGCTGTCGAGTTGTTGTACCTGCTCGCCGACCAGCTCGCGCGTGCCCGCACCCTCGTCGAGGCCGCGGAGCTGGGCGGGGATGTCGTCGCCGGCCGCGGTGACGGTACGGCCGAGTTCGCGCAGGCTGTGGTGGTAGGCGACGAGCGTCCAGTAGTCGTCGCGGTGTTCCTCGGGGAGCTGGTGGACGCCCTGGAGCATGGCCGCCGTGGTGCCGACGGCTCCGCGGCCCGCGGTGTGACCCTGAGCCATGACGCCGAGGTAGAGGCGGCCGGGGCGGCCGGTGTCGGGGACGGCGAAGAAGCTGTCGCGGGCATCGAGCCCGGACGGCGGGAAGAGCTGGACGTCCTGGTGGTGCAGGGCTCGGACCTGTTCGGCGGAGCGCCGGATGGTGGCCGTGGCGGCGACGATCTTGGGCGGGCGGCCGTCCGGGCCGGTGCACAGCTCCAGGACGGCCGCCTCGTAGAGGCCGACCGTGGTGCCGAGCGGCCCGGTGAGCAGGTGCAGCTCGTCCTGGATGATCAGGGACGGGGGCCGGTTGCCGGTGCCGGCGCCGAAGAGGCTGCCGGAGTCGGGCTCCCAGGCGAGCCGGGCGAACTTGTCGACGGTGCCCAGGACGAAGGTGGGCGGATCCTCGTAGAGGTGCTGGTCAACGACGGCAACGGGCAGGACGTCGTGGAAGGCGCACTCGTCACGCGTGCAGTAGAAGGTGAACTCGTCCGTTTCGGCGCGGACTCCGTAGTCGGAGCGGACGCTGGACCGGGTCGGCGGCAGGATGCGGGTGCCGCACCACGGGCAGCGGTCGAGAATGAAGACGTCCTCGGGGTGGCTGGCCTCGCGCTGCTCGTCGAAGGCGTCCTTGGCCGCCTGAAACTTGTTCGGGGTGGTGGTGTCGCCGACCCACAGGCCGATGGTAATGGGCTCGCCACCGAGGCCGAGTCCGGGTTCGGTGCGGCGAAGGTGTTCCAGAGCACAGATCGTGGTGGCGGCGCGCTGGAACTGCTGGGTGGTGAGCAGACTGAGGGTGTAGCGGCTGAGCACGGTGGTCCCGCCGCCTTCGCCGCGGATCCGGCGCAGGGCGATGGTGAAGGCGGCCAGGAGCAGATACGCCTCGGTCTTGCCACCACCGGTGGGGAACCAGATCAGGTCGGTGGTCTCGCGGTCGCGGTGTCCACGGTCGGCGACGCCGTCGAGGGCGAGGAGGAAGAAGGCGAGCTGGAAGGGGCGCCAGGTGGCCTTGGGGTCGACAGGCGGGTCGAGGGCCACGGTGTCCGCGCGGTGGCGCCGCTGACCGGCCTGGTCGGGGGCGGAGTGCCGCATCTGCAGCAGCATGGCGCGCTGGGCGATGCGGAAGGCGTCGAGGAGTTCGGGGCGGTCGGGGTCGCACAGGGTGCGCACGCCGGCCTCGATGCGGGTGACCGCTTGGCGGACCCGGTCGAGGATCCGCTCCGCGGCTTCCCGGCCCCATGGCGGCACCTCGACGGAACGCTGGCCCACGTACCAGGCGTGGTACGCGGCGGCGAACTCGGCAAGCTCCTCGCGGAGTTGGTCCCTGCCGACGGCCGGGTCGGCCAGGTGGGAGATGGTGAGCGCGGGGGCGTCGAGCGGGCCGCCGGCCCGGATGGCGGGTACCTCGGCGCGTGGCAGGGCTTCGGAGGCGAGGCGTTCGACACCGCCGTCCTCGCCGTGGTCTTCGCGGACGGCGCAGCCGTGGCCGACGGCATGGGTGACGACGTGCCGGTACTGGAGGCGCAGTTCGCGTTCCTCGGGATCGCGGCTGGCGAGCCGGACGCTGGGATAGGGCAGCACGGCGCCATCGGCGGGGCGGACGCTGAGCCGGCACTGGAACAGCATGTCGTCCCAGTCCGGCGCCTTGTCGTCGGCAGGGTCGTGGTGTTTTTCGTTGACCAGGGCCACGGTGATGAGGGTGCCCGCGCCGTAGGAGCGGCGGGTCAGCTGGATCTTCGCGCGGCCGTCGAAGACAGGCACCTCCTCCCGGTCGGGGCCGATCGTGTGTGTCTCGGACCTGAGGGGGATGCGCTGCCAGCGCCGCCCGCGCCCGGGTTCGTTCCGCTGCGTCTCGTAGCGGGCGGCGGCGCAGCTCACCTCGATGTCCACGGCATCGGTGTAGAAGCTGATGCCGAGGGACGCAGGCAGCCAGCTATTGGTCTCGGGTACGGGGTCGGGGGCCGGGTCCACGTCGGGGGCGTCCTGCTCGGCACCAGGTGCCTCGGGGGCGTCGGCGGCGAGGTCGAGCCGGCGCTGACGATCCGCCTGTTGCGGGTAGAGCGTGCCCATCAGGTACTGCCGGTCCGGCGGTGCGTCGAGTACCTCGTCGTCACCGCCGGCGGGGCCGACGAGCTGGCGGGTGAGGTAATCGACCAGCTCCTGGCGCGGGTCCATCTGCGGGTTCCTTCGATCGAGTGGGGGCGTTGAGCGGGAACAGCTGTGGGCCCGCCGTGAAATGCGGTCGGTTCAGAGGTGCGACGGGATCATCCCGTGACGGATCAGCTGGCCACGGAACTTCGCCTTGGCCTTCGACTCGACTTGGCGGATGCGCTCACGTGTGACACCGAAGACGACCCCGATGTCCTCAAGCGTGTCCGGCTCGTCCCCGTCAAGACCGGTGCGCCGGACAAGGACATGCCGCTCACGCTCAGAGAGGTGCTCCAGGACGTGCCGCAGGCGCGCCTGAAGCTCCTTGCGAATCAACACGACAGCGGGTCCGGGCAGTCGGCTCGGCCCGATGATGAGGTCGCCGAGGGCGGTGTCGTCGCCGATGATCCGGTCCAGGGAGTCGGTGGGCCGGCTGATCCTGCGTACCTCCTCCACTTCGGCGAAGCTAAGGCCGGTGGCGTAGGCCACGTTGTCGACGGTCCTGGCCCGGCCCTCACTCAGCAGCTTGCGCTCGGCCACGGCCACCTTGCTGACCTTTTCGTGCATGTACACCGGCACCCGGATCAGCGTGCCCTCGTCAGCGATGGCCCGGGTAATGGACTGTTTGATCCACCACGTCGCGTAGGTCGACAGCTTGTAGCCCCTGGTGGCGTCGAACTTGCGCACCGCGCGCATCAGCCCGATGGTTCCGTGCTGGATGAGGTCCTCGATGTCCAGCCCGTGTCCCTGGTACCCCTGCGCGATCTTCCACACGAGCCGCCGGTTGTGCAGCACGAGGCACTCATAAGCGCACCACTGCTCGCCGTCGCGGGGTAGGGCCCCGATCTCCTCCGCCGGAATATCGCGGCCGAGGCAGTCGGCACCGCCCCGCAGAAGAACGGCAAGCCCGACTTCCTCGTCCGCCTTCAGCAGGACCTTGGCCGGCTCACGCCGCCACCGATCCTCCTCCAACACAGCCCGTGCCGCGCGGACGGCGTCGGCCAGTCGGGCGTCAGCGGCAGTGGACGCAACTCGGTGACGCTTCCCGCCCGTCGGCGGGCTCTGGGGCGTGGCCTTGGACGTCGGAACAGGTGCAGACGCAGCGAAGCAGGCCTCACGACGCTCCACCGGCTCGGCGGGCACGCGGGGCGTTCCGGGGCGGGTGATCGGGAAGTCGACGGTCAGCTCACCCGTTTCGGATGGGCTGAGCCCGTGGAGCCGTACAACTCCGTCGTGCGCGAGCTTGCTGACGGTGCCGTCGGCATCGGCATAGCGGGCGAGCATGTGCCGGGCCTGGGCCAGGCGTCTGGCTGCCTCCGTCGCGGCGAGCCCGGGTTCAGGGGCGGAGGCCGGTGGGGCGGATACCTTCGGCGACGGGGTCACAGCCCGCGCCTCAAGATCACCGGCGGGCGCGGGGCGGTGATTCACCCGCCCCCGGCGGGACGGCTTCACGTGAATGCCAGCAGCAGCCAGCCCGTTACGAAACCTTCGCCGCTGTTCGTCGGTCCTCAGCCCGAGTCGCTCCGCCTCCAGCGCGAAGGCCCGCTGGCTGACAATGCCCGAACGAGACGCGCAGCGCGTCAGCCTCTCGATGACGGACGGCAACTCCGCCTCGATCGCGCGCCGCTCGGACTCGGCCACGGACTCCCCACCCATAACGCCCCCACTCCAGCGACCATGCGCCAGTTCCGCCCGAAAGAGTCGGTCGGACGGATCCACACTGTAGGCCGAGTGCGTTTACACCGTCAACGCATTGAACTGACTTGTTTACGAATTGCAGGAATCGCTTGACAGCGTCAACAGGTAAGGTGTGCGGTGTTCGCGCATGCCTCGCCCTACCTCGGAAGGTCACCCATGCCGCACTCCGACCGCCTCCCTGGCGCCCCCGAGTTCAGCGTCAAGCTTCCCAAGGAGGGTGGCGAGGCGCGCGGGTATCTGCTCGCGGAGTTCGGAGGCAACGGCACGCACAAGTTCCTCCTGCTGGAGGGTTCGATGGTGGTGGCCGAGGCATGGCCCGGGCTTGGCGATCACGCACGCCGGATCCGCGCGGATCTGCGCGCGAGCGGCGGGCTCGTCGACGCGCCTGCCGATCCCGACCGGCCAGAGGCGCCGCCGCGTTGGGTGGCGGCCCAGGACATCGCGTGCAACTCGTCCTCGGCCGCCGCCGCGCTGGTGTACGGCTACGACGCGTCCGGCCCGGAGTCCTGGCGAACCGCCGAGGGCCACCCGCTCGCCGACTATCTGTCCACCGGCTGGCGCGCCCCGCGCAAGGCATGGCTAGTGCGCGGCTCCAATGTCTCCGGGCGCAACCTGGTGCGGCAGTTGTGGCTGAAGGAGGGGTTCGTCTCGCTCGCAGGGGCGCACCTGCCGCCTCTGGAGGAGACCGATCCGACCAAGAGCGTGCTGCGCCGCTATGTGGAGGAGGGGTACGAGGGGGCGGCCTCGTACAACCAGAAGCGGGGCCTCGTCGACGAGCTGCACGCCTTCCTGACGCAGATGCGCGTGGGCGACACGGCGGCCACCATCGGCGATGGCCGGCTGCACGTCGGGCGGATCACCGGGGAGGCCGTGCAAACCTCGTCGCCGGGCGGGCTGTCCAATCTGCGAAGGACCGTCGGCTGGCTGCCGCAGAGCCATGCGTACGAGGAACTGCCGGAGGAAGTACAGCAGAAACTGTCCGTTCAGCATGACGTCGTCGACCTGACCGGCGTGCTGGACGCGCTGGACGGGCTCACCGGGCATGCGGAGCGTACGGACCCGGCAGCGGCCGACGACACCGGTGAGTACCCCGCCGTCGAACGGCCGGCGCAGCGGGAGCTGTCGCTGCCGGATGTCACCGAGGGACTTGCCTCGGACCTCCTGGTCCACGATCGCGCCTGGCTGGAGGAGATGCGTGAACTACTTCTCGATGAACGGCAGCTGGTGCTGTATGGCCCGCCGGGCACCGGTAAGACGTATCTGGCGATGAAGCTGGCCGAGTACTTCGGCGGCGGTCCGGAGCAGGTCAAGATCGTGCAGTTCCACCCTTCGTACGCCTACGAGGACTTCTTCGAGGGGTTCCGGCCCGTGGAGGATCCCGAGACGAGGGAAGTTGCCTTCCGGTTGACGGCGGGCCCGCTGCGGGAGCTCGCCGATCTCGCCTCCCGCGAGGGCAACCGGCACATCCCGCACTTCCTGATCATCGACGAGATCAACCGGGCCAATCTGGCGAAGGTCTTCGGCGAGCTGTACTTCCTGCTGGAGTACCGGACGAGGTCCGTCCGCCTCACCTACTCGGGGGACGACTTCGCGCTGCCGCCTAATCTGTTCGTGATCGGCACGATGAATACCGCTGACAGGTCGATCGCCCTGGTCGACGCGGCGATGCGGCGCCGTTTCGCGTTCGTGGAGCTGTCTCCGCGCGCCGAGCCGACTGCCGGGCTGCTCGCGCGCTGGCTGAAGCGCGAGGGCAGGGACTCGGAGTCCGCCCGCCTCCTCGACGCCCTCAACGCCCTCATCAACGACACCGACTTCGCCATCGGCCCCTCGTACCTGATGAAGCCGGGCGTTTACCGCAACGGCGGCCTCGAACGGACCTGGCGCACGAAGATCCTGCCGCTGCTGGAGGAGCACCACTACGGCGAGGGCCTCGACATCACCGCCCGCTACGGCCTCGACTCGCTGCGCGAGCAGTGCCCGTGACCGCGCCCGTGCCCGTGCCCGTGGGTGAGGTGACGCTGCGCGAGTATGGGCCCGCCGTCTCCGTCCCGCTGGGCTCCGCGGCCGGGCGGGCCCTCGCCGCCTCCGGCATTCTGCAGAGCGCGACGCCAGATCCTGGCCGGGACGGGCACTGGCTGCTGCGGGCGGGCAGCCGGGTTGGCGCCGTGCGTACGCCCGGCGGCCCGGTCGTACGGATCACGCCCAAGACCCCCGTGAGCCGGCTGTTCTTCCTTCTCGGGTTCAGTCTCGACCCAGCACGCGCCTGGCGTGACAGCCGAGAGGGCACCGTCGACATCGGCGCGTACGACGACATCGTCCCGGCGCTCGCGCACGCCGTGGAGCGGCAGATCGACGCGGCGCTGCGGCAGGGGGTCCTCCAGGGCTACCAGGAGGTGGAAGAGTCCGCGCTGGTCGTGCGCGGGCGGCTGCGCGAGGCCGAGCAGATCCGGCGGCACTTCGGCCGTACACCGCCCGTGGAGATCGCCTACGACGCGTACACCGCCGACACCTCCGAGAACCGCATTCTGCGCGCCGCCACCGAGCGGTTGCTGAGGCTGCAGGGAGTTCCCGGTCCCGTCCGACGGCGTCTCGCCCATCAGCGCGTACGTCTCGCCGACGCGCTGCCACTGATACGGGGGCAGGAACTGCCGCGTTGGCAGCCGTCACGCCTGAACTCCCGCTACCAGCCCGCGCTGCGGCTCGCCGAGGCCGTCCTGCGCGGCACCTCACCGGAACACCGGCCGGCCGGGTCCGAACCGCTCACCGTCGACGGCTTCCTGCTCGACATGAACAAGCTGTTCGAGGACTTCGTCACGGTCGCCCTGCGTGAGGCCCTTCAGGAGCACGGCCTGACCGCGCGCCTCCAGGACTCCCACCACCTCGACACCGCGGGTCTCATACGGATGCGCCCCGATCTCGTCGTCCGCACCGGCGACGGCCGCACTCCACT
Organism: Streptomyces sp. NRRL S-87; assembly: GCF_000719335.1. GTDB lineage: Bacteria > Actinomycetota > Actinomycetes > Streptomycetales > Streptomycetaceae > Streptomyces. Next base: position 56,420 of record NZ_JOGB01000008.1, read on the forward strand.
CGCCGTCGTCGACGCCAAGTACAAGGTCGAGAAGGCCGACGGACTCCTCAACGCCGACCTGTACCAGGCGCTGGCGTACGCCACCGTGCTCGGTTTGCCCGAGGCGCACCTGGTGTACGCGGCGGGACAGCTGCCCGAGCGCTTCCATGAGGTGCGCGGAACGACGGCAGGGCCGGGCGGACGGGGAGTGAGGCTGTACCAGCACAGCCTCGCCCTCTCCCGCGAACCCGGACAACTCCTGTCAGCACTGAAGGAGATCGCCGGACGGCTGGCCGGAGCCACCGCACATCCGTGACCATGGAACACCGTCAGGCAGAAAAGGAAGGGAACTCATGCCCCGGCTCGCCTTCGCCCAGAGCTTCTGGGACGGCTACGACACCCTGGAGAAGCCGGTTCGAGCCGGAGTGCGCAAGGCCATGGCGAAATTCCAGGCCATGAGCGTCGCCGAACTCAACGCGGACAAGGGACTGCACCTGGAGTCCGTCGAGAACGCCCGTGACCCGCGCATGCGCACCATTCGCATCACCGACTTCTGGCGGGGCGTCGTCCTCGCCCCCGACGACGGCAGCGACATGTTCCTCCTGGTCAATGTCCTGCCGCACGACGACGCCTATACCTGGGCGGCGAAGCGTCTGTACAGCGCGAACTCCGCGACCCGGGCCCTGGAGGTACGCAACGCGGTCGCCTTGGACGAGCTGACGCCGCTGTACGAGACGGCCGCACGCACGGCTCCCCGGCTGCTGTTCGCGGACGTCTCCGACGACACACTGCGCGAGCTCGGCATCGACGATCAGGTGCTGCGCGCCGCGCGTTCACTGGCGGACAAGGCGCAACTGGAAGCGTTCTCCACACTCCTGCCGGAGGATCAGCTGGAGGTGCTGCAGTACCTCGCCGAGGGGTTCAGCCCGGAGGAGGTCTACCGGGACGTCGTGGCCGTCCGTCGGCCCGCCGACGCACCCGCCGAGCCGGTGGAGGACCTCGCCACGGTGATCGCCAACACTCCGGCGCGGATCCGCCTGGTCACCGGGCCGCAGGAGCTGGAGGAGGTCCTGGAGAAGCCGTTCGAGGCGTGGCGAGTCTTCCTCCACCCCTCCCAGCGGCGCGTCGCCTACCGCACCTCGTACGGGGGTCCCGTGCAGGTCACCGGCGGCCCCGGGACAGGCAAGACGGTGGCCGCCCTGCATCGGGTCAAGCACCTGCTCGGCCGTTCCGAGGACGGTCGCATCCTGCTCACCACGTTCACGAACGCGCTGGCCGCCGGACTGCGTGAGATGCTCGGCCTACTCCTCGACGAGGACGAGAAGTTGCTGGCCCGGGTCGACGTGACAACGGTCGACGCCTATGCGAACGGCATCGTGCGCGCGAAATCGGTGGCCGCGCCCAGACCGATCGGGGACCGGGAACAGCGGCAGTTGTGGGAGAAGGCCGTCAAGCAGCTCGAGCTGCCGTTCACCGCCCAGTTCCTGGCCCAGGAGTACCGGCACGTCGTACTCGGCCAGAACCTCCGCGATCTCGACGCCTACCTCGGGGCGAGCCGTCGCGGCCGCGGCACCGGCCTCGGCCCCACGCGCCGCCGGGAGGTGTGGAGCGGCGTGGAGCGGTTCGAACAGTTCCTGCGCGACCGCGGCGAGACCACACACCTGCGCGTCTGCGCCCGCGCGGCGGAACTCCTCGCTGGCGAGCCGACTCCGTACGCCCATGTCGTCGTCGACGAGGCACAGGACCTGCACCCCGCACAGTGGCGTGTGCTGCGGACCGCCGTGTCTCCTGGCCCCGACGACCTGTTCGTCACCGGCGACCCACATCAGCGGATCTACGACTCTCGGGTCTCGCTCGGCTCCCTGGGTATCACCACGGCCGGCCGCAGCTTCCGGTTGCGCGTCAACTACCGCTCGACCGAGGAGATCCTCGCCTGGTCTGCGGGGCTCCTCGCGCCCGCCACCGTCGACGCGCTCGAGGGCGAGGGAACGGACTCGCTGGCCGGGTACCGCTCCCTACTCCACGGTCGCCGCCCCCAGGCGCAGGGGTACGCGACCCGGCCGGAGGAGACCGAGGCCCTGGTGGACCGGGTCCGGGCGTTGCTCGCCGAGGGACTCGCACCACACGAGATCGGCGTGTGCGCACGCTTCAACCTTTCCCTGGACGCGGCCGAGGAGAAACTGAAGGCTGCGGGCGTCCCGGTGCTGCGCGTCAAGGGACAGGTCGCGCAGGGGACCGAGGGGGTACGGTTGGCAACGATGCACGCAATGAAGGGGCTGGAGTTCCGCGCGGTGTCCGTCCTCGGTGTCACCGAGGGCACCGTCCCGTTCGCTCGTGAGATCACCCCACGCGAGGTGGACCCACTGCAGCACGACGCCGACCTGCTCCGGGAACGCTGCTTGCTCTTCGTCGCCTGCACTCGCGCTCGGGAAGCGCTGAGTGTGACGTGGAGCGGAGCTCCGAGCCCGTTTCTGCCACGCGCCGCCTGATGGGAGCTGTTGCCTCGCACGGGCCGGTGCGGGGCACCCACCTTGGTACCCCGCGCTGTCCTCACTCCTCCGGGGCCAGGGCGCCCGTGGCAAGGCCGTCACGGGCGACTTCGGCGAGCTGCCGGCTCAGCTCGTCGACCTTGCGCATTCCTTCCTCGAATTCGGACAGGGTTCGGAAGGCAGTGCCGTACCGACGCTGCTCGTCGATGTTCATGCGGGGGATACGGGAACCCCTGCCGTCAAGGCGGTAGGTCCCGCTGGCACTTGTTGACCGACGGATGTTGACAGAGCTGCGCAGGAATCCCTGCAGATAGTCCGTGTCGAGCTGTTCGCTGGCCGAGACCGGTTCCGGACCGTCGTACGTGACGAGCCCGGCGCGAGCGAGATCCGCGACGCTGGTGGTGGCGCTGTCCAGTGAGCCTGGTCCACCGCCCGCCGCAAGCTCGGGCAGAAGTGCGGCGAGTCGGCGGATCTGGTCCTCCAGCTCCTTGCGCAGGGCCGTGTACTCACCGGGATAGTCGCGGTGCCGGGACCGGAGATAGCTGCCGGGGGTCAGGTCGACGGTGTCGTCGAGGAGTTCGATGAGCGGCACGTCGGCGACCTGGTCGGGGCGTGGTTCCAGGCTGCCATCGGGACTGTTGCCGGTCAGGTCGACCATGCGCACGGTGCGGTTCGTGTCCGCGCTTCCCGTGTTCTCGGGACGCTGCAGACACCACAGGTGGACGGGCAGAGCGTGAGAGGTAGCCGTCCCCGGCGGCAGGGCGACCACTTGGCGCACGATGCCCCGACGTACGAGTTCTGATCGGATGCGGCGGCCTGCCTTGCGGTAGGCAACCGAGGCCGGCATGACCATGAGGACCTGGCCGCCGGGCTCTGTGTGCGCATAGGCGTGCTGGAGCCACGCGAGCTCCCCTTCGGCCTTGGACGGGGTACCGAGTTCCCAGCGGGAGTCGAGCAGCAGCTCCTCGCGCCCCCACTCGGTCACGCCGGCTGGCGGGTCGCAGACGACCAGGTCCGCCTTGAGATTCGGCCATTCGTCCGCGCGCAGGGAATCCCCCGCCACGATGCGCACGCCTGATCGGCCCAGGAGGTCGGCGCGAAGCTGCGCGTAGCGGGCGCTGTCAGCGTCCACCTCCTGGCCGTAGCAGCGCATCCCGGCCTCGGGGGCGACGGACAGGAGCAGCACCCCGATGCCGCAGGCGGGATCGAAGACCGTGGCGTCGGCAGACAGTTCGGGAGCGAAGTGGCACATGGCCCGCACCACGCGCTCGGGAGTCACCTGGTCCGATCCCGCGCGCCGGGCGGAGTCCATGAACCGCTCAGTCAGTCCGTTCACGAGGTCGACGGGCGCTTCGGTTTGAGCGAGCTCCCGTACACGGGTGGCGACGTCATCCGGCAGTCTCGGTTGATGTTCTCCGGCCAGCACCGCGGCCACCTCTGCAAGGCCCGTGATCATCTGTTCCCCGTACGCGGCCCGCATCGCCTGCCAGAGCTCGACCTCGGGTGACACCTCCTGGCCTTTGCGCTGCTTGTCCAGCCATTCCTGGACCTCGGCTAGCGCATAGAGCGGACTGTTCGCGGCACCGCCCGCCGGTGCGGGGAAGTCGTCGTAACGCCGACGCCAGTTGGAGACAGCGGCCCGAGTGACTCCGGCGAGCCGAGCAATCTCAGCACCGGTGACAAGAGGTCCGGCCGATGAAGCGGCATTGTCGGTCATAGCCCCAGCGTACACGGGCCGTCAATCCAATTCGAGCATTAACCCCGTTGACGACGTACACGCACTCCTGAGTCTTGCGGGCACTTGGTTTCTTCTGAACCAGTGCGAGATCGGCATGCCCGCACCTCAGCTCCCTTTCCCCGTACCTCCGCCCCAGGGGGTCCCCGTACCCACTTCGCGAACGCCGTGACCCGTCCAGCACCTGTCCGAATCTGACAAGCCCACCGCAGCTGATCATCTTCTCTGGACGACCCCGAGGCGTCCACGTTGGCTGAGAAACAGCGAGCGGAGCCCGACGAGGCATGAGGCGCAGGTACCCACTGGAATACCCGCAGGCCGGTTTCGATTGCTCCTCTTGTAGTGATCACGGAGGGGGACGCTGGTGGCCGAGCTGATGTTGTTCCGGCAGGACGCGGACGGGCGGGATGTCGAGCTGTCCGGTTCGACGGTGGCGCTGGAGGTGGAGCTGCAGCGGCGGGTCGAGGCGGGTCTGGAGCAGATGCTCGGTATCCGGTTCGTGGCGTCGGAGTACGCGACCGGTCCGTGGCATCGAGGGCGGATCGACACGCTGGGGCTGGATGAGAACGGCAGCCCGGTGGTCATCGAGTTCAAGAGGGGCTCCGACAGCGGGGTGCTGTCGCAGGCCGTCTCGTACCTGTCCTGGCTGCGTTCGGCGCAGCACGAGTTCGAGGCGCTGGTCCGGAAGGTGCTGGGCACGGAGGCGGCCGAGTCGATCGACTGGCGTCGTCCGCGGATGGTCTGCATCGCGGCGGGCTTCTCCCACCATGACCGTGTGGCCGTGCAGTGGCTGCCTGAGCGGATCGACCTCGTGCGCTACCGGGTCTTCGAGGGCGGCCTGCTGAGTCTGCTGCTCGTCGATTCCTCGCCCGGCTCACCGAGCGCCGCTTCGTCTCGGCGGAGCCGGGAGCGGGACGCGGTGGTCGGCAGCGCGCCGGCGGCACCGGCGACGCCTTCGCCGACGGGTGCCGGCCTGGTGCCGGAGTCCTTGCGGGACCTGTACGCGGAGCTGGACGAGGCGCTCACGGCATGGGGCGAGGTGGAGGTGGCACCGCTGCGGCACTACATCGCCTACCGGCGGCTGGTGAACGTGGCATCGGTGATCTTCCGTCCGAAGCACGAGGCGATCCTGGTCTATCTCAGACTCGACCCGGACACGGTCGCGCTGGAGGAGGGCTTCACCCGGGACATGCGCGGCATCGGGCACCTGGGGACCGGGGACCTGGAGGTGCGTCTCGCCTCGGCAGCGGACCTGGAGAAGGCGGCGCCGTTGATCCGGCGGGCGTTCGAGGCGGCTTGACGCAACGAGAAGGGCGGCTGGTGCATCGGTCATTCGATGCACCAGCCGCCCTTCGGCGTCTGCGGCCAGCCAGCCCCTGGCTCTCTCTGCTCTCATGATCACGCCTCCGGTCCGGCCAGGTCGAAGTCGTCCTTGGTCAGCTCGGCGCGGAGCCGCTGCTCGGCCACGTCGGCGTAGTGCGAGGACAGCTCGACGCCCACGAAGCGACGTCCCTCACGAAGGGCCGCGACGCCCGTGGAGCCGCTGCCGGTGAACGGGTCGAGGACGGTGCCGCCTTCGGGGCAGATCTGTACGAGCTGCTGCATGATCTCGACTGGCTTCTGGGTGATGTGCACCCGGTCCTTGCGGGGCTGGGAGGCGATGTAGTGGCCGGGCAGGTAGAGGTCGCGGGTGTTGTCGAGGGATCCCTTGACGCCCCAGATGATGAACTCGGAGTCCTGCTTCGGCCCGCCCTTGCGAGGCCGGCTGGCGGGCTTGATCCACGGGATGGTGCCGCTCCAGGTCCAGCCTGCCATCTGCAGAGCGTCGGACGTGGTCGGTTCCTGGCGCCAGTCGGAGAAGACCATGGCCACCGCGTGCTCGGTCGAGGCCCGGTACGCCTCGGTGAGCAGTTCCGTCAGCCAGGAACGGTAGGAGCGCTGGTCGCGGTTCTCGCCGGGGAAGTTGGCGAGGTCGTGGGCGCTGTTGCTGGTGACGTACTTGGCGCGCGCGGTCCGTCCGGTGCGTTCCGAGCTCGTCCGGCCGCCGGAGTTGTACGGCGGGTCGGTGATCACGGCGTTGACGCTCTCGTCCGGAAGGGACTTCAGCACGGTCAGGGCGTCGCCTCGGTGCAGCGTGTAGCTCATGGGAAGGGCCTCTCTCAGGGCATGGCGGGGCTGGGCCCGCTCCAGGCAGCGCTCAACGGCGTTCTTCCGGGGCGGGGTTGTGCTGGAGGTTAACGGCCATCTCCGGCCGTACCTAACGAAGCTGGCCGTGCTGCGGGCCCCGGTCCGGGAGTCGTTTGGTGCGGCCGGAATCCCTGTCTACTGTCTCGCCGTGTCACCGGGCAGGAGCCTCGCTCCACCCTCGCTGACCTGTGCTTATCCGTACTGTCTCGTCCAGTCGAGCGGTATCGAAGGCACTGTTGCCCTCTTCCTTCCCGCACCGTCAGGAGCCCCGGTGTACTGCCTGAGATTACGAGCGCGGCTGGCTGCCGCGCGTGACCTGAGACCGGCGTCCGGGAGCTACCAACTCCTCTGACCCGGGCCCGCCCGAGCGGCGGATGCACATCGGCGCGGTGCCGGCGGCTTTGCACGAGAAGTCGGCACCGCGCCTCCTACGAACACCGAGGAGCCGCTGCGATGCAGCATGCCCTGATACATCCGTGCCCCGACCCGATGCCGTCACCCGGCCGGCACCGCCGCCTCGGTGAACGGCAGCGGCGATGAAGAAGGCCACCGGAGCCGTCGTCGGTCTCTGCGCAACCGCTCCGCTACTGATGGCCGTTCCGATTCTCGCCATTGGGGCCGGGACCGCCTCGGCCTCCTGCTCGACCGGCGGTGCACAGGATGTGGACACCGCCGCCGTGGCCACCCAGGTGAAGGTCATCCTGGACGGCGGCGACAAGGGCTCGATCTCCGTGCCGGGCCTGGACGACCCGGCTGAGCAGGTGCCCAACGCCAAGACGATCCAGGCCACCGGCGTCGCGATGAACATCCCGGCCCGCGGGCAGGTCGTGGCCCTGGCGACCGCCCTACAGGAGAGCGGCCTTCGGAACCTGACCTACGGCGACCGCGACTCGCTGGGGCTATTCCAGCAGCGGCCGTCGATGGGCTGGGGCACGGCGAACGAGATCCTCGACCCGGTGCATGCCTCGACCAAGTTCTACGAGGGGTTGCGGAAGGTCTCGGGCTGGGAGTCCCTGTCGGTCACGCAGGCCGCCCAGGCGGTGCAGCGGTCGGGCTTCCCTGAGGCGTACGCCAAGTGGGAGCCGTTGGCCACCGCTCTGCAGAAGGCCATCGAGCCTCTGCTGCCGAAGGCCGGCGGCGCGTCACCGGACCCTTCGCCGTCCGGCTCGGCCGGCACCAGCAGTCCTTCGCCCGGTAACCCGGGCGGCTGTTCGGCCGAGGGGGACGGGACCGACTTCGGCACCATCCCGCCCGGCGCGCTGCCGGCCGAGTACAAGATCCCCGCCAACGCTTCGCGAGAGGTCCAGACGGCGATCCGGTGGGCGCTCGGGCAGCTCGGCACGCCGTACCAGTGGGGCGGGACCTGCACGAACTCCCACGGCAAGGACGCCATGGGCCGGTGCGACTGCTCCTCCCTGATGCAGCAGGCGTACAAGGCCGCCGGGGTCACCCTGACGCGCACGACGTACACGCAGGTCAAGGAGGGCAAGGCGGTGTCGGTCGATGCCCTTCAGCCGGGTGACCTGCTCTTCACCGAGGGGACAGCCGCCGTACCCGAGCACGTCGGGATGGCCATCGGGCTGGGCCTGATCGTTCACGCCCCGCGCACCGGCGACGTGGTCCGCATCACGACCCTCGCCTCCTGGAAACCGCGGATTCTCGCGGCCCGCCGAGTCGTCTGACCGGCGCTTCTTCCCTCCCCCCTCCCTTTTCCTCGCACCGCCGCTTCGCCCCAGCGGGCTTTGGCGTGCACATAATCGAACTGGAGTTCTCCATGTATCTCGCCGACCAGGTCATACAGCTCGCCTACGACCCCGGAATCAAGCCGAACGAGGGCGGCCTGCCGGGCCTGTCCGTCCTCAAGCAGGTGATGGGCTCGATCAACCTCTTCGGCCTCATCGCGGTGGTCGGCGCCCTCGCCGTCAGCGCGGGCGTATGGGCCTGGGGCCATCACTCCGGCGGCCACCAGGCGGAGGCGAACGGTAAGAAGGGCGTGCTGGTGAGCGCCGGCGCGGCCCTTCTGCTCGGCGCGGCGAACGGCGTGGTGGCCTTCTTCAGCACGCTGGGGACGCAGGTCCACTGATGGCTCAGCACTCCACCCACCCCGGCGGCGCATCTCGCGTGCGCCGCCGGGCGCTGCTCGGCACCGTCGTCCTGGCGGTGCTCGTCGCCCTCGCCGGCCTGGCCGCGTACCTCACCCGCGACGGCAGGGACCCATCCGAAGCCCCTGCTCCACCACCGAGTTCACCCACGGTCTCCTCCTCGCCCACGTCACCGTCCGGGCCGCTCACGCCGCACACCCGTCCCCATGCTCTTCCGGTCCCGCCGAAGACCCATGACCCGATCGCGTACGGGAAGGCAGCCGCAGCAGCACTGTGGTCCTACGACACCCGTGCGTACGCGCAGCCCGAGCTGCGGAAGGCTCTGCACGGGTGGCTGACCACGGAGGCGAAGTACGCCGACCCGGCCTCGGTCGACAAGGTCGTCCCCTCAGCGGTGCTGTGGAAGGAGATGGCCGCCAACGGCCAGTTCGCCACCGCCAAGGTGCACGAGGGGCACTTCCCGAACGCATTCACCCGGGCCCTCCAGGAAGACCCCGGCGCCATCACCCAGGCGTACGTCTACGCCGTCACGGTCTCCGGCAGGCAGTCGATCGCCTGGAAGGGCTCGCCCGCCGGCGGCGCGGAGAGCCGTGCCACCACGCTCGCGGTCCAGTGCCGGCCCGACCGTCCCTGTGCCCTGGTCGGTGTCATGCCGTCCGTCGCGCCCTGATCCCCGTTCGAGAAAGGAGGTATCGCCATGGGAGTCTGCGACTTCCCGCTGATGGACAAGGTGTGCGGCGCCGTCGACTTCGCCACCAACCCCGCCGGAACCGTCACCGACGGCATCGGCGCGTGGATCGCGAAGTCGATGGGTGAACTGGCGGCCAGCGCCGCCGACCTCGCCGCCAAGGCCGTCAACGAGACGACCGCCATCGACCTCAACGCTGGATGGTTCCGGGACAACTACGAGCTCCTGCTGCCCATCGGGCTCGCCCTGACCGTCGGCATCTTCTGCATCCAGCTCATGACCGCGGCCTGGCGACGCGACGAGCGCGCTCTTGCTCAGGCAGCGTTCGGCACCATGACCGGCGTCCTCTTCAGCTTCTCCGCCATCGCCTTCACCACCGTCGCCATCACCGTGGTCGACGCCCTCTCCGACGGACTGTTCCAAGCAGCCAACACCTCTGTCGACGACGCGATCCGGCGCGTGGTGAAGGTCAACCAGTTGGGGGCGATGTACGGCCTCGGCTGGGGCGTCCCAGCCCTGGTCGCCCTCGGGTGCGCGATCGGCGCCTTCCTGTACTGGGGCGTGATGGTCGCCCGCAAGGTCGGCGTCCTGATCATGGTCTCGCTCGCCGTGTTCGCCGGTGCCGGCGGCGGCTGGGAGGTCGCCAAGCGGTGGCGGCGGGGCTGGATCGAGGCCACCGCCACCTTGGTCGTCTCCAAGCTCCTGATGACGGTGGTCTTCCTGATCGGCGTCTCCGCCATGGGCAAGAGCGACACGAGCGACGGGATGGCCGCCCTGTCCGACGCGATGGCAGGCATCGTCGTGATGGTCCTCGTGCTGCTCTGTCCGTACGCGACGTACAAGTTCGTGCACTGGGCCAGCGACGGCGGCGGCCACGACGACCTGCACCGCACCGGCGTCGCCGGCATGGCGGTCGCCGCCGGGGCGGCGAAGACCGCGGGCACCCTGGCGATGCAGGCCGGCACCGGCGCTCCCGCTCCCCAGGGCCCGAACAAGGTCCCCGGTGCGGGCGCCGATGGCGTCGCCTCCGGTATCAATCCCGCCGGCGGCAGCCTCAGCAAGGAGGGTATCGACGCCGGTCCGCCCAAGCAGCAGACCCGCTTCCGGTACGGCGAGGATCCGGACGCGACCGGCGACAAGGGCCGGGCCCTGATCCAGCGGCCCGGGATCCCGCCGCTGATCACGCGTCCCGGCGCGGACGAAGCGGAAGGGTCCGGAGTGCTCGTCACTGGCGTCACCGGCAGTTCCGACTATCTCGTCGGCGCGTCGGCACCGGGCGGCACCATGACCTCCCTGCCACCTGTCGGCCCCGCGGTTGCGCCGCCGCCTCCCGCCGGACCGTCGGCCACCGGTTCTCCGACGCCAACGAACTGGGTGTTCCCCACCCAGCCGCCGTCGGGTTCCTGACCCATCACACCGGGGGCGGGCTGTACACCTCGGCCCGCCCCACCCTGACCGACCAGCAGAGGAGTCCCCCATGACCTCCAGAAGAGCGCCGCGCGCCCGTCCTCCGCCCGCAACCACCGTCTGGAATCACCATGTCCGGCAAGCACCAGGCCCCTACAGCCACCGTGAAATTCCCCCACCGCAGCAGGCGCGGCATCCTGCTCGGGCTGACCGCCCCGCAGCTGATCGTCGCCGGCCTCTCGGGCCTTCTCCTTCTCGCCGTCCTCCTCGCCCGCGGCGTGGTCGGCGCCCTCCAGCTCATCCCGTTGTGGGCCGTCATCGCCCTGTTCGTCGTCGTCCGCCATCGGGGCCGTGCCCTGGCGGACTGGGCTCCGATCGTCACCTGGTACGTCCTGCGCCGGATGCGCGGCCAGCTTGTCTGGCTCACCCGGCCCTCCCGTCGGCCGACCCGCGAAGGGCTCCTCCACCTTCCCGGCACGGCCGCCAGCCTGCGTGTGGTCACCGCCCCCGACGGTCGGTACGGTGCGGTCCACGATCCCCACAGCGGCACGCTGACCGCCGTGGTCAAGGTCTCCTCCCGCGCCTACGCGCTGCTCGACCCGGGCACCCAGCAGGCCAACGTCAACGGCTGGGGACGCGCGCTGGCAGCGCTCGCCCGTACCGGGCAGATCGCCCGCATCCAGGTGATCGAGCGCACCGTCCCGGACTCCGGCGACGCGCTTCGCCGCTACTGGGAAGAGCACGGCCGGCCCCACGCCCCCATGGCCGGCGCGATCTACAGCGAGCTGATCCAGAGCGCGGGCCCGGCGGCGGCACCTCACGAGGCGTACGTCGCTGTGGCGCTGGACACCAAGGCCGCGCGACGGCTGATCAACCAGGCCGGCGGTGGCCTGACCGGCTCCTTCAGCGTCCTGGCGCAGCTGACCTCCACCTTCGACCAGGCAGCGCGGACCGCCGGGCTCAACCCCACCGGCTGGCTCACCGCCCGCGAGATCGCCGCGGTCGTGCGCACCACCTACGACCCCAAGGCCCTCACGGCGCTGGACCGGTGGTCCACCGCCGGCCGTCCCGAGGCCGAGCCCGCCGCTGCCGGGCCCGTCGTGGTCGTCGAGAAGGCGGACCACATCGCGACCGACTCGGCCGTCCATGCCACGTACTGGGTGGAGAACTGGCCGAGGACCGAAACGTCGGCCGGCTTCCTGCACCAGCTCCTGTTCACCGGCGGCGTCCGGCGCACGCTGTCGCTCTCCTACGAGCCGAAGGGACTGGACGCCGCACTGCGCGACGTCCAGCGCAAGAAGGCCAGCGTGATCGCCGATGCCGCCGAGCGGGCCCGGCGCGGCCAGGTCGCCTCCGAGGCGGACTCGATCGAGTACCAGGACATCAAGTCCCGCGAGCGCCAGCTCATCGCGGGCCACGCCGACGTCGCCCTGACCGGCCTACTGACCGTCTCGGCCGACTCCGAGGACGAACTCCGCTCCGCCTGCGCGGTCGTGGAGACCGCCGCCGTCGGCGCCCAGCTCGACGTCCGGCCGCTGACCTGGCAGCAGGCCGAAGCGTTCACCGCCGCCGCTCTGCCGCTCGCGCTCTCCGTCTGACGCCGGCCCTTCCCTCCCTTCGAAAGAGCACCCTCATGTCCCGCACCGCCAGCCCGACCGCGCAGGACTTCGTGCCCTTCGCCACCGCCGCGCTCGACTTCCACCGCGCGCTCAACCTCCCCGGCGGTCCGCTCGTCACCAGCCGGGCCGAGCTGGACGCTCTGCACGCGCATCTCGTCTCGGTGCACGGGCTGCTCGACGCCCATGCCGCCCGTACCGGTCAGCTCGTGCCGGTCGAAGGCGACCAGCTTCGCGTCGCCCGCACCCGGATCTGGCAGGCCGCCGACCACGTCCACTCCGCCTACCACGCGGCGCCCCGGCCGGATTCGGGCGAGGTGCCCGAACCCGAGGCGCGCCAGGCCGGCCTGCCCGAAGGGGCACCGGAGCTGACCATCTGCCAGCGCCACCAGCGCGCCGCCCACCTGGTCCGCCGCCGTACCACCCCGGCCGACCTGCACGCGCCGTTCACCGGCCTCGTCCACCACTGACCCCCTCACCTGTCTGGAGAAACGTTCATGCCCCGTACCCGCGCCAGCGCCTCTCCTCTGTACGTGCCGCACAAGGCTCCGCGGGCCCAGCAGAGGGCCGCCCGAGCCGGATTCGCCGAGGCCCGCCGCCAAGCGCGCCTCGCCGGAACACCGCCCAAGCACCGCACCGAGGAAACCCTCGACCCGGAGCTGCGGCCGACCTACCCGCCGACCGGTCGTCCGGGTCCGGCCTCGGCCCGGGGAGGCAAGCTCCGCCTGCCCGCCCATCGGATGACCACCGCCACCGCTTCGGGGGCCTACCCCTTCGTGGCCGAGGGCGGCCTGGGGGCGGAGGGCATCTTCATCGGCCGCGACGTCCACGCCGAAGCCGCCTTCTGTTTCGATCCTTTCTCGCTGTACAGCAGCGGCCGGATCGAGGGCTTCACGAACCCCAACGCGGTCCTCGCCGGCATCATCGGCATGGGCAAGTCCGCGCTGGCGAAGTCCATCGCCGCCCGGTCGATCGCCCACGGCTACCGGATCTACATCCCCTGCGACCCGAAGGGCGAGTGGACCGGCGTCGCCCAGGCACTCGGCGGCTACAGCATCGCCCTGGGCCCCGGCCTCCCGGGCCGGCTGAACCCACTGGACGCCCCAGCCCGGCCCGCCTCCGTCAGCGAGGACGACTGGGCCACCGAGGTCCGAAAGCGCCGTCTGCTGCTCCTGGCCAGCCTGGCGCGCACCGTCCTCAAGCGCGACCTGATGCCGATGGAGCACACCGCCCTCGACCTCGCCCTCGACCTGGTCGTAGCCGAGGCCGCCGCCCTCGGCACGGTGCCACTGCTCGGAGAGATCGCGCACGCCCTCGGCTCGCCCGAACGCCTCGACCGGGCCCTTGGCCACCAGGCCGGACACCTCGGGTCGGCCGCCCAGGATCTCGCGCATGCGCTTCGCCGCCTGGTGCATGGCGATCTGAGTGGCATGTTCGACGCCCCTTCGACGGTGGCCTTCGATCCGACGGCGCCGATGCTGTCCATCGACCTCTCCCGCCTCGGCGGCTCCGGCGACGACACCGCCTTGGTCTTGGCCATGACCTGTGCCTCGGCATGGATGGAGAGCGCTCTGTCCGATCCGGACGGGGGCCGGCGCTGGGTGATCTACGACGAGGCGTGGCGGCTGATGAGGCATGTGGGTCTGCTGGAGCGCATGCAGTCCCAGTGGAAGCTCTCCCGTGGTCTCGGCATCGCGAACCTCATGGTCATCCACCGGCTCAGCGACCTGCTCTCGGCGGGCGATGCCGGTTCACGCGGGCGGGTGCTGGCCGAGGGCCTCCTGGCCGACTGCTCCACCCGCATCATCTACCGCCAGGAGCCCGACCAACTCGCCGCCGCCGCTTCCCTACTCGGCCTGACCGGCGTCGAGACCCAGGCGGTGTCCGCCCTGACCAAGGGCCGGGGCCTGTGGAAGGTCGCGGGCCGGTCCTTCATCACGCAACACATCCTGCACCCGGCCGAGCGCGAACTGTTCGACACCGACGCCCGCATGTCGGCATAGGGCTTGTCCGGAGGATCGATCATGTCTGCTTCTCCCAGTTCTCCCGGCCCGGCCGAGAACCGGCCGCCAGCGGCCACCGACCGCCTGGCGTGGCGGAGGCACATCCCGGCGCTGGCCTCCGCCGCCGCCGGGATCCGACAGGCGTCCGACGCCTGGGACGCGGTCTCGGACTCCTTCTGCGACGGCGACGGCTGGCCCGTCGACGAGCAGGGATACGAGGACGGCAAGGTGAAACGCGACGCTGAGGCGTGGGAACACGTGGAGGTCTTCCTCGCCCACGGTCCCGAGGTCCTGGCCGGCGTCCGCGCTGCCGCCCGTGGTGCCGACTACGTCGAGGGGCCGGTCAGCGAAGACCTCCGCCGGCTGCGCGGGATCGACACCACCCTGGAACAGGCGGGACAGCTCCAGCGCGAGTGGGATCAGATCATGGCCCTCATGGACGCCTCGCTCCCCGGCTCGCGGAAGCTCTACGAGAGCCAGGCAGAGGAGGACCGCAACGCCGACGGCTGGCACTACACCGACGAGCTGTCCATCCGCGGCCCGGCCCTCGTACGGGCCGCGGACTACCTGGCTGGCCGAGCGGACCGCGAACAGTCCTCGCGGACCGAACAGGCACGCGTGGCCCTCGCCCGATCCCCCTCCGGCCGACACGGTGCCCTGCCGGCTTCTCCCCCGGCGCCACAGGCGCCCGGCCCACCGGTGCCGGGGCGCTCCCGCTGACGCCCGTAGCACCGAGTCCCGGCGGGACCAAACCTTCCGATCGCCAGATCCTCGTGGACCACCGCCCGCCCAGCACCACCACCCCCGGTCGCTGATCACTTCCCGCCTCGGAGTACGCCGCATGCCTCTCACCAGCAGAACCATTCCGGCCCTCGACCTCCCCCGTAATCGAGCCTCCGGATGGATCAGCCATGTTGCCCACCTCCGCCGAAGAAGTGCTTGCCGACGTCACCATCGGCCGCCACCCCGACTACGGCATCGTCGCCGCGAACCCCAAGAACCTCGCCGCCGGCCCCTGGATGCTGGAGCGGCTCGACTTCCATCCCGTCCGCGGTCAGCCGACTCTGTACGCCCTGACCGACCAGCAGCGTGACGGGCAGGGCCGCGCCACCCGGGCCGTCGCGCTGCTGCGCAATGCCGGCTTCTGGGTCGACATGGACGCCGTGTTCATCCCCTCCCTGGTACCCGGCGCGGGGTCCGTCCCGTCCCGGGCTCCGCGCGCCGAGCCAGATGTCGCGTTCGCCGAGCATCCGCGGCTCGGCATCGTCGCGGCCATCGACAGCCGCGCCTCCGGACTCACCGAACTCGCCCTGGTCGAACACGGCTGGCGGCACGATCACCGCCTGGACATCTACACACTGCCCGCCGCCACCAACCGCGACGAGGCCCTGGGGAAGGTCGCCGACGCCACGTTGGCCCTGCACCGTTCCGGTGTCCAGGTTGCGGTGCAGCCCCGCCTCGCCCAGGACGTAGCGGCCCGCCACCGCCCCGCGCCCTCCTCGTCCCGCGACCGTGTCCAGGGCGCTGGCCGTAGCTCTCCGATCGTTGCCGCCGCGCTCGCCGCCAGCCCGGTCCTCGCCAGTCTCCCAGGCAAGGCGCCGGTGTCGGCTCCCGCCACCTCCGTCGCGGCGGCCCTGCCGGTCGACCCGCGCATCGCGTTCACCCGCGACCGCTGACCCAACTCCCGTAAGGAATAGCTCCCATGGCCGTGAAGACCATCTGGCCGATCAACCACGCATGCGGCCACAAGGCCGACCGTGACCTGTCCAATCGACCGGCCGACCGCCGCGCGGGCTTCGCCGAGTGGCTCGCCAGCCAGGAGTGCAGCGACTGCTGGCGCGCCTCCAAAGAGAACAGCGAGCAGGACAAGGCCGCCTGGGTGAAGACCAAACGCGCCGAAGAGCAGGCCGAGTCCGAAGCCTGGTCGCAGCAGTACCGGATGCCTCCGCTCGAGGGAACCGAGCGCGCCGTCCCCTGGGCTGTGCGCTGCCGCCACCAGATCCTGGCCGCCGCCTACACCGCCCTGGTCGTCGAAGGCGAAACCAGCGAGCCGGAGTGGGAGGAGATCGAGGAGACCGCTCGCACCATCACCCGCGCCGGATGGTGGATCGACCAGCGCTCCTCCGAACCCGATGACCTCGCCGAGCTGCTCCAGGCCGCCACTGACGCCGACCGGCCCAGCGAGAACCCCCACTTCTAGCTGCCGGGTGTCCCGCTGTCGCGGGACACCCGCTTCGCTTTCCCAAGTCCGAGAGAGTGTTCTTGCGACTTGCGCCAGAGACTCCTTGGAGGACGGGAACCAGCGTCGCGAACGACTGACAACGGTCTGGTTGCCACCCACCGCACAGTCTTGAGGTCAGGAGCAACCGTGCCCCGACCCCAGGCCCTTCGTATCGCGGGCGAACTCGCCGCCAACACACCCAGGCACGAAGGTATGCCCCAAGATGGCCAGCATCCCCTCACGTAGACGGCGCACTGTCATGATGCGCTGCGTACGCAGTCTCGTGGTCTCCGCCGTAAAGGCCGCCAGACGACTCCGATAGACGGCGCGATCAGTAACAGGTTCCTTCCTATCCTGAAGAAACCTGAGGTACATGTCCCAATCCTCGTGAGGCTCTCGGAGATCGACAACCTTCGGGGCGACTTCCACAAGCCAGTTGGCTTCCATCGCCAAGTACCGGCAAAGGTTTGCTGATTCAACATCCAGCCCGATACTGCTGGCCAGTTCTTCCTCGTCAAAGCTGACTCGGTGAGTTCCCTCGCTGTAATCAGGGATCTCAAGATCCAGGCGAGATGCCAGCTCGTACAGCAGCACCTTTACCATCTGCGGTAGCTTGGCATCCCAAACTGCATTGATGTAGTCCTCGCGTCGATCCGCGTTCGGAAGCGGCGGACTTTCCTCGCCGGAACGGTCATTGTTCCGGCCCTCTTTGGACGCAGACTGGTAGCTCTTCCCGGATTCCTTCATGCGGCGTCGCACTTCCTTCTTGCGTGCGTGGTGCTTCGTCACTGCTCGCTCTGTCCACACCGGTCCCGTGATCCGACGTGTTCAACGGATCCAACGTTCAATCCGGGCGAGGATGCGGAGCACCTTCGGGCCTTTAGAGCTCGTCGATCACGGGTCGATAGAACTCAGCCGGGACCGTCGCCGCTGGGCGGTCCACGTTGGTGAACGATCGTCTCCTCGATCGGTTACGCCTCGGGTACCGAGCTCAGCCTGCGATCGTCGCGCTACGGGTCGGTGGCACCTACCAGCAATCTCCGGCCAGGCCAAATCCCGAATCCTTCGGATTCTCTACCTGTCGGTCCGACCTCCCGGGCCCTCATTTCTTCCTTCTCCTTCTAGGTAGACACCGTGATCGCCCACCTGCAGCGCGTCAGGGATACCGCAGGCCTGCTTTCTTACCTGTACGAGCCAGGTGAACGCGGTAACCACGTCAGCCCCCGGCTTATCGCGGGCGACGGTCACGGGGCGCCGATCGAGCTGCTCGCCGAGACGGGCTCGCTGCCCTACTTGGCTCAGGCGCTCGACGCTCCCGTCAAGCGCCTCGGGGCACGTGCTCCAGCTCGATCGACGTGGGTCTGCTCGGTCCGGGCCGACCCGCGTCGGCCGGACTTCACCGACGCGCAGTGGGCTGCCGTATTGCGCCGGCTGGTGTCCGCCACCGGAATCGCTCCGGACGGTGATCCGGACGCCTGCCGGTGGGTCGCCCTGCGCAACCAGCCCCGACAGGTGCACATCGTGGCCACCCTCGCCCGCGAGGACGGCGGCTTGCACCACAGCTATCGCGATGCCTTCCGCCTCCAGACCGAATGCCGCCGGATCGCGGCAGAGCTGGGGCACCTCGCCACCGGCTCCTATCCGACTTCCCGTGCCCAGGAGACTTCTGTGCCCGCTCCACCCATCACCATTTCCTCCGAGTCCAGCGGCAGCGTCGTGGTGAAAGGTGCCAACGATGACCTGTCCGCCATGATCCTCAGGCACGCCGGCTTCCAGCAGATCCAGGACTGGCACGGCCGGCGCCACCGGCTTCCCACCACCACCCCGGTCGCGGACCAGGTCGCCATCGCCAGCCACGCAGCCGAGATGCTCCGCTCCGCCCGCTACGGCGTCGATCTTGCTTCCTCCCTGGACGTGGCCCGGATGAGCACCCCGGCGGATCCCGTTGGGCACTACGCTGCCGGAGCCTCGCTTCTCCAGATCACGGACCGGATCAGGTCTGCCGAGAACGGGGCGGACCTTCAGCGAGCAGTCGACCAGCTCCTCCACCCCGAGCACGGCGCGCTGGAACGCGTCCGGGAAGCTCTGGAAGCGGCGGGAGACCACATCAACGACCTCGACGACGAGGCGTACGGACTGGCGGGCCGGTTCGGCTTCGCGGCGGATTTCGTCGTCTCAGCGCAGTCGGAGCTCGTCGACTCGCAGGACGAGCTGCGCCGTGTCGGCGCCCCGTCTCGGTCCCAGCCCAGGCCGGGGACGCGCTCCTCGGATCTGTCTGTCTCTCAGAGCGCGGCGCTGGCCGTGTCGCCCGCGGCAGCCAGGGCCCACGCCGGCACCGGTGTTCCGTCGCCCGCCACGCCACCTCAGTCCGCGGCACGTCCCGTCCCCCGCTCCCGATGAAGCGTTCCGTTCGATCCGCAAGGAGTAAGCCCGTGAGCTGCACGAGAGCCGAGCGCGCCCCGCCCCGCTCGCTCACATCCCAAGGAACCGCCCGTGCCTTCCCCGCGTACCGATGCGCCGTCAACGACCACCGGCTCCGACGCACTCCTCTATCTCCTGTTCGGCGTCCTCGGCGCCGCCATGGCCTTCGGCTCGCTGGCCTGGCTGACCGGCAACCTCACCAACTCCCTCGTCGGAAGCGGCCCGTGGGCCCCGTTCCGCGCCACCGACGCCGTGCTGCACCCCGAGGTGCTGTGGCCGACCCTGAGCACCACCTCGCTGCTGGTCGGCGTCCGCGTCATCCCCGGCCTGCTCACCCTGGCGCTGATCACCACCGGCCTGGTGCTGTGGCTGCGCCGGCGCTCCGGTGCCAAGACTGGTCTCGCCCGCAAGAGCGACCTGGCGCCGCTGCTGGACAAGGAGATCACCGCCAAGGCGAAGAGCCTGCGGCCGTCCCTGAGCGGCCGGGAGTGCAAAAGAGGTCGCTCCCGCCGACCGCGGCATCCTGCTCGGCACTCTTGACCCTGGTCGGGCCGATGTCCGCGCCTCCTGGGAGGACGTGATCGTAGCGATCATGGCCCCGCGCAGTGGGAAGACCTCCGGGTTGGCGATCCCCGCGATCCTCGCGGCTCCCGGTCCGGTCCTGCTCACCTCCAACAAGGCGGCGAATGACGCGTTCACCGCGACGGTGGACGCCCGTGCCGAGGTCGGCACGGTCTGGACCCTCGACCCCCAGCAGATCGCCCACCACCCGCGCGAGATGTGGTGGGACATCCTGGCCGACGCCCGCGACCTTGCCGGGGCGAAGCGGCTGGCCGGACACTTCGTCGCGGCGAGCGTGGACGAGTCGAGCGGCTCCGACTTCTGGTCCACCGCCGCGTCCAACACGCTCGGCGCCCTGTTCCTGGCCGCCGCGAGCCACCGGCGGCCGATCACCGACGTGCTGGCCTGGCTCGCCTCCCCCGCCGACCGAACCCCGGTCGACCTCCTCACCGACGCCGGCCACGACGCGGTCGCCGCACAGCTCCAGGGCACCGTCTCCGGCGCGACCGAAACCCGCGACGGCATCTACGAGACGGCGAGGCAGTACGCGAGCTGCCTGCTCGACCCGGACGTCGCCGCCTGGGTCACCCCGAGCAAGGACCTCCCCGAGTTCAAGCCCCTCGCCTTCGCCACCTCCCGCGACACGCTGTACCTGCTGAGCAAGGACGGCGGCGGCAGCGCGTCCGCGATCATCGCGGCGGCGGCCGACGCCGTGATGCGCGCGGCCGTGATCGTCGCCGAGCGCTCCGGCGGACGGCTCGACCCGCCCGCCTTGTGCGTCCTCGACGAGGCGGCGAACGTGTGCCGCATCAGCGACCTCCCGGAGCTGTACTCGCACTTGGGGAGCCGGGGTGTCATCCCGATGACGATCCTGCAGTCCTACCGGCAGGGCCAGCGGTGCTGGGGCGAGGCCGGGATGGACGCCCTCTGGTCCGCCGCCACCGTCAAGATCGTCGGGTCGGGAATCGACGACGCCGACTTCGCCGACCGCCTCAGCCGACAGGTCGGTGACCACGACGTCCAGACCGTCTCGGTCTCCACGAGCGAGGGCGGCAAGTCCACCTCGGTGAGCATGCGCACCGAGCGGATCCTGCCGCCCGACGCGATCCGCGCCCTACCCAAGGGCAAGGTGCTCCTGCTGGCCACCGGCCTGCGGATCGCCATGCTCTCCATCCGGCCCTGGTACAAGGAGCCCTCCGCCAAGGTGGTCGGGCTGGCCTCCGCCCGCGCCACGAAGGCGATCACCGAGCGGGCCCTGGCGAAGACCGTCGGCCACGACAACTTCGGGCTGTCGGCATGAGCGCGCCCACGCCACGTTCCGCGCGGCTGGCACAGTCGCCGGTCGTCCTGCACGAGGGCCGGTGGTGGCTGGTCGGAGATGCCGGGTCAGTTCCCGTCGCCGATCGCTCCTTCGGCACCGTGCTGGACGACTTCGCTGAGGCGGTGGCCGCCGCTGACCGTGCGGTCGCCGATCTGCGTGCCCGGCCGAGTGAGCCGTCCGCTTCCAGCACGCGAGGTCGTCGATGAACCCGCTGCTGAAGGCCGAGCAGGCGGTCCTCGGCGCGGTGCTGCTCGACCCGGGCCAGCTCTCGCACCTGGAGTGGCTCGCGCCGGATCACTTCTACCGGCCGGTCCACCAGGCGCTGTTCGCCGCGCTCCGCAAGCTCCGAGGCAATGGCCACCCCGCGGTGGAGGGCGAGGGTCCGGTGCCGCTGTCGTGGGTGACCGACGCGGTTGCCGAGGCCGGCCTCCACGTCCGGGGGCTGACCGCGTCGTACGCCCATCTCCTGGTCTCGGCCTGTCCGCGTCCGGCGCACGCGCCGGTGTACGGCCGCATGGTGCTGGAGGGGGCGATCCACCGCACCGTCACCCAGCACGCGATCCGCCTTCACCAGGAGGCTCGCACGGGCGCCCTGCGAGGCGA
This sequence comes from Streptomyces sp. NRRL S-87, assembly GCF_000719335.1. GTDB lineage: Bacteria > Actinomycetota > Actinomycetes > Streptomycetales > Streptomycetaceae > Streptomyces. The sequence goes on from NZ_JOGB01000008.1 coordinate 77,753, forward strand.
GGTCGAGGGAGCGCTGCACTACGCGGACGTCCTGACGGGGGTGCTCACCGATCTTGCACGGCGGTGGGGCACCGAACCGCGACCGGTCGCGCCCGCGACATCGCGGGCCCTCGACCCGCCTGCCCTTCCGCCGGCTCAGGCCGATCGGGTTGCCGAGGACGAGGAGTTCCTTCTGGCCGTCCTCGTCGAGCGGCCGGGGGCCATGGGCGAGGTGGTGGGCTGGCTGCGTCCGGGCGACTTCGCCGACCCGGTCCACGGGCACCTCTACCGGTGCCTCGGGGCGCTGCACCACCGGGGCGAGCCCATCGACCGGATCACCCTGCTCTGGGAGGCCCAGCGGCGCGGCCTGCTGGCCAACGGCACGCTGTCGGGCGACCGGTTCGCCGCCATCTGCGACGGCGTGGGGGCCGGTGACGCCGAGTGGCTCGGCAAGCGGGTGATGCGTTCCTCGATCACGCGCACCGCAGCCGCCTCCGCCCTCGCCGACCGCGCCCTTGCCGAAGACGAGGTCCTGGCCCCCGGGCGGCTCATCAACCACGCCCTGCACGCGCTCGGCCCGCTCGATGAGGTCCGCGCCCGTTGGCAGACCGCGCACGGCCGGCCGGCTTCACGGGCGCCAACCACCGCTTCTCCTCCGAGCGGGCCGCCGGCGGCGCGGGTACAGGCGGCCCTCACCCGCAGTACGCCGCGCGCCGCCCCGTCTCCACCGGGCCGACTCGGCCCCGGGCCCACCCCGACCGCCGCACGCCCGCCCTCACGCAACCACAGCTGACACCCCTGTCCATCGCTCCTCCTCATGTACGGGAATTCATGGTGACCACGAACCCTCTCGCCGACGCTCTGGCCATCCGTGCCACGGCCTCGGCCTTCGACGCCCAGCGCGGCAAGCTCCCGGTCCCCGGCGACCCTCACCGCCTCCCCAGCAGCGTCGCCGTCGCCCAGCAGATCTCCGAACTCGGCAAACTGATCACCGAGCTGGGCGACGAGGTCCTCTTCCGCACCGCCAGCAGGGAATACGACTCTCGCACTTCCCTCGCCGTCTCCAGCTTCTCCGCCGCCATACGGCCCGCCGGTGACGCGGCAGCCGCCCTCGGGGAAGTGGCCCAGCAGCTCGCGTTCCTGGAACGGACCGAGCACCTGCACGACCGGCCCGACACCCGGGATGCCCGGGAAGCGGCGGGGCGGGTGATCGACGAGGCCCTCGGGACGGCAGACACGGCCCTACGGGAAGCGGCCGACTCCCTGCACGCCGCCTCGACCGCGGTCTCGCCACCGTCGAGGCGGCTCCGGGCAGCCCTCGGCCGGACCACCACCACCGTGTACGGGGCCGTACCGGCTCCCCCCACAGCGCCGGCACCGGCAACGCCTCTCGCGCCCCGGACCGTACGGGGCCGGTGACATGCCTGCCATCGTCTCCCGCCCTCCGCTGATCGGGTCGCTCTGCTCCGGGTACGGCGGCCTCGACCTGGGGGTGCAGTCCGCTCTCGGCGGCACCCTGGCCTGGCACGCGGAGGTCGATCCGAACGCCTCGCGCATCCTGGCCCGCCACTGGCCCGGCGTCCCCAACCTGGGCGACATCACGACCGTCGACTGGTCCGCCGTCCCCCGGGTGTGCGTCCTGACGGCAGGCTTCCCCTGTCAAAGACGTCTCGGTCGCCGGCCGCCGGGCCGGACTCAACTCCCAGACCCGCTCCGGGCTGTGGCTGCACGTCGCCCGTGCGGTCGAGGCCCTCCGACCCTGCTTGGTAGTGATCGAGAATGTGCGCGGCCTCCTCACCTCCCCCGCCGGCTCCCCTGGCGACGTGGAACCCTGTCCGTGGTGTCTGGGAGACACCGCAGGTCAGCCTCCTCTGCGGGCACTCGGTGCCGTACTCGGATCCCTGGCCGACCTCCGGTACGACGCGAAGTGGCTCGTGCTTCGCGCCTCCGACATCGGAGCCCCGCACCGGCGCGAGCGGACCTTCCTCACGGCCTGGCCCGCAGGAGACCCTACTCAAGACGCCGACCAGCAACATCGGCAAGAACGGCGGCTCCCAGCACCCGGCCAAGAGGAAGAGCGGGGGCCACGGTCCGAACCTGGCCGACGAGGTCGAGTGGCTCCTGCTGCCGACCCCGAAGGCGTCGGACGGAATCAAGGGCTCACCCAACCAGCGGCACGGCAACGGGGACATGACCCTGCCCAGTGCGGCGGCGTCGCTGTTGCCCACACCCCGGGCCAGCGACACGGGCACCCCGGGCCGTCGCCCCGGCAACGGGTGGCGCCCTCCCCTGTCGGCGGTGGTCCTGCCGCTGTGGGCGGAGCCGTCCCCGGAAGCCGAGGAGTCGAGCGGCGATGGGGACCGTACGCAGCCGCAATCGCCCGATGGGAGACGCTCACCCGCCCCGCGCCGGCGCCCACGGACGCGGCCGGTCGGCTCCGTGCCGACTTCGTCGAGTGGATGCAGGGCCTCGACGCCGGCTGGATCACCGCCACCCCGGGACTCGGACGCCCGGCGCAGCTCACCGCGCTCGGCAACGGCGTCGTCCCCCAACAGGCCACTCGCGCTCTGCAGTTGCTGACACCGCCGTTCCCGCGCTGTCCCCGCTGCGCGGCCGGGTAGCGGCTCCCTACCGGGATTTCCCGGCCGGGCCAAACCGCAGATTCTCCGCATCCTCTCGGGCATGTCGCCGTCTCACAGATGGAGCACGCTCTCATGTCCGACACCAGCCCGACCGCCCCCGCCTCCGGCCCTGAGCCGTTCCGGGTCTCCGACGAGAACCTCGACGACCTCGCCAGCGCCCTCGCCAGGACCATCGCGGAGGTCAGGCGCCAGGGCGTCATCCTCGACCGCCTCGGCTCCGAGCCCGATCCCGTACCCCCTGCCGATCAGCAGACGGACGGCGCTCCGGCAGCCGGGGCGGTCGGCCCCGGGAAGACCGACGGCCCCACCTCGGTGTTCATCATCGCCCTGGGCGGCGAGGCGTACGCCGTCGAACTCGCCGCCCTCAGCAACTGGGTGAACCACCTCCTCCTGCCGGTGTACGGCCGGGAGATCAGCACGACTCGCCCCTGGTGCGCGCAGTGGCACGAGCACCCGGAGGCCGTCGCTCGGCTGCACGCCCTCTGGCTCGCCTGGCAGCAGCTCACCGACACCGAGGCCGGCCTGGCCGGCCCGTCGACCTGGCACCGCGACCACCTGGACCAGGCCCTCGTCCACCTCCGCGCCCCGGACGGCCCATTCGCCGCGTGCACGGCGAGCCCGACCCGCCCCAACCACCGGGTGCTGACCACTCCCGCCCCTCAGGAGTCGGGGGTGGCGGCATGAACGACCGCTTCGGCTTCGCCTTCGATTTCGATCTCGACGAACTCGCCCCCGCCGATACCGCGTCCGAGGAGGCAGTGGAGAGGTTCTGGTCCGGTGACCTGACGGCACTGTCCCAGCACCACACCACGCCCAACGGCTCCCACAGCTTCGTCGTCGCCCACGACCAGTCGGCCACGTGGGGAGTGCCTGGCGCGCCCCAGGTCATGGCGATCGCCGTCGCCCGGGATCTCACCCGGTTCACGTTCACCCTGGAGACGAGCCACCACGCCACGGCGTCCTTCGCCCAGGCGTGGCTGGTCGAACGCGGCTGTCCGCCCGAGAAGATCGCCAAGATCCACGGCGGCTCCTTGAAGCCCGCCGACGACCTCACGGTGTGGGTCGAACGGCAGATCCGCGAGTCGGGCGCCCGGTACGAGGTCTTCGACAACCACACCTCGGATTCCGACCCGTGCGAGACGTGGACGCTGACGCACGACTCCAGTGCCGCCCAGGCGCCGGTTCGCCTCTTCCACGAAGAGTGGGACCACGCCGCCGGCACGTACACGATGCGCGAGGGTGCCTTCGCCGACGTCGGCGCCGCCCGCGCCTGGCTGGACGACCGCAGCGGCCCGCTGCCGGAACCGCTGGAGTACAGCGATCACAACGTTGCCGTCGTCCGGGCCCGCATCGCCCGCATCGCCCTCTCCCGCTCGGCCGGCACCGCCACGGCGCCGAAAGCCAGCCTGGACGCCCCCCGTACGCCTCCGGCGGGACCGGTCCAGCGTCCGGTACAGGGGAGGCTGCTGTGAGCCGCGCCCGCTTCGCCTTCGCCGCACACCCTGACGCCATCGCCGACCTTCGGGAACTGCCCGACAGCATCCGCGATTTGGCTCTCCTGGAGCTGCAGAACCTGGTCCATGGAAGTGACGACTGCCTGCCGTTGAAGGGCCGCCTTGCCGGCTTCCACAAGGTCTACGTCGACCCCTCGGTCTCGTACCGACTGGTGATCCAGTTCCGCCCGGCCCCACCGACCTCGAACCACAGGCGCGAGATCTATCTCGTCGCTGCCGGAAGCCGGAAGGACTACGCGGTCTACCGCACGGCCCACCTACGCACCGCCCCTCAGCAGATCACCGAGACGGCCTCCGCCGACGAGGCCCGCGTCCAAGCCGCCCGGTCCCGTTCTTCCCTGGTCGCCGACCGCCCGACGGCCGCCCCGGCAGCTCCTCCCCCAGCAGCACACTCCACGGCCGCACCCTCCCGAAAGGTCCCCCAGCGATGACTGCCGACCGCGCCCCGCTGTCCCGTACCGACCTGGCCGGCCTCCTCACCGAGGCCGCGCAGAGCGCCTTCGGAATCCTCACCGCCGAGTACCCGACGGCCGCCGACCGCTCCTACCTGCACCCCGTACTGGGCCCGTTGTCCGCCGGCCCGCGCGTGGTGTGCGAGCTGAACGACCGGCTCGAAGAGTTCATGGCCGCCGAACCGCGCCCTGCCATGCCAGCGAGCCTGTTCACCCTGGCCTCCTACGCCTCCGCGCTGGGCTGGCTCACCGAGTCCCTCGCCGAGCTGACCACCGCCGTCGACCAGATCTGCACGCGCGTGGGCATCCCGACGGAACCTCGGGACCCGGCCTTCGCCGCGACCGAGGACGCCGAGGAGGAAGACGGGCTCGACTTCGCCTTCAGCGCGCTGGAGCTGGCGGCGATCCGCAGCGCCGCCGAGGCCGCCGGGCTCCCGCCGGGTGACTATGTCGACGTGCTCTCCCAGTCGCTGCTGGCGGCCTCCCGGATCACCGACGCCTGCATGGAGATCTCCAGCGGCCTGCTCGAAGACGCCGCGTACGTCGTCGACGAGGCGGCCGACCACATCTGGACCGGCGGCGAACCAGGGGGACTGCCCACTCTGGTCCGTTCACTGCTCGCCCGGATGGAGGCGGTTGAATGAACCCGCGCGATACGCCCGAGCGGGCCTCCGCCTTTCCCATCAGTTCGTTCGATGCCCAGCGCATCGAGGACGCGCTCTCCCTGATGGGGCCGAAGTGGACCGCCTGGGCGGCGATGACCTTGGCCCAGGAGCGCCGTCCCATGCGTGTACGAGATGTCGCCGCCAGGCTCCCCTTCGTCAGCGAGCAGTTCGTCGGCAAGCGGCTGGCCGCCATGCACTCTGACGGGTTGGTCGTCCGAACCGACGAGCGCTATGGGGCTCCGTACCGACTCAGCGTGCTCGGCGAGTCCCTGGCGCCCGTGCACCGCACCTTGGCTGACTGGTCCCGCGCCTACTTGTCGCCCGACAGGATGGCCGAAGCCGAACGCGTCGAGGACGCCGTACAGCGTCTGCGGCTGCGGCACTCCACCGCCATGATCAAGGTCCTCTACGCGGGCGGCCCGATGCGGTTCGTCCACATCGCCGAAGGCGTCGGCCTGGACGTCGCCCTCACCCGGCAGCGTCTCCTCCGGCTTCAGGCCGACGGCTTGGTCACCCGCACGGGGCCACGCCACGGCGACCCCTCCGTTCTGACGGATGCCGGCCAGGCGCTCGGTCCCGTCTACGCGACCGTCGAGCACTGGAGCGCCCCCTTGGCCGCGCGGTGGACCCCGTCGCCCCCTGTCCCCGTCGCGACGGCCCAGCGGACCCACTCCGCTACTCCGTTGAGGTCGGACGGCGCCCGGACCGCAGCAGCCCTGCGCCGGAGCGCTGCCGCACCGAACGCCCTGTTCAGCCACGCCTCCCAGCCACAACCGCGGGTGCATGGCCGTAGCCGCCCAGTCCACCCCGGGACGGGGCAGGTGATCCGGATGGCGCCGAGAACCAGAGGCACCCCGCCGTCGCCACAGCGTCCGCGTGCGCTCCGGCCCACCACCACGCTGCGCACGCGGGCGCGTTCCCCTCCTCCCACACGCGCCTGGAGCTTCGACCATGCCCGCCCTCCCCGACCCGGCCCGCTACGAAGAGGTACTGGTCAGCCCCATGTATCTCGCCGGCTCCAACGGGACCGGAGACGCCGGCTTCGCCCCCGTGGCCCACTGGCCTCACCACTACCTCGACGACGGACCCTGCCGGCTCCTCGTCACCTCTCCCGACCAGCGGATCCGGATCGGCTGGTTCGGCGACGACTTCGAGCTGTGGAGGATCACCGCGGCAGAGGAGGCCGTCGCCACGCCCCGCTGGACGGCAACCTTCAACCACGTCACCCCGGCCGAGATCGTCACCGGCCTCACCACCGCCCTGGCCCGCGACTACGCCGACTCCGACCCGTACGAGAGCAACGGACGCTTCCTGGCGGATCCGTCGTCGCACTGGGCTGATGCCGTCCAGCCGCTGCTCGATGCCGGCTGGCGCCGAGGGGCGGCCAAGTACGGAAGCGTCGAGATCACCGCTCCCGACGGACTGGCAGGTGTCGAGATCGACACCCTTCGCGGCGGACGAGACGCCGAGACCGTCATGCTGTGGGCCGGTCCCCGGGGCTGGGGTACGCGGGCGGAGGCGGTGTTCACGGCCCGCACTCCGTCCCATCTGATCGCCGCGACGGCGACCGTCATGGCCAGTCCGGCCCCGGTGGTCCGTGAACGGCACATGATCCACCGCGAGATGGAGCCGCTAGTCACGCTGACGCCGGTCGGCCCAGCTGCCGATCCCCGGGTCTCTCGCTCTCCGACTCCGCTCGACGTACGACGCACCGCTGTCACCGAGGCCGTACACCGTGCCGCGCGCGCTCCGCTGGCAGCAGCCGACCTCCGCGTGATGGCGGCCCAGAGCCGCACCACGTCCTCGGCGCAGAAGCGGTCGAGGACCCTCGCGCCCGCAGCCGCAGCCCGGCCGCCAGCCGCTTCGTCGGCTCCCCGGCACAGCCGCTGACCCCCGCCCGAACCTTCCCGGACGCCCCCTTCGCCCCTCCGGACAAAAGGAGTTCCTTCATGCCCGACACCACCACGCTCGACCAGGCCACTTCCATGATCGAGAAAGCCTGGGACCAGCCCATCCAGGTCCTGGAAGCCCGCGCGGTCCGTCGCCCCTGCGACGACCCGCTCCTGCGCTCGGCCATGCACATCCGTACGGCCCTGGCCATCACCGACAACGCGGTGTCCGTTCACCAGGATCGTCTGCACGCCCTGACCCGGCCCGGGTATGTGCCGGCATTCTACGAGCTGGACCGGCTCTCCAACTCGGCGGCTGACCTTCGCGTCGCGCTCGCGGAGAGCGGTGCGTACGTGCAGGCGATCCGGCGTGTGGTCGAAGCACGCGAAGCCGCCTCGGCCGCGGACCGGGGGCCGGCGGCGCACCTGTCCCGGGCCGCTGTCGCCCGCTCGGGGCTCGCTTCACATGCCCCGGGCCAGGTGCCCGACCAGCCTGTTCCTGCCGCTGTCGTCGGGCCGTCGGCGCCCTCACCGGGGCCGCGCCGCTGAACGGTCAGGCAGGGTCTTCGTCGTGGTGGGCGTCCTCGGTGCGGGCGCCCACCACTCGGGCCAACTCCTCCACCGTCAGCTCGACGTGCCGTCCTTCCGCGACCCGTTGCTCCACCAGCGCTTCCTCGTCCGCCCACCTGTCGGACTGCGCGCCGACGCCCCACTGGCCGTCGGCAACCATCGCAATGTCGCCGACGGTCCACGGCCGCCCGGCGGCACGGATCTTGCGCTCCCACCCGGCCACATCCCGATGTCTGCCCGACTCCGTCATCCCTGTTCCCCCTTCGGTCCCGTACGGCCCGCTGCCGTAACTCGGATACGACAACCCGGGGCGTCGTTCCATTCCCGTGCCGCCGACGTTCTGGGCCGTCTGCGTGATCAATTCGCCCACGGCAGACGGGGCATCCCCGGAAACGACTACGAACTGCGGCACACCCCATGTCAACGTACGGGTGCCCGGAAAAACCGCAGGTCAACGAAGGGATCGTCCAACCGTGAGCGTCTCCGCCACCCTCCTGCCCGCCGCCGTCCGTCCGGCCGCGGAAGACCGCCACTGGCTCGCCTCGGACCACTGCGCCACTCCGGTCCTCGAACTCCTCCACGCCCTCGACTGGACAGTCGTCGCCACTCCGGAGGCCAACATCCACGCGACGAGCCCCGACGGCCGCGTCTACGTCGGCTGGCTCCCCGAGGACCCCGCCGCCTGGACACGCGACATCGTCTGGCGGGTCCAGGTGCAGCCAACCGAAGGCGACACGTGGGTCCAGGAGTTCGGTACCCACACCCCCGCCGAGGCGGTGGCCGGGTTCGTCGCCGCCCTCGTCGCCCACTCCCCCTGCTGAATCGGTGAGCGGGCTGCACCACCGGCCCGCCCCGCTGACCGGCACCCGTTCTCGGGTCCCCGTCCCCTCCGGGCCGACCGGCCCCGTCCCCGCTCACTGGCCCAGCAGGAGGTTCCGATCGCACGCATGCTCCTGGCCACCCGACCCCGCTACCGCCAAGTGCGCCTTCGCCCGTCGCTGCACCTGCTACTACCTGCCTGGTCAGTACGGCCGCCATGCCAAGCCTCTTCGCCGACGTGCCGCCCGCCGAGCCGAACGCCGCCAGTGGCACCGCGGCCTGTCCAAATGAGCGCCCTGACGTCCACCGCCCCGACCGTCCAGGGGCTCCTCCCCCACACGAGGGACTCACCGTGCCTTTCCACGCCCCGCTCACCAACCACCACGCCGACGGCACCCTCTGCCCGGCGGACCACAAGCACACCAGCTCCGGCAGGCCGCTCCACGCCGACTGCCCGGGGCGCACGTACACCCAGGCCGTCTGCTCGTGCGGTGGCTGGGAGATGAAGCAACGAGGCAAGGGCTACGTCAACGAGTGCCGCAAACGGCACCTCGCCGACCACGCCCAGGGGCCGAAGGTCCTCCGAGACCTGCTCCGCCTCGACGCTCCCTGACTCGCCAACCCCGCCCGCCCGTAACGCTCTCGGAGGCTCCATTGCCCCAGTACCTGACCGTCGGCCACCTGCTCCGCCAGCTCCAGGACCTCGATCCCACCCTGCCGATCCGCCTCGCCGTCAACCCCGACTTCCCCTTCACCCACTACGTGGGGACCGAGGTGGTCGTCCAGGACGGCAAGGCGTTCATCCCCGACGACGGTCAGGAGGACTACCTCCCCACATCGGTACGCGCCGCCCTCACCTGGTCCTGACCCCTTCCCCCGCTCTCCGGAGGCTCTCATCTCGTCGCACATACTCCCGCTGCACGGCCTCGGGCACGTCCCATGCCGGACGGCGCACGCGGCGCGCTGGTCCAGCGCGTCTCTACCCAGCACGACGGCCCACTCGACGTCACGTGGCTCGCCGCCAGAACCCCGAAGCTCCCGCTCGGCCGCATTCGCCTCCACTGGGAGCCCGCCTCTCGCTCCGGCTGGAACGTCACCGCCCACCTGGGCCTGGCCACCAGCGAGGTACACCTCGCCTCCTGGCCGGCTGCCCCGGACGACTGGCCGCGCCTGGTCCGCCCGACCCTCCACGAGGTGACCGGCCTCTGCGCCGCCCTCGCATTCGCGACCGCCGCCCTAGACCTCTCGAACCACCTCGCAGAGGTCTGACCGAGAACCGCAGAAGGCCGTCCCATGCCGGTCAGGCAGAGGGCGGCCTTGCCGTACGCCGTTGAGTAAGAGAGGCCCAGCGATCCGTTGACGCAGGGATCCGAACGTTTCGCACATAGGCCCGATGATGAGCTGCGGCCAGGAAGCCACGAGAAGGACGCTCCTCGATGTCTGACGCCCCGGCGAGACCGGACTCTTCAGAGAGGGGCGGGTGTCGGGAGTCTTCCTCGGCCGCCACCCCGCAACGCACTTCACGCCATCACCCCGAACTCCCTGACGAGGTATGGGAGATCTGGCAGTCGAGCAAGGGCAGACAGCAGCCGCGATCCATCTGGCCGTTCTGCCCGAAGTAGGCAGCACCGAAGCCCCGCCGGCAGTGGCGGGGCTTCCTGGCTGCAAGGGCGGCGCCTGACTTACGGCGCGGTGGCGAGCCTGGCGGTCACTCGTCCTTGGGCTTGTCGTCGTAGGTGCTGTCGAACCAGTCGATGAATTCGCGGACGCTGCCGATCTTCGCGATCCGGGCGTGCAGGGCCTTCTGGTCGTGACCGATGACGAACCATCCACCGGTCACCAGCTCGCCGCAGCCGCAGTAGCAGGTGCGGGCGTCGTGCGGGGCGTCGAAGTAGGTGATCGGGTTGCGGGTCGTCTCGACGGGCGTTCCCTTGCCAACGTAGGTGTCGTACACCTCGTCGCCCGGCGTGAGGTACCTGCCTTCGATCGCCTTGCGTCCCCCTGCCACGGGGACGAGCTTGTCGATTGCGATGGCCATGCGGACCTCGCCCTCGTGGGAGAGCAGGGCGTAGCGCTCCTTCTCGGCGCGCTCACCCAGAACCCAGCACCCACGGTTGGCGTGGAAGAGGGCCTCGTCGTCCATGACCGGGTCGAAGCCGACGATGTTACGGCCGAGCTGGTCCTCCTGCGGGTTGACGTACCGCCTCGAACCAAGGGTGATGTGGATCATCAAGTACCCCCATAGATGCATACCCAGGGCTCCCCGCCCTGCGGACTATGCAATCTTTGCATGACGACTCAATACCTTCAACCCCTAGGACCCGAGGCCTGGATTCTATCGGGCGGGAAAGCGCTCGCCATCCCCCGCCCAACGACGCCCGGATTCGATTCTCTCCAAGTCACCCTTGACGCAGGGGGCATTCGGCGACCAAGCGCCCCAGGGACAGAGGGAGGGGCGCGGTTCGCGAAAGGGACAGATCCAGGGTTCGGACGAGTGACGCAGAGGCGACTTCCGGGCGGGCTTTCCTAGAACGGCAACCCGGCTGACCACCCTGTACACGCCGAGGCCGAGGAGTTCCACCGATGTATCGGTGGAACTCTCGGCGTGTAGCACCTCGCTGTTCTCGGCCTCCCGGAGGAGCCCCCAGGTCGGCAAGGCGAGATGCCGCTCGAGCCGCCTTCGGCGTTCGCGTTGTTCGTCCACTACGGGTCAGGGTGAGCGCGCGGTCTTGCCACCTTCACGACCGGCCACGATCCGCGAGTGTCGTCTGTACACGCGCTCGGCCAGGAGCCAACTCCACGTACTGAACTCCGAAGTAGCCTGCGGTTGCGGTGGGCCTTCGCTCGATGCTGTCCTCGGTGTCCCACCACTCGGCGACGATGCATAGCGCGGTGGCGTCGGAGGTTCGGGCACGCTCATAGGACCACAGCTCGTACCGTTCCTTGGTCTTACTGAGAGGGTGATGCGAGCGCAGAGCGCAGGCGACGACGCCCGAGTGCGCTGGGTATCCGGGCAGCTCTTCGGGGGCTGGCGACCCGCCGGGACCGTACGGATTTGCCGCAAGGATGCCGACAACCCAGTCTTCGTTGTCCCATCGCTGGTCGGCGGGCTCCACGATGTAGCCCAGCACCTCGAGCGGGACGCTACCAGCGACGCGCTGTCTCGTGACGGCTCGCTCGACCAAGGGTCGGAAGTACCCCCGGCTGGGAACGTCGAACCTGCGGTAGAGCTGTTGCAGCGAGCCGGGGTCCAGGGGCATCCCTACAAGTTGGAACGACACGTTGCACCGCGATACGCGGCGAGTTCGCTCGGCGGAGACATTGCCTGACATCGTGAAGAACCCGCCGTCGCACGCTTCGAAGTAGACGAACTCCTCACTGTGGTGGGGGTCTTCGAGTTCGTCAGTCCGTTCTTTCCACCCCGTGAGCGCCTCTGCAAAGGAGCGAGCTCCAGTGCCGTGCCAGTTGCGGCGGTGCTGCTGGATGCTCCACTGGCCCTTCCGGCCGATCCACCCGAGCTCGTCGAGCGACTGCAGGAGGCGGAGCAGTTCTCGTTGGTCCCAGGCTCCGACCGGCATGTCCAGGGACACGCCGCTCCCAGCGGCTGGCACCCAGTCAATGTCAGGCAGGTCGAGGCAGAACACGGTGGAGTCGAAACCCCCGTCTCCCTGGAACCATGTCACGTCCTCACCACTGGCTGTGAGCAGCCTATAGGCGCTCTCCGGCAGAGGCCGCAGCTGCTTGCGTGACCGCCTTGCAGCCTTCTCGGTTTGGGATGCCTTCTCTCCATAGTGAACGTTGCCGTGGACAACCAGTTGATCGTGCTTGAGCCGGAGCATCCGTTCCAGCTCCTGCGGCTCCCTCAGTGCAAGAAGGATGTCAGTCTCGTCGAAGACGAGGATCAAACCCTCCTGGCGGAAGTCCACAATCTCCTTCTCTGCCTCTGCGTTGATGCCGAGCATCGTGAACAGGACGCCGACGACCGTGCCGTCGACACGTCGCAGTCGGGCTCGGATCGCCTGGATGATGTCGGTGCCGGCCTGGTGGTTCTCCCACTTCGCTTCGACGAGGTAGCGGCTATTGTGCGAGATCACCGCGAAGTCGGTTTGGCGCCGCCCAGCCATCCTCGGGTTGTGTGGCGCCTCGAAGTGGGCCCTCTGGAAGGCACGCTCGAGCAACGCCTCGAGCTTGTATCCCCGGCTCTGCGGAGCTGGGATCGCCCGCACCGCATGAAGCTCGCTGAGTAGATCCGATTCGTGCCACGGCCGGATCTCGAATCGGTCCTCGCCCTCTGGGGCCGGGCTTTCCCCTGCGGGTTCCTCGTCGTGGTGACTCATACTCAGTCATCCTGGCGCACGCCTGTGACAAGCGCCCGTGAGCTGCTGCATAGCCCTTGACTCCTTCTGGCAAGAGCTCTCCCAACTGGCAGCGTCGGCCATCGACCGCTCCTGCCGGAAGTCCGATCGATATACCACTCGTTATTCCAGGTAGGCACCGGCAAAGATGCCGTCGAAGCCGAGCGCGGCGAGGCCCTGCTCGACCGTGGGGTAGGTCGTGCCGTACGGGCTGGCGATCAGGGCGTCAATGTCGGCACGGCTGATCTCGGGTTCGAGCCACTGGTTGCTGCACCGGCAGCGGATCCAGACGTTGCGGCCGTGGTTGATGAACAGCCAGTCGCGTCGGGCCCGGCACGTCGAGCACATCACGGGGATGCCGCCGAGGGCGAGTTCGTGTGGGTTGCTGACGCAGCGTGTCGCGTCGGGGCCGTCGGCTGGCTGTGTCTCGTACTGGAGTTGCAGCAGGGGGTCGGCGCCCGTGGGAAGGATGGGCAGCGCGGGTGCCGACTCCGTGGTGCGGTCGGTGGTTCTGGGCACGAGCATCATCTCCCGGTCGAGGGCTTCCTGTTTTCATCCGTAACAGCAGGTGAAACCGGCTGTCCAGGCATTTCGTGGAGTCTGGCCGGTCGTTGGCAGGCCCTCCGTACGCGCTGATCAGCGGCGCGGTGGGCCGCTGCGCGGGTCAGAGACGGCAGGGCGCGGCACCATTGTGGGTGCGTTCCGTTCGCTGGTGCGGTTGGCTGAGATCTTGGTCGGGCTGGTGCCGACCTGCGGGCGACCCGGAGCTTGGCCCGGGTGGGCGGGAAGCTGGGCGATCCGGCGCAGGCGCCAGACCAGGACGTCGTTCACGTCCGCGGCGGTGTCGAGTTCGCGCATGTCGATGGCCTGTTGCAGGAGGGCCTCGGGGGAGTGGCCGGCCTGCTCGGCCTGGGCGAGGGTGGCGACCAGGGCGTCGGTCTTCGTCGGCGTGCCATCTGCTCGTACGCACTGCTCCGGCAAAGCCGCGCGGAGGGTGGCCTCGTGCGTCCGGCGTTGGGCCAGGGGGAGGGCACGGCCTTGGTCGTGCAGCACCCGCATCGGCGTGGCCGCGGCCTGACGGTAGGCGGTGCGCAGATACTCGGCGGCCTGTCGGGAGGCATGGGCCTGCTGGGCGTGACCGTGAGCGGAGTGCCAGCGGGCGGCGGCAAGGGTGACCAGGACGAGGGTGGAAACGAGCATGGCGGTGGTGCCGCCGTCCTCGCCCCGGCCAAGCGCGCCGCCGGCCTGGACGATGCCCCGGGCGGCCGAGCGGAGCGCCCGGGTGTCGGCGCGCTCTGCTCGGACGTGGCTGCGGGTCGCTCGCTCGAAGGCTCGGGCGGCAGCAGCCAGCTCGGCGCGAATGGCGGCCGGGGAGGTCTGGGCGACCGCGTCCAGGAGTTCGCCGACACCGACGAGTTGGTCGGCGGCTTCATCGTCGTCGCTGTCGAGGAGGACAGCGGCACGCTCGGCACTGCCGGTGGCGCTGCGTCGCGCTCGGGCGGGCGGGGACCAGTCCGCCCGGCCGTCGGCGGCCGAAGGCGTTGCCCGCTCGGCGGTACCGTCGGCCAGCCGGAGGCGGATCTTGGGAAGGGAAAGGTCGGGGGCCAGCTTGGAGCCGGGGTACCAGACCGGTTCGCCGTGGCGATTGCGGTCGCCGGGGAGGGCGACGTTATAGCCGAGCGCGTCACCGGACGGGGCGTGGCGCATCTTCACGCGTAGGCCCGCCTCGCGGAGCCGGGTGAAGAACTCCTTCTCGTCGTCCGCTCCCGCGACGGCCTGGCGGACGGCTTCGCGGAGCGTCTCGCGGGAGGTCTCGGGGCGGCCGGTGCGTTCGGCCTTGAACTTCTCGGCGCTGCTGGGGTTCTTCGCTGCGGTGCCGTCGCCGGCGTTGAGGCGGCGCAGGCCCATCTCCTCCTCGATGCGCCGGCAGACGGCCTGGGCCTTGTTGAAGTCGTAGTTGAGGCGGGGATTGCGCAGGTCGCCACGGACCAGGGTGGCGACGATGTGGATGTGGTCTTCTGCGTGACGGACGGCGATCCACCGGCAGCCGTCAGGATCACCGTCCGGGGCGATGCCGGTGGCGTGGACGATGCGCTGGGCGACGGCGTTCCACTCCTCGTCGGAGAGCCGCCGGTCGCCGGGGGCGGTCCGGACCGAGCAGTGCCACACGTGCTTGGCGGGCGCGCGGTCGTCGGCCTGCTTGACCCGGAGGTCGAGGGCGGCGGTGAGGCGGGCGAGGGTGACTTGCGGGTCGGTGTCGCGGCCGGGGTCGGGGGCGAAGCCGTCCCAGGAGCCGACGAGGTGCGCGTCGGTGTGTTCCTCGCGCCGGCCGGGGCCGTAGAGGTAGACGAGGAGTCCGTGGGTGCGGGAGCCGCGTCCGATGTCGGGAACCATCACAGCCGCCTGGTCACCAGGTCGTTCGCCGCGTCGTCGAGGCGGCCGAGGGACCGGGTCAGAACGCTCAGTGCGTGGTCGAGTTCGCCGGGGCGGGGCTGTCCGCCGGCGTTGTGAACGTAGGCGATCTGGTTGATGTTGTTGCCGATCCGGGCCAGGGCGGTACGCAGGGCAGCGAGTTCGTCGATGGCCGCGTCGAGTTGTTCGTTGGTGTGCAGGGCGGTCGAACCGCGGGCGGCGGCGAGGCCGGCGGCGGCAAGGAAGCGGGCGACGGTGACGCCGCGCTGCGCGGCGGCGGCGGCGATCTCGGCTTTCTCGTCGTCGGAGAGGCGGGTGGTCGTCTTGCGGGTGCGCTCGCTCGGGTTGCGGCTGCGGCGGCGCGGTTTGCGGTCGGGGAAGGCGGGCGTGCTCGGGCTCGGCTGCTCGCGGTGGTCGTCGTGGTCGGCTTCTCCCCCGGTGACCGGCGCCCCCTGGTGCCCGTTGCCCGGTTGGTTCCCGAGCGCCCTCGCTCGGGAACCAACCGGGCTTCCCCCGCCCTTCCGGGCGGGGGCAAGTGCGTACGACGGGCCGTAGGACCGTCGTACGCGATAGCTTGCTCCGCCGGAAGCCGTCGTGGGGTCACGCTGCTGTCCGGCGGTGGTTACCGCCGGGTCGTCGCTGGTCACCTGCTCGTCTCCGGGTCCTGCTGCTGGATTTCGCGGACGAGTTCCTCGATCCAGTCCATGGCCAGGACCGGGTGGTGCAGGGTCCAGGGGCGATCGTGCTGCTCTCGTTGCACGATCCAGGTGGTGTCGGGGCCGGACTGGGCGCGGTGGAGATGACCGCGCTGGTGAAGAACGGTCAGCCAGGAGTCGACTTCGGCGGGAGTGGCCGGGTGGGTGCGCATCGGGGTTCTCCGCTTCTGCTCTGGAGGGATGTGGCGCGGGTGTCCGGAGCGGGTGACCGGCTGGGGTGACCGGCTCGGTCACCCGCTCCGTGGTGTCCGGTCAGTTCCGGGTGGAGGTGACCGGCTGTCCGTGCTGGGCGCGGAGCTGGGCCATCAGGGCGGTCAGGGTGTCGCTGGAGAGCGGGATCTGCTGACCGCGGATCGCCTGGGCGACCACCTTGCGGGTCAGTTTGTCCTCGGCCCTGACCGCTGACCGGGCGATCTTCAGCAGTTCCTCGGTGTCCGGGTCGGGCCGTCGCTCACCGGGTGTCCGGGCCTCTCGGTCAGTGGCCGGCGGCGGAGTGAACGGCGGGGTGGTGCCTGCCGCCGGGCTGTCCTGGTCGCTGGTGACCGGGGCGGTGTCGTGGGGGCGGTCAGTGACCGGCCGAGCCGAGTCCGACTGTCCGGGCAGGTCAGCGGCCTCGTGCGACCGGCCTCGGTCATCGGTGACCGGGTTGCTGCTGCCCACCGGGGCGCTGTCCCCGGTCAGTGACCGGGAGGCACGAGCCTGCTTTCCCGGAGACAGCGGCGGCCGGTCGGTGAGGGCGGTGACCGGCTGACCGGGCTTGACCTGACCGACCGCCGACCGGTTCTGACCGGCCCGGTCAGTCCGGGTTACCTCGACGGCGGCGCGCCGGTCACCCTGACCGGGGTGACCAAGGTGACCAAGGTGACCGGGGTGACCGGGGTCCTCGCGGTCCTTGACCGGCCCCCGGGCGATGAGGATGTAGAGGTGGACCGCTCCGGCCAGGGCGAGCGGGGCGATGGTGGACAGCACCGCGACCACCGTGTCCCCGAGCCGGAGGCCGTTGCCGGCGACCGCGTACTCGTTGAGCCGCACCGCGTGGAGCGCGTTGGCCCAGATGCTGGCGGCGGTGGCCGTGCCGAAGAGCGTCCAGACGTAGAGCCGGGCGCGCAGCGGCGCGTCGCGGAGGACCAGGAGCGCCCGGACGCCGTAGGCGATGAACCCGTCGATCACCAGGGGGAAGAGGTAGGTGAGGAAGCCTCGGATGTGGATGGCGACGGCCATCTGCTGCAGCGCGTCGTACGACAGCGCGCATCCCGCGCCGCCGAGGATGATGACGACCGCGCGGTCCCAGCCGGATATGTGCGCCGTCTTCGGCGCGGTCATGGCGGTCACGCCGCCGTCCCGAAGTCGTCGCGACCCAGGCGCTCGCCGCCGGCCTCGGACGAGGCGGTGGCCGTTTCGGGCTGGTTCAGGTCTCGGTTGCGTAGGGCGCGGCGGAGTTCGCGGTACCGCTTCTGGGCGTGCTCCTCGGTGATCTTGAGGAGCCAGGCCAGGCGCTGCTCGGTCACTCCGTGGCGGTAGGCGGCGCGGATGACCGCGCGGCGCTCGGCCTTGGTGAGGTGGATGTCGCGACCGGCGATGGTGTCGTTGACGCGGCTGTAGTCGAGGCGGTGGGCGATCTTCTCGTGCAGTGGTCCGCGCTCCTCTTCGGTCAGTCCGCCTCGGATGCCGTCGGTGTCGCCGGCTTCCAGCGCGGCGTCCAGGCAGGTGCGGCGGACCGGGCACTGGCCGCACAGCGCCTTCGCTGCGGTGATCTTGTCGGTCTCATCGGGGTCCGGGAAGAAGATCTCGGGGTCCACCGGGTTGTACTCGGTGCTCTGGCAGACGGCCTGGTCCCGCCAGGTGTGGTCGCCGAGCGACCGGTGGCGGACAGGGCTGTGCGTCGTGCTGGTCATGCGGGTGCTCCGATCGCTCTCCGCGCGCAGGGGCGTCGGCGGAGAGGTGCGCTGGGTCGGGGAAGGCTCGGGGCGGCGCGCAGCAGGCGCGGCCAGGCGCGGTGGCCTGGGGCGGGTCAGGCCGCGAGACGGTGTCGTCTGCGGTCGACCTGCTCGAACTCGACCCGGGTGGTCATCTGTGCGAGCCGGGAGGCGACCCGGTCGCCGAGGTGGGCCCGGAGGTCCCTGATCGCCAGGTTGGTGGTGATCAGGGTCGGAAGCTCGTAGTTGTACCGGCGGTTGATCAGCCGGTACGTCACTTCCTCGACCCACTCGCTGGCCTTGGCCGCGCCGAGGTCGTCGATGATCAGCAGCGGGCAGCGGCTGACGGCGGCCAGCTCCCGCTCGCTGTCGGCTCCGGGCCGGGGTCGCAGGTCGGCGTACAGGTCGGCGGCGGTGGTCGCGCGCCAGCGCACGCCGACTCCGCTCTGTACGAGCCGCCGGACCGCGCCATACGCCTGGTGTGTCTTGCCCGCGCCGACGACGCCGGCCATCAGCAGGCTGGGTCCGGTGGTGACCTGCCGCCTGGCTCCCTGGTTGGGGGCGACGGCGGCCTCGGCGACGGCCCGGACCCAGGCCAGGACCTGGGGGTGGTCGGCGACGGCGGCCCGGTAGCGCGGGGGCATCCCGGCCGACAGCGCCTCCAGCGGGGAGACGGTCTCGGGCTCCTGGGCCGGTGCGGCGCCGGGGTCGATGTTGCGGGCGGCCAGGATCCGGGCCATCCGGTCCAGGGTGCCCTCGCCGAGGGTCTGTGGTTCGCGGTGACGGGTGCGCATCACAGCTCCTCGGCGTAGGCGGCAGCGGCGCTGGCCGGGTTGGTCCACGCCTGATGGGCGGGCACGTTAGGCCGGATTCCCGGCCGCGCCAAACCACCGGGGCGCGCGTTCATGGCCTCGTTGACCATGCTGGTCAGCACGCTCGGGTGCTTGGGGTTGGCCGCGAAATTCGCCAGCCCGGCCCTGATGTGCTCCGGCGCGATGCCCTCACCCAGGAGCTTCTTGGTGATCCGGCCGAGGTGTCCGATCACGTCGCTGGGCGGGCGCTCGTCGCAGGCGGCAACGTACTCGCCGACGAGCTGGTTGGCCGAGACGCCGTCTGCGGGCGCCATGCGCCCCGTAGGGACAAGAGATCCAGGATCCAAGATCCTAGATCCAGGCGCCGAGCCCTCTCCGACGCCTCGGGGAAGGTTCGGGGAACCCTCGGAGGATGCCTCCCGACCTGTGCTCTTCGCTGCAGCCTGGCTAAGGGCGCCGC
This sequence comes from Streptomyces sp. NRRL S-87, assembly GCF_000719335.1. Taxonomy (GTDB): domain Bacteria; phylum Actinomycetota; class Actinomycetes; order Streptomycetales; family Streptomycetaceae; genus Streptomyces. Next base: position 96,954 of record NZ_JOGB01000008.1, read on the forward strand.
CCGCGTGGTCGGCGGCCTCCTGCCAGTCGGCGGAGGCCCCACCCGTGTGTCCGGGAGACGTCGACGTGGTCTTGGCGGGCAGGTCGAAAGCTCGGGGAGCGTTCGGCGAGGTCTCGGCAAGTCCTCGGGGAGCAGTAGACGAACCCTCGGTCCGCTTGGTGCAGGAGCCCTTGCAGGGCGCACACCGGTCGGCAGCCTGGTGCTGCGGGCAGGAGGGCAGACGCGACTGGCTCGGCTTGTCGATCTTCTGGTGGTCGGACCAGGTCACGATGTGGAGGTAGCGGCGGCCGTCGCAGCCGGTGTACCGGCAGATCAGGCCGGCGGTCGCGAGCTGGTGGAGGTCGTCTTCGACGTGGACCGAAGTGTGCTCGGCGCGGAGGGGCCAGAGGAGCCCGGCGATGATCGCGGCGTTGTCGCGGTGGCGACCGTGGTCGTCAGCCTGGGTGAGCAGTCCGAAGAAGGTCCGCTCTGCCTCGACGCGCACTTCGGCCAGCGACTCGGAGACGAATGCCTCCGGCTTGATGGTTCGTATCCGCGCCATGTCAGCGGCCCCGACCGGCGGCGACCAGGTCGCTGCGTGTGAGGGTGGCGTCGGCGAGGTGGAGGGTGTGCGGTCGCGTCCAGTCCGCCTGCGGCCAGGCCCGCAGGATCCAGCGGCCCGCGACCCTGGCGGTGGTGCGGCCCAGATCCATGGTCTTCCCGGCCTCGTCCTTGACGACGGCGTGCAGGTGGGGCCACGTCTGCTTCGGGTCGTCGAAGCTGACCCGGATGGTGGCCGCGCCCGCGATCATGTCCGCGAGCTGGGCGGCGAGGCGGCGCTGGCGGCCAGCGTCCGGGCAGGCCGGGGTTCCGATCGGCATGGCGAGCATGCGATACTCCGTCTTTCGTAGGAGCGCGGTGCGGCGGTTCTCGTGCAAAAGCCCCGCCGCCCGCGTGATGTGTATGGGCACCTCTCGGGGTGCCGACCCGGCGCTTGGGAGTTGGTAGCTCCCGGGCGCCGGTTTTCGTTACCGAGCCACGTCACGGACCATGCGCCCGCATTCGCCCCACCTCCTCCTCGGTCTGTCTCTCCTCAGGCATACGGCGTGACTCCCGCAGGCAGGGGTTGCGTGTCCCGGCGTCTTACGGCCCAGTCGGTTCGTGCCTTTCACCTGCTCTTTGCGTCCCTCCCCGGGTCGCCACCCGGCGGGGGACGACGAACATATGTAGACACCTGTGGCAAGTCCATCCCTGGCTCGTTACAGGTCGCACAAGCTCACGACGGCCGGTGTCGGGGAAGGTAGTCCCACGACCGGCCGGCAACGACTGGACCGAATCCGACGGCGGGTTACGCGAGCGGTCACGACAACGCAACGTGCACAGAGGTCCCCCAGGGCTGGCACCATAGAGAGCCGGAGCCCAGCCAGCAGGTGCGATACGGAAACGTACGTCAGTTGCAGAAATGTATCAAGCCTGGGCTACAGTTGCCTCTAGAGGCCGCCACCACCGGCCCGATCGCCACCCTGCAGGAGTTCATGTGCCACGTCAGTTCGACGGCAGCCGCGTGCGCGCTGTCCGGCGGGGCAAGGACCTCCACCAGAAGGAATTGGCCGAGATGGTGGGCGTCAGCGCCCCCACGGTCGCGCGATGGGAGAGCGGCCAGGACTTCCCCAAGGGTGAGAAGCTCCCCGCGATTGCGGCGGCGCTCGGTCAGTCGCTTGATGTCCTTTTCCCCCACGACGGTCCGCTGGACCTGCAGCTCCTGCGCTGCGACGCCGGCCTCAGCGTGGCGCAGGCCGCTGCGATCATCGATGCGAGCCGCGTGCCGGTGAGCAATGCCGAATCCGGCCGGCGCCGGCTCAGTGATGCTTACGTGCAGCCGCTCGCGGAGGCGTACGGGGTAACCGAAGAGGAGTTGCTGGCCGCCCAGGACTGCTCGTTCGGGCTTCGCCCCAGGGCCTCGCGTGACGAGCATGCGTCCGCACCCCGCACGGTGGGAGAGAAGATCAACTACCTCCTGCAGCACGGGTACGTTGGTCAGGAAGCGCCCTCCGATGAGGAGATTGCGCGGATCGTCAACGAGCATGCGGGCGTGGCGGCCGTCACCGCCGACGACATCGCCGCCCTTCGCACGGGCGCCACGACGGAGGCTTCTGATGTGGTGCGTGCCGGCCTAGCTGAGGCGCTTCAGGTCGACGCGGCCCTCTTCCAGGACGATGCCGAGGTCGACCCTGCGGCCCGCGAATTCCTGGAGGCACTCCGCTTCCTCGGCTCCATTCACAGGGGGCAGATCCTCGGCCTGGCTGCCCGCGGCAACGGCGGGGGCCTGTCTGCCGAGATGATGGCCAAGATCAACGAGCTCGTCGGAGAGCTGAAGCACAAGCTGCCAGAGGTGCAGGACGGGAAGTGACGCCGTCGGCGAGCACTCCTCACGGGCTTGGAATTCCGAGGCGTTTCCGCTCCGCCAGCTTGGCGTCTGATACAGACCGTCGGCCGTGCGATGACCAGGCCGATGCGAGCGCTTTCGCAGCCGCGTCAATGGCCGACAGCAGCGAAGGGACGACGGCGATACCCAGGGGTATCGCCGTCGTCCCTTCGCTGTTCGTGTTCCTGGCGCTCCAACCCCGAGGGCAGAGGCTTGCTCACCCTCCGCCTCCGCTGCTGCCGCGGCGGGCGAGCGTCGACGTCCCGGGCAAGTTTGCCGTCCCGAGGTGTGGGCGAGCAGAGTCGGCGGCTCGACTCCGACATCGAGACCGGTCGGACCGCCGCGCGGCCGGCGCCGGACTAAGACGCCGTGAGGTCCACGCCGAGCAGCTCGGAGAGAGTGGCCACCGTGTGCTGGGGGTCCTGGTTGTGCACCCCCGCGAGGCCGAGCTGTTCTGCTGCCTGGACGTACGCTTCGGTGTCGTCGACGAAGACGCACTCATCGGCCGACAGATCCATGAGCTTGAGCGTGATCTCGAAGAGCTCGGGGTCGGGCTTGCGCAGCAGGTGCTGCTCGGAGATCACCACGACGTCGTACAGCCGCTCAAGCTCGTAGCCGTCGTACAGGTCCCAAGGGGCGAGCCCCACGCTGTTGGACAGGATGCCCACCTTGATCCCGGCCCGCCTCGCCGCGGCTGCCGCATTGATCATCAGCGGCTCGGGGCGAAGTGCGCCGAAGATACGGCCCATCAAGTTGTCAGCCGGCACGCCCAGCATCTTGCCCGCGAACTCGTTCCACTCAGTCTGGGAGACCACTCCGCGCTCGAGGTCGCTGGTGATCCGGACGCCCTCCTCGTCCTTGTACAGGGCCCTGAGGCAGGCGCCCTGCGGGAGGCCCTCGCGCTGCTCGAACGCGAGCACTGCGGGCAGCAGCGGAGTGGTGAGAACGCCTCCAAAATCGAGGATGAGGCCCGTGCGGCGGTTGGACATGCGAGAACTCCAGATTGCTGAGATTTCGGACGCCCATCCAGACCGGATAGCGTCACTGCCCGGCTACGTGTGGCGACGGGAGTAGAGGTGCGTCGCAGGCCGGGGTGCACTTACGAGGCGGAACACGACCTATCGGTCCGCATGGCCACGGTACCAGCCCAGTTCATGCGGCGGACGGTGCCAAATCTCACTCACCATCCCGCCATTCAAGATCGCTATGCAGAAATCAGGCTGTGACGCTAAGGGCAGACTAGCGGCCCGGTTCGGATTCCACCTCTATGGAATGCAGGAGAAGCCCCCGAGCTTGATCCGTGGTGATGTGCGAGTAGGCCGTGCTGACTCGCGCAAGCCACGCCGCTTCACTATCGGTGTCAACGAACGGCTTCTCTCTCAGAGGGGCAGTGGCGTACGGGTTGGCTTGCGCGGTGTCAGCAGCCTGGAGTGCGGCCTTAATCCAGTACGCTTCCGCAGCCGGCTCAGGATCAGGGTGCGATGCGGTGATGTCCTCTGCGGCGAACATCAGGTCTCGTGGAGCGTAATAGCGAAGCTTCTCGCAAGCGTCAGCAATGTCCTGAGTCCATCGGTCCAGGCGGACATCAATGGGGACGCGTATGTGCCTGAGTTCCGCGAGACGCCGCCCTGGTGGATACAGGCTCGTCCCGGGAAACGCATCCACCAGGTCAAACCAGAGCGGGTAAGTCCTGTACAGGGTGAGCCAAGTTCTCCACCGGGCGGCCGCCGCACGGGTGGTGGGAATACTCGCACCTACGGCAACGAACAGGAAGAGCAGGTTCATCCACATCGCTGTGGCGTCCACAAGGAGCCGGACCGTGGAGGGGCTTAGAGGGAACGCGACCGCAGCCCAAAGGATGGTGATACGCACCAACGTGTGGGCCAGCCCCATCCACATGGAAATACCCATCAAGCCCAGCCCAACACGCATGCTCGTGTTCTCGACCCGTCGCGCCGCCCTCGTCCACTGGTAGCCGCAAACTGCGGTCGTGATGAGCGGAAAGAAGTAGAACACGGTCATGTAGACCGCGACCCCCCATTGCCCAGCGTGGTCAATGAGGAAGTTCTGGCTCGGCTTGTCGCGGTCCACCACGGTGAAAAACAGGACCGTGAGCAGAATGACGCCTATCACTCCCGTCCCGTAGGACACGCGGGCGATCCAGCGGGAGACCGCTACGTGCCGGGGGACGACGGTCTCCGAGCTCCTCCCATAGCTAGTGGCGACGTAGGTGAGGGCCGCGATGATCGCCGCGGTACTGGCGAAGTGTCTGAGTAGGGCGCTCAGGTCCACTACCGGAATGCGATCCACCGCGTCCATTACTGCTGGCGTGTAGAGCCAGAGAGCTACGGCGAATCCCGCGTAACCGCCCCACAGCGCCCGGCGGTGAGCATCGGCGTACCGAACTGCAGGGAATCGCCATACGGCGATGAGGGTCATCACGGCCGCAGTAAGGTATTTGATGTAGTCGAACACGAAACCAGTGGGTATCTGCGTCGGCTGCACGTTTCGCCGACCCGAGAGCTCAGTCGGCCGCAGCCTTGATTGCCAATAGGTGGACTGCGCGATGTGGCGGAAGCCGCAAGGTCGAGATCTGCGCCTCAGTGGCCGCCAGTCGATCGTGACTAAAGTCGTCGCCGCGGTGGAGCAGCGACTGGGTGAGCAAGTGAATGCTCCAGGAGGCTGACCATGTCATCTCCCGTGAACGACTGACGGCGTGCCAGCCGCTTGATCAGTGAGGCCGAAAGCTCGGCCTGCTTTTCCTCAGTGCTGCCAAAATCTACGCGCCCTTGGATCAGGGCCGACGGGAAACGCCGCAGGACTTCCTGACGAACGCGCTCAGGGACGTACCGCTCGACCTCTGCATCATTCAGGGAGGTACCGTGGTTCAGCCACTCGTGCGCGAGCTCATGGAGAATGATGTGCTCGGTTTGATTGCGACTTGAACGGCGGCGATAGAGAATGATCGTGAACTCCGGCGCTTTGACCCGGAGACCGCATGCCGTACCCAGGCCACCGTCGGTGTCATCCAGCGGCACCAGTCGAATCTGGCGCCCGAGCGCGCCCTCCATATTCCGCACCAGTGCCTCGACACTGAAAGGAGCGGGAACAGGGAGATCGGAAAGCAGGCTCTCACACTCTCTCACGAGGGCGCGCCGTGAAGGGTCCCTACGCCAACGCATCGTTGCTCCATTGAAATGCCACTGAGGTGTTCACTGCCAGCCCGCGAGGCGCTAGTAGCCAGGAGCTTGTTGTTGAGGTGCGCGTTGGTCGGCCGACACACGCTGTCTCCGCCTAATCGCACAAGGAGGAAAGTGCGATCCACGCAGGACGGGCTGTTGTGAAGGTCACCCAAGCGCGACGGGCTCGCAATCTGGATCCCAAGATCGAAATTGCGCGACTGCACGGTAATTGAATTTTGAATGCTTCCGAGGTGAGGTCGGTCCGCTGCCCTACTTTTTCAGTCGCTTCCAGCAAATGGGGCTGGAGACGAGGAAGATGAAGACGTTGTGGAGTTCGGTGCGGCGTCCCCAGCGGACAGCGACGCGTTTGAACGGGTGGAGCAGCGTCGGCTCGACGCCGCAACGGTCCTCGCCCGGCCCCTCGATGTTCGGGGCGCCCCTGCAGGAGATGACCGGAAGGATCCGGCGCCTGCGCAGTTCGCGGCGGTTGGGGTCGGAGTCCGTATCCCTTGTCGCCGAGCGATACGGACTCGGCCCGCGCTCTCAGGTCTACGGGCGCACTTGGATCAGCGCGTGAGTACCGCTCGTACGCCAAACAGCCCCGGACCGTTCGAGGGCGTCCAGCGTTCCCTGCTTGAGGCCGACGACAACATCGGACTTCAGGGTCCGGAGCGCCGCGACGGGCCCGGGGAAGTGGGCTGTGCGCTCGGCGAACGGCACGGTCGGGTGCCACAGCCGGTCGCCCACCAGGCGGCGGTAGTTGAGATCACCCTTCAGGATCGTGAGTGCGGCATCCGCGAACTCCTTCCGCAGGTCCTCGGGCATCTCTTCATACGGCAACGGATCGCAGAAGAACGGGTGGGTGCAGGCCTCCAGGCTTCCCGCCGCCATGGCCCTCCAGAGTCGGCCGCCGATCCGGCCTGCTTCGCCGGGTGCCTCCGTGAGGCGGCGGAGGCAGTCGACCACGTCCGCGGTCATCGCGTCGGAGACGTAGTACGGGTAGGGCTTGACGTGAAGCACGACCTGCTCGGCGTGCCCGTGTTCGAGGAGGTGGTCGATGAGGACGAGGTCGGGAATCAGCTCACGTCCCGCGTTGTCGGCCACCACGGCTACGGCGGCCGACGTGCCGGCGGGCAGGAGCTCCCACAGTGTGGCGCTGTCGTCGGCGACCAGGGCCGAGACTGCGGTGTCACCCGTTGCCGACTCCCCCGCCGAGACCCGGAAGCCGAGGTCTGCGCGGTTGCCCCAGAGTGAGGCGTGAAGGAGGGCCGTGGCCCGCTCCTCAGCCGGGGCGCTCGCGAGCGCGTCGAGGGCCCGCAGCTCCTCGTCCACCGCGTCGCCTCGCAGTTCGGCCTGCTTGAACGGCGCGAAGGGATCGACTCCCTGCCACGGACCGGCACCGAAGTACCCGACCGCGCCCAGGAGCCTGCGATAGAAGTAGCTCTCCGCCCACAGAAGCGGGGCGTCGTACCAGGAGCGCCCGAAGTGCTCATTCCCCCAGGCCGCCCAGCGCTCGTGGTCGTGGTCCGCGGGGGCGAGTGGTTGGACGACACCGTTGGCGATCTCGTCCAGCAGGGCGTCGAGCGCCTCGTGCTGCCGGAGGCCGTAGGGGAAGGCGTCTCGTACCTGCTGGATGAGGGCAGGGTGGCGCTGAGCCAGCACACTCCAGGCGAACGAGCCGGGCTCGTTGCCCAGGACGACCGGCGCACCACCTGGGCCGACGTGCGGCACACCTTCGTCGCCCGAGGCACGGGAAGACTTCGCTCTCATGGTGCCGAGGCCCTTCGCACATCGCTCACATGGCCATGATCCCCGAGGGCATGCCCGCTGTCAGTCCAGCCCGCCGGCGGCACCGCCACACCGGGCACGCGGAGCATCTGCGGGCCGAAGCTCTGGCGTGCTGTCAAGCTGTCAGAGCCACTCATTTGCACATCACCACGTTCTGCCGTACTGACCCCTCCACTCGGAGAGCGAGGTGAGGGCCTTCTGGGCGCGGGGGAGCTGTCCGCCAAAGGCGCCGGCGCGCAGGAGCGGCCAGGTGTCGGCGAGCTCCGTCTCGATGACGGCGGCGAGGCCGTTCCCCTCGTACCCCCAGGTGGAGTCGAGGAGGAACTCACCTGCCCAGGGGTTGGCGAAGGCAGGCTTGTCGGTGTCCATGGCGATCATGGAGGCCAGGAACTCGAACCGGGCACATGCCTCTCGGTAGGCGACGTCGCTGGGCTCGACGAGCCGGAAGGGCTCGCGCAGTGTGTCCTTCATCCAGTTGCTCTGGGGGTAGTGGAACTTGCCGCCCTCGGCCGGGTGCATGTCGTGCATGCCGTCGGTGTTGAGGATCCGGACGGGGTTGAGGCACCAGGCCGGTCCGCGGCGGGGGTGTCCAGAGTGGGGGACGGTCCACTCCGGGCGGTAGAGAGCGGTGGCCAGCAGCTCCTCGCGGCGGCTGAGGACGGAGGCGATGCCGATCGTCCACGTGGCCAGGAGCGCCGGGACGTGGCGCAACTCCTCCAGGTACGAGCTGGATGTGCCCGGCGTGGTGTCGCGCAGGCGGACCAGACGTTCGACGGCGCGCTGCCATACGTGGTCGTGGGTGCCGTCGTCGTGGAAGACCCCGTTGGCCAGCAGGTGCAGCAGGATGTCGCTGTCGGCCCGATAGCCGCGGACGTTGGAGCCGAAGGTGTCAGCCCACGCGGTGGGCGGGACGTACACCGGCTTGTCCTCGGGCGTGCTGCGGTCGGCGATCTGTGTGACAGCCTGGTCGACGAGGTCGAACAGCTCGATACGGCGCAGGGGGTCGGGCAGAGCTCGCTTCAGCTGCACGACGGCGACGTCCCGGGTGATGGGGGTGGTGGTCAGGCGGTCGAGGGCTTCGACACGGCGTACGAGGTCCGCGAACAGCTCGTCCGCGCTCCTGCCATCGATCACCACCGCGTCGTGCTGGGCGGTGAGGGCCCGGGCGGCGTCGCTGAACCGGCCGTACTGCGACCAGAACAAGGGGTACCGGCGTGACCGGGTTCCCTCGACGGCCCGGACGAGAGCCCTGTCCCAGTCGGCGGACCAGCCGCACACGATCAGCCCGTACTCGTCCAGCACCCGCTCCAGGAACTCCTGGAGCTCGTCCGGGTAGGTCTCCAACTCGTCGACGGTGTTGCGCTGCTCAAGGTCGGCGTAGTCGCCATGCAGCTTGATCACAGTGACCTGGCTGTGCGCGAGCGGCTTCATGCCTTTGATCTGCTCTGGGCGGCTCACCACTTGGGGCGAGATGCCGACCTCCTGCAGTGCCCGCTCGGTGAGCCGGTCGAAGTTGGTGGTGAGGATGACGCGAATGCTGCCGCGCTTGACCAGCTGGGCGATGGCCCGGTGCGCCGCAGTCGGGCCCTTGCTGTCGTCCTGGCCTTCCTCGGGTTCGAAGTACTCCGCGAGCATGGCCTGCCGGGAAGCGGGCTTCGGTGCTGCGGCGGCCAGCAACGCGGAGTAGCCCAGGGGCTCGTTGGTGTTGGCCTCCCACCACTTCTCGGGGTCGGCCATGGCCTCGGCCCGGGCGTCGGGGTTGTCGGGGTCACGGACGGCGGCGACCTTCCCAACGATGTCCTGCACGACCCCCCAGCCGGTCTTCACTCCCGAGGCGATCGAGATGCCGGCCCCGAGCAGCAGCGCGTACACGCCCGGGCTCGAGTGCACGTTCAGCGCCATGGCCATCGGAGGCTCGATGAGACTCCCAGCCGGGATGGCGACCGGGCCGGTCGCGTCGTCGCTTGCCACCTATGCCTCCTCATGCCGATGACTCGCCCGGCGGACGAATAGCTCATCAGCTCCGGCAGCAGGATACCGGATTAATCGTCACCATGACGAGAAGAAGGGATCCTCCTTCGGTGACGCGGTGGACCCTCGTTTCGTCGAATTGCTGGAACGGGATGCCCGAGTGCCGTCAGCGTCACTCCCGTCGGAGGGCGCCGGCAACGCTGGAGCCAGCACGATCCAGGCGGCCTTGGCGCCATGTTCCGTGACGTGGAACCCCCACTGCCCCTGGGCCAGCTCGTTCACGATGCGCAGACCCCGGCCACGCTCGACGAGCAACCCGCCCGCCTCCTCGGCCGCTTCGGCGTCCGACGACGACGTGGCGCCGCGGTAGAGGCCCCCGGGAAGGAGCGGGTCCCTGTCATGGATCTCGCAGATGTACCGCCCGGCGGCCGAGCGGACGTGCACCTCGTAGGGGCCGTACGCGTGCTCGTGCGCGTTCGCCACGAGCTCCGAGACGGCCAGGACGCCGTCGCTGACGACGTCCCCGGACAGCCCCAGGCCCTTGAGGACACGTCGCAGGACCGCGCGGGCTTCGCCCGTCGGGTTGGGAGTGCGGTCGGTCCAGCGGTACACGAGGCCGAGAGCGGCGGATGGCGCGCTGATCATCGGGCGACGGACCTCCTGTGGGTGACAGCGATGGCCTCCCGGCGCTGCGACGTGGTCGCCGAAGTGCCGCCAGTACGCCGCTGAAGGCATACGGCCGCAGGAAGCAACTGGCTTCGGGTGCGCGGTCCCGGAAGGATCGTGGCTCAAGCACCGGCCACGAGGCCGGTCGCGAGTCACGCACTCAACGATGGATGCCGGTGTCCCTGATGCTCATGGGCGTTTATGAGCGCAGGGGGCACGAGCGGGTGACAGGGCCCTCCAGCGAGACCGCCGACCCGCCGCCGGCCTTCGTCTCCGCCCCTCCGATCACTGGGAGTATGGGCGGGTGAGTGCTGACGTGTTGGGACGCTGGGTGCCGGATCGTCCCGAGGATGTGGCCAAGGTCTTCGCCAAGGCGGACTTCCCGTGGTGGATCGCTGGTGGCTACGCGATCGAACTCGCGGTCGGCCGCGAGCTGCGCGCCCACGGCGATCTCGATGTCCTCATCCTCCGGCGCGACCAGGCTCTGGTACGTGGCCTGCTGGCCGGCTGGGACCTGTACGTGGCGGACCCGCCCGGCCAGGGGGAGCTTCGGCCGTGGCGTCCTGGAGAGGCCCTACAGCCGCCGCTCCACGACATCTGGTGCCGCCGCACACCCAAGGCGCCCTGGTCTGTGCAGCTTATGCTGGACGAGGCCGAGGGCACCCAGTGGGTCTCGCGGCGCACCCCGAAGATCCGACTCCCCATCGACCGGCTCGGGCGCACGAGCGAGACGGGCATCCCGTATCTCGCGCCCGAGGTCCAGCTCTTCTACAAGGCGAAAGCGACCCGGGACAAGGACGAGACCGACTTCGAAGCGGTACTGCCGCTGCTCGACGCTCCGGCACGCGCCTGGCTGGCGGACGCGATCAAGGTGATCGCGCCCACCCACCACTGGCTCCGGCGGCTCCTGCCGGTCAGCCGAACGTGAGCAGCGGCACGTCGTAGAGGTCGGGGTTCCGGGGCCGGGTCATCGTGGGCGACGTGACCTCCACGATCAGCAGTTCGCTGAGGAACTGGACCTTGGCGCTGAGGAGGTGGCTCGTCCTGCCGTCGGCCGACTGGGCCTTCAGGCCGGCGGAGACGTGGATGTGCGGGAGTATCCCGCCGGTGGCCGGGTCGTGAGCGAGGGTGCCGGCGCCGAACGCCTCGACGTTGGTGACGTACGTCTTCGCCCAGACCGGTGCGTCCGGGTCGGCGAGCTTCTCGCAGGCACCCACGATCTCGGCCTCCGCGAAGGCCCCGATGAACGAGGGGATGTAGCCATGCCGTACGCCGTTGTCCCGGCAGAAGGTGGACAGCGCCTCGAAGAAGTCCTCCCCGTGGTCGAAGGTGACGCCGAAGGTACGGCCAACGGTCAGCTCGTGAGCACGCATGTGCGGGTGTCTCCTGAAGAGGTGGGGTCAGCGGGCGAAGGCGGCGGTGAAGGTCTCTCGGACTGCGGCCCCGTCGGCGCCCTGGGCGAGCAGGGCCTGCAGCAGGAGCCGGGCCTGGTACGGGCCGAGGTCGCCGGCGCCGATGAGTCCTCGTCCGAGGAGGTCCTTCTCGGAGCCGGGGAAGCCGTACGTGTCGGACAGGACGGGGCCGTTGCCGATGCGGGAGGCGAGGACCACGGGGATGCGGGAGGCGAGCTTGGTGAGCCCTGCCACGAGACGCTCCGGGACGTGGCCCACGCCGAAGGCCGCGACCACGAGCCCGTCGCAGTTGCCGTCCCACAGGTCGAGCAGTGCACCGTCGTCGCCAAGGGTGACGACGTAGAGCCCGACACGCGCCTCCCGGTCGGGGGCGCCGACCAGCGGTCCACGGGGCAATAGGCCGCCCACCATCCGCACCCGGTTCTCCGCGACCCGCGCGATCGGTCCGGAAGACGGTGAGGTGAAGGCGGCGGGACTGGTGGTGTGGGACTTGCGGACGGTCCGGGCCGAGTGGATCTCGTCGCCGAGTACGACGAGGCAGCCGACGCCCCTGAGGCCGGGATCGGCGGCGGCCAGGACGGCGGCGTGGAGGTTGGCCGGGCCGTCGGCGCCGGGAAGGGTGGGATTGCGCATCGCGCCTGTGACGACGACCGGCTGGTCGTGGCCGTGGTAGAGGTCGAGGAGGAAGGCGGTCTCCTCGATGGTGTCGGTGCCCTGGGTGATGACGACGCCGTCGACGTCTCCGGTCTCCAGCTCCGCCGCGATCGCGGCCGACAGCGCGGTGAGGTCCTCGAATGTCAGGGAGGCTCCGGGCAGGCGCCGGAAGTCCCGCACCTTGAGGCCGATGCCGCTCGTGGCCAGGGCGGGAACAGCGGCGAGGAGTTCGTGGGCCGAGAGCGCGGGTACGACGCCTCCGGTGGTGGGATCGGTGGTCATGGCGATCGTGCCGCCGAGGGAGAAGACCGCCACGTTCCTGACCGACTCCGTCATTTCCCCTGCTCCCCTGTCCGGACGCCGCCGAGCGCGGCCTCGCGAGTGGTTCAGGCAGGCTATCGGGTCGGCGCCGTCCGGGTACGCGGAATGATCACCAGCTGTTCGGCCACGAACCGGCAGGCGGCCTCCAGCCCTTCGAGGCCGAGCAACCGGCTGCGCGGCCGGGCCAGCCGCTCGGTGCCGACGGCCGACAACTGTGCGCACCTGCGACCGAGCCAGGACGCATCGATGTTGAGATACTCCGCCGTTGCCGCGAGGCGTTGTCCGGCCTTCTCGGCCGCCGTGGCCGAGTGGTGGCTGACGTGGCCCGTCGCCTCGGCGAACGTCCGCAGGGCTCCCGGCCGCGCGGTGACCGCGAGATGGGACGCCCCCTCGGTCCGTACCCATGAGGCGATGACGGCTCGGCGCCCGTGAGACAGGGCGAAACCGTCGGTGTGCGCGAAGCCTCCGTCGTCCGTCACCCAGGTGCGGATACCGAAGGACTCCATGAGCGCGATGGCGAGGAACATCAGAACGCGCTCGTACGCCGGCGAGGAGGCGACCGCCGTCTCGGGCACGCAGAACCCCCGGCCGCTGGTACCGCCTGGACGCCGGGGCCCCATTCGTTCGAGGTAGCGGTACTTGTGCCGGAAGAACAGCCAGGTGGCGGCCTCTTCACCACGCTGTTCCCTGGTCCAGAAGACGGGCGCGTCGCCCAGGTGGTCACGGTGACCCAGGATGTACCGAGCCGCGGTCTCCGAGCCGATCAGCATCGTGGAAACTTCGGTCAGGCCGTGGTCGGAGGCGAGCGGCGAGCCTGGGGAAGCGGTGAGCGAAGCCAACGAGGTGTGCAGGGCCTGGTCGTCGCCGAGCAGCGCCGCCTCGAATCCCGACACCGCCCACAGGATGCCGTAAGTCAGGTCGTCCAGTTCGTACGCGGCCGGGACATCGACCGGGTCGGAGGCGGTGCCGCGTACGCCGCTCGGCCTGGCGTCGACGACGAACTGCCGGACCGCCCCGTCCACCGTGCGGTTCGCGACGACGAGCGCGCGCATCGGCATGGTGCGCCAGGCGTCCAGCTCCGGGCGGGAGTCGAGTCTCAAGCTGTCCCCGAGGAAGGAGGCCGCTGAGAGGCTCAGCACGGGCAGCGCCGTCGTCGAGACGGACCGGCCGGCGGGTAACAGGAGCTGGCCTGGGCCTTCGGGCAGCGCCACGTACCCACGCGCTGCCGTGCCCGCCGTTCCTGGTCGGCTCGTGGCGTCCGGGGTGTGCGGATCGGCCGTGGGCAGGAGCCCGAGCAGCTCTTCCGGAATTCCCAATGCATCGGTCCACTGGACGAACTGCCGTCGGTCGCGGATCTGTTTGAGCCCGCGCTCGAGTCTGCTGACCTCGGCTTGGTCGATGCTGACCATCCGCGCCACGCCGGCCTGGGAGAGGCCCGTGTGCTTCCTGAACAGCTTGACGACGGTGCCGAGTTCCCATGCGGCCACGGCTCGCCGGACCGTCGGATCACGCCAGAAGGCCGGGTCGGCCCGCCGGGCCGCCGGCCCGCCCTGGCACGAGGCGCATCGTGTACCGGCGTTGAAGCGACTGAGAAGGGCACCGCAGCGCGTGCACCGCCGCTGTCCGCTGTCGACCATGGTCGGCATTCTCCCTCGCTCTGCGACCACCCGGACACGTTCCGCTGGTGGGGCTCATAAACACTCATGAGCGTGGGCCTTCGTGGCGGCCATTGTGGTGGAGCACCACCGACCGGAGCCGCGTGCCGCGACTCCCCGGACGTGAGGATCCGACCTGTGACCTCCTTGACCCTGCCGCCCCGGCCCCCCGATTCTCCGCCGCTGGCCCAGGCCTGGCAGACGCTGGCGGACGGGCTGCTGACCCAGCGGCTCCATCTCCATCTCGACGAATGGCGGGCTGCCGTCGCCGAGGAGAAGGCGCTGCCCGACTTGCCGGGCGCCGATGTCTCCGTGCTGGCCCAGCGCCCGTCTCCGCTGCCGACAGGCGACGGGTTCGCGATGGCGCTGCTGGCGGACGCCGGGCTCGGCTTCTGGTGGGATCTGCCCCAGCGGCACGGAGCGGAGTCGCGGAACCGGCGCGGGGCACTTCGCCGCGCCGCCGACACCGCAGCTCAGAGCATCCTCGCGGAGCAGTCCGGGGCGGCCTGGTCCGACGCCGTGACCGCCGTCAGCGCCGCCGCCACGTGGTGGGTGGGCTTCTTCGCGGTCATCCGCCACCGCGGGGTGCACCACATCACGCTGGAGCCGCACCCGGACCCGCTCCACGAGCAGGCCCTGGGCACCGCGGTGAGCATCGTGGCCCACGGCATGGCCACGCGGGTGCTGGAGGCGGCGCTGCGTAACTCCGACGACGACCCGGCCCTCCGCGCCGCGTACTGCCGGGCCGTCGAGGCCGGCGTCTGCGCCGAGCCCGAGCTACCTCGCCTCATCGACGAGTTGGCGGAGCTCCGGCTCGTGGACCTGGTGTCCACCACGGCCCGCTGGCGGGGCCGCTTCACCAAGTACGCCGGCGGCACGGGAGCGGGGCAGGTCGAATGAACCACCGCTATCCGTTCATCGTCATCGAGGGGCTCGACGGCACCGGCAAGACGACGCTGCGTAAGGGCCTGTTCCGGCTCTGGGAGGGGCTGTACGGCGTCACCCCGCTGTGCATGCTCACCACCAACTTCCTCGCCGCCGACCAGGCCGCCGCAATCGTCACCGGCAAGTACCAGCCGAACGCCGGGAACCGTGACGCCTACCTGTCCGCGATCGCGGCGGACAAGCGGGCCACGCTGGATCGCCTCGTGCTCCCCCAGCGGCCGGCCCGGCCCGTGATCGCGGATCGCTGGCTCCTCAGTGAGCTGGCGTTCTTCGCGGTGAAGCACGGCATGAGGGTGTCGGAGACGTACGAGGTGCTGGCCGCGCAGCTCACCGTGGCCCCGGATCTCACGTTCGTCCTGGACCTGGAGACCGACGCCTCGATGAGCCGGGCGCAGGCCCGCCAGGGTGACGCGGTCCGGGCCGACTGGGACGTGCACGACGTCCAGAGCCGGGTTCGCGAGACCTACGAGGCCGTGGTCTCGAAGCCCGACGAGTTCCAGCTCCTCGGCGACGTGGTCCGCCTGGACGCCCGCCGACCCCGGTCCGAGGTGCTGCTCGCCGCCTGGGACGTACTGCGTGAACGGCAGCTGGTGCCGCCGGTCGCCGCCCGCACGGAAGGAGGAGAGACCCATGGCTGACGGCACGAAGGCGATGCATCTGCGCGAGGCCATCAACGACAGCGAGCGGAAGCACCCGCTCCTGGCGATCGGTGCGGTGAACGCGCTCGCTGCGCATGTCGCGGCGGAATCGGGCTTCGACGCCCTGTGGGTGAGCGGGCTGGAGGTGTCCGCAGCCTCCGGGCTGCCGGACGCCAATGTCCTGGGCCCCCGCGACCTGTCCGACGTGGTCGCCTCGCTCGGCCGTGTCACCGAACTGCCCGTCATCGTGGACATCGACAACGCGGGCGGCTCGGGGCGCACGGCGGAGCGGTTCGCGTACGACCTGATGCGCGCAGGAGCCGCGGCGGTGTGTGTCGAGGACAGCGCGTACCCGAAGTGCAACAGCTTCGCGGCTCACCGGGACCAGAGCCTCGCGGACCGGGACCTGTTGTGCGAACAGGTGGGGCGCATACGGAAGGTCGCCGGTGACGGCCTCGTGGTCGTGGCCCGCACCGAGGCCCTGATCGCCGGCGAGGACCTGGCCACGGCGATCGCCCGCGCCGAGGCGTACGCCGAAGCCGGAGCGGATGCGGTACTCATCCACTCCAAGGACGCGACCGGTGAGCAGGCGCGGGCCATCGGGCGATCGTGGAGTAACGGCGTGCCGCTGGTCAGCGTGCCCACGGCGTTCCCCGACCTGAGCGCCGCCGAACTCGGCGAGGCCGGCTTCCGCCTCTGCATCTACGCGAACCAGCTCAGCCGTGCCGCCCTCGCGGGTATGCGCACCGCCGCCCGTCAGTTCCGGCGTGGAGGGAGTTTCCGCTCCACCGTCGCGGGATCTCTGGCGGAGGTCGGCGACCTGATGCGCGTCGGCGAGCCGGAGGCGCTGTCGTGCCTCTGACGCCCGAGCTGCCTCGGATCAGCGTGTCCGTGAAGGCAGCGATCGTGCGCGACGGCGCCGTCCTACTGCTGTCGTACAACGACGAGGCCGGGTTCCACTTCAACCTTCCCGGCGGCAAGGCCCAGGTCGGCGAGGACCTGCGCCAGGCCGTGAACCGCAAGGTCGCGCAGGAGACCGGCCTGCAGGTCGTGGCCCGGCGTCTGTTGTGCGTCGTCGAGTACGTCCCCGACTCGTGGCAGGGCAAGTTCGGGGACGTACAGAAGGTCCAGTTCAACTTCCTCGCGGAGCAGGTGGACGACGCGGAGCCGCGCATGCCGGAACCGCCGGACCCCATCCAGGTGGGCTTCGAGTGGGTTCCGCTGGATCGTCTAGGCGACGTGTACCTGTTGCCCCGGATCAACCGCCCGCTGTCGGCGGCGTTGAACGGGGAGCTCGCCGACCCCTTCGTGGACAGGTGGTGACATTCATGGATCCGATGCTGAAGGATCTGCGGGAGTGGCTGCTGCGGGAGCACCCCGGGACGGTGTGCGCCGACCGGCTCCGCGTGATCGCCGATGAGCTCGCTGGCCTGACCGCCCGCGGTCTGCCGGGGCCGGTGGTCGAACTCGGTTGTTACAGGGGCGCGATGGCCCTCTGGATCCGTAGCGTGCTCGAATCGCTGGGCGACCACAACCGCGAGATCCACGTCTACGACTCCTTCCAGGGCATGCCCGCGCCCGGTGCCAAGGACTCGAACCACCTGGCGGCGGGCGAGCTCCGGTCGTCTCCAGACGACGTGCGCGCCACGCACGCGGCCTGGGGCAGGCCGGCGCCGGTCATCCATCCGGGATGGTTCGACGAGACCCTTCCCAAGGAGCTGCCCGACGAGATCGCGTTCGCCTACCTGGACGGCGACTTCTACGACTCGACACTCACGGGACTCACGCACTGCGTCACCCGCCTGATGCCGACGGGCGTGTTGTTCGTCGACGACTACGCGGACACGGCGGTCAATCCGCGAGCCTGGGACGGGCTCCCGGGCGTGAAGCGCGCCTGCGACGCGTACTTCGGCACGCCGTCGCCCGTGACCGTCGTCGTCGGCGAGGGTGATCTCGCCTTCGGCCGGTACGAGAAGCGGGAGTTCCTCGGATGAGCGCTGTCCTGGTGCTACGAGGTGCGGCGGACGCGAGCGCGATCCGCCGCGCCCTGTCCGATGTCGCCGTACACGAGTTGCCGGACCTGGACTCGCCTCCGCCCGCCGACACGGCCGTGCTCGTCCTGCGCTCCGGCGTCCGTCTCGGCGAGCGGGAGCTCGACGCGCTCCCCCGCCTGCGGCACGTCGTACGGACCGGCTCCGGCATCGACCACATCGACGTGAGCGCCCTCCGGCACCGTGGCATCACGCTGCATCGCAACGCCGAGGCCGGCGCGGGCGCCGTGGGCGAGTGGGTGCTCGCCGCTGCCCTCTCCCTGGCCCGGCGGATCCCCTTGGGGCATCACGCGCTGCTGCTCGGCCGGCACGAGAAGCAGGCGTGTATGGGAGCGTCACTCGGCACCCTGGCCGCAGGCATCTGGGGCGCGGGCCCGGTGGGGCTGGCCGCCGACTGGGCACTCGCCCCCTACGTGGGCCGCACGGCCTTCGCCGCGTGGCCGTCGAACCCTCCCGGTCTGCGAGAGCTGTCTCAGGCAGCGCTCATGGAGCAGTCGCAGGTACACGTGATCGCTCTGCCGCTGCGCCCCACGACCGAACAGCTCATCGGCGAGGACTTCCTCGAACGCGTCGCTCCGCAGCGGCCTCTGCTCATCTGCGCAGGACGGCTGGAGACCCTCGACGTCGCCGCCTGCCTGCGGGCACTGGAGGACGGAAGGCTCTCGGGCCTTGCACTCGACCCGGTCGAGCGGGAGCACCTGCCGCTCCTCACCGGCTCCACGACGCCGCTCAACCTCCTGGCCTCGCCCCACATCGGGGCCCAGCGCTCCGACGTGCGCTGCGCGCTCGACCGATGGGCCGTCGATCTCCTCAAGGAGATCACCGCTGACA
The DNA here is from genome assembly GCF_000719335.1 of Streptomyces sp. NRRL S-87. GTDB lineage: Bacteria > Actinomycetota > Actinomycetes > Streptomycetales > Streptomycetaceae > Streptomyces. The sequence goes on from NZ_JOGB01000008.1 coordinate 115,472, forward strand.
ACACGATCCTGATCGAAGGAGGCCACCGGTGAACCCATCGGCACGATTGCGCCGGGAGATCGCCGACAGAGTCGCCCAGGCGCTGCTCACGTCCGGCGAGGCCCGCGAGGTCTGGCTGGAGGGAGCCCTCGCCTGCGGCTTCGCCCACGCGGCGAGCGACATCGACCTGCGTGGCATCGTGGACGGCGCCCTTCCGGCGTGGGAGTCGCGCATCGTGGACGGCGTCCGTGTCGACCTCCAGGCGGCGGGGCCGCAGCGGGCGGAGGAACTCCGTCACCTGCTCCGCTCCTTCGACGTGCGCCGCGACTCCCTCGGATCGTTCCGTCGGGTACGCGCCTCGATGCACGACCTCATGTGTCTGCGCACCGCCCTCTCATACGGCTCCGGGGGCTGGGATCCGGTGCTCGACCCCCGGGAGCGCCAGGGCTACCGACGCTGGGCGGTCGCCGACCAGGCCGAGGTCGCTGCGAGTCTCGCGGAGGACCTGACCGGCCTCGTCGAGGACGGCCTGGCCGAATCGGCCGGCGTCGTGTGCCGGAAGCTGGAGACCTGCCTCACCGCGCTCGGCTGCGCGGCGGCCGGCCACCCGGTCCTCGGCGACAAGTGGCTGCCGCTGCTTGCCGACGCGCAGCCCCGCCCGTCGATCGACCCGGCTCGCGCAGAGACGTGGGAGTGGTTCCGTCCGGTTCAGCGAGGCGTGACGAGAGCGCTTCTGGACTGCTGGCCCGTCGACGACCCGCTGCAGAAGCCTCCCCATCTTGGTGCCCCTGACGCTGGCTGGCTGCCCCAGCGGTACGCCGACGGGTGGTTCCTTCGCCGTGGCGACGTCCACATCCCCATCACCGGCGGGCAGCTTCTCGGGTGGCTGTCCACGGTCTCCACCGATGGCGCGTAGACCGCGCCTCTCCTCCTCCGGAGTCCTCTGATGCCCGTCACCCGCACCGCCTCCATCGACCTGGAGAGTCTCTACGCCCCGCTGTCGAGCACCGGGCCGGACACGGCCGTCTCCGTCATCCTCAAGCTCCGCGGGGAGACCTGCGACATCGACTGCCTGTACTGCTTCGAGAAGCGCAAGGAGTCACCGGGCGGCGCCCGGATCAGCGCAGAACAGGTCCACCGCCTCGGTTCGATCTTCTCCGGGCGTCCGCTCAGCGTCGAACTCCACGGCGGGGAGCCCCTGACCGCCGGCCGGGAACGGATCGCGGAGATCCTGGACGCGCTCGCCGCACAGCCGAACGTCATCCGCGTGAGCCTCCAGACCAACGGCCTCCAGCTCGACGACGCCTGGCTGGACCTGTTCGAGCGGCACTACCCCCAGCTGGAGATCGGTCTCTCCCTCGACGGGGACGCGCTCGGGAACTCGTGGCGTGTCGGTTACGACGGCCAGCCCACGTACCCCCGAGTGGTCGAAGCCCTGGAACTTCTCGGCCGTCGGGAACGTCGCGTCGGCGTCATCTGCGCCGTCACCCCGTACGTCCTCGGCCGAGCCTCCGAGGTCATGGAGCACCTCGCCTCCTTTTCCTCCGTGACGACGGTCAGCCTGGTGCCGTGCTTCGACGCGGCGGTCACCCGGTCGACCACTGTGGCGGGATCCCGTACGCCGACCAGCCGGGCACTCCAGCGACGGGCCATCGGCCCCACCGGCCCGGCCTGGGCCGTCACGCCGGGCCAGTACGCCGACTTCGTGCTGGAAGCCGCCCACCACTGGGTCGCCGACGGCCTGTTCCACCGCGTCAAGCTGGAGCCCGTCGTCTCCGTCATCCGCCGCCTGAGGGGTCTACAAACCCGTTCCTGTCACTTCTCCGACTTGAAGTGCAACCACGTCCTCACCCTTTATCCCGATGACCGCTTGGGAAGCTGCGACGAGCTGCCCTGGCCGCAGGCCGGCTTGGCCGCGCTCGGTGAAGTACACGCTGAGGCGGACGTGGCCGGCGCCCAAGGCAGCTCTCCCCTGCTCCGGCAGGTACGCTCCCTGGTCACGAAGTGCACGACATGCGACTACCGCGACACCTGCGGCGCGGGCTGCCCGGCGGTCCGCCTCCGCTTCGCCGCCGCGGGCGACGAAGACGCGTACTGCGACCACCGCATGCGCCTGATCGACGGCGTCGCCACCCTGCTCGCCCAGCCGGATCTCCCGCCCGGTGCCTCCTGTTCCCGGCTACGCTGGCGTCCCGTCCGCCCCAACGACATGCACCACGTCGTGGCGTTCCTGGCCCGCTGGGATGACCCCGCCGTACCGCGCCCGGCAGCACGCCTCCAGGTAAGCGCCCACGGCAACATCAACACGGTCGGCCTCCCCGGCATCCACGAGGCGGACGATCTCGACCCGCGGCACCCCCAGTGGTACGAGGGCATCGAGCCCGGCGTCCGCCCGGTCGTCGACGTGCTCACCGCGGGCTGGAACACCGTCACCTATGACAGCTGCCAGGGCCACGCCTACGCCGACCTCCCCTCAGCCGAGCCCCGGTTCCTCTCGGTCGGCATCCTGCCGCGCGACCGCGCCGAGTACGCGCGAACAGCGGCGCGCCTGTGCCGCGCCGCCGGCCGAGCCGAGTCCTCCCTGCCCGGAGCGTGTTCGCTGGTCCTCGGCCGCAACGAGCTCACGTGCCGCACCACCGGCCGGGTGTATCCGACGCTCGACCTCCATCTCATACCCTCTGCCGGCACCACGCCTGCCGAGTACTTCGAGGACCTCACCGAGGCCGTGCACGTACTCACGGAGGCCCTGGCCGAAGCCGCCTCTGCCCCGCCGTCCACCCTCTGTGTCTGCGCGGGCGAAGCCCACTCCAGCGATGGAGGCGAGCAGTGATCCACATCGCCGAGACGCTGTCCATCCGGACCGTGGAGAGCTTCCTCAAGCCGAACGAGATCGAGCGCCTCAACGACGTCATGGACGACGCGCTCGGCTCCCTCGGCCGCGACCGGTACGGCGCGGGCCGCCATACGACCATCCACGAGATCCCCGGTCACTCCCCCGCCGAGGCTCAGGACGTCTACGAGCCGGCCGGCCGGATCGAGATGACCGACATCCCGTACCAGGCGACCGCCCTCCTCGACCAGGCCCTCAAGCTCCACATGGCCGCCGTCACGCGCACCCTGCCGTCGGTCACCGGCCACCGGCCGTGGATCTACCTCGAGTACGGGGTCGGCCAGTACATCACCCCGCATGCGGACGGCATCGCCCCCGATCCCCTCACCCGTCCTCGGCAGATCGCCGCCGCGACGGTCACGCTCACGGACATCCAGGACACAGGCGGGGCGTTCTACGTGGAGACCACGGGCAGCGGCGAGGCCTGGACCACCGACGAGGCGCCGACCGAGTCGGGTTACGCCCCGGGGATGCGCTTCGCACACGACGGAACGGACATGTCCTCCCCCTGGTTTCGCGCCATGCCCCGCACCCGATGGAGCGTCGCACCCGCTCCCGGCACTCTCTTGGTCTTCGGCAGCCAGCTCGTCCACGGCACCGAACCGGTCCGCGCCGGCCGCGTTCGCAAGTTCCTGACGCTCTTCGTCTCCGAGTAAGGAGCCATGCATCCGTGACCGGCCCCCGCGGCCCGCCCGCCACCAGCCCTTCGCCCCGACCCACCGCCCCGACCTGAGGAGAGAGCGAGCAGTGGCAGACGACAAGACGTTCGACGAGTTCCTGGAGGCGGTCGCGTCCCTGCGTGACAGCGACCCCGTGCGCACCACCGCGCACACCTCCAACGCGGCCACCGAGACCTGGCTGGCCACCACGGTGCAGCCCGACGCCGCTGAGCCCACGACCGAGTCCTGACCCGCCACGGGGCCGGGCCCGTCCCGGTCCGGCCCCGTTCCACTCCCGGAGCCCCAGATGAGCGCTCTCTCCCCGGAAGCCCTGGTCGCCCTCGACGGTATCGCCGACCACCAGCGCCAACGGACCAGCCGTATCGCCTCCGTACTCGGCAACCGTCTCGGCTCGTCCGCCCTCGACTACGCCGTGGCCCACCACCTGCTCGAAGGCGCCGAACACGCGGCGCGCGCCCGGGACGCGGACCGCCTCGCCTGGCACCGCCGTACGACGGTGCGAGACCTGACCCACCTGTCGGCCGGCCCGCACATCGTGCTCAGCCCACCCCCCGTGGACCTGCTCCGCTCGGAGATCTCCGAAACCGCGTACTACCTCGTCGGCCCCGACACCAGCCCTGCCCCTCCCGAGGCCCATGGCCTCGTTCGTGCCGCCCTCACCTCCGCGACCGAGCACGGCTTCGGCACCCTGCTCACCCAGCACGCCCCAGTCATCTGCCTGCTCAACCGCCGCCGACTCGACGAGACCCTCCACAGCTGGGCCATCACCCGCCTGCCGGGCACAGTCTTCACCGACTACACCGCGCACCCCGAGGTCCTGACCCGCGACCTCATCCACGAAGCCGCCCACAACTGGCTCAACGACGCCCTGACCGCGCACGACGTCAGCCTCCCCGCCGACGTCACCTTCTTCTCTCCCTGGCGAGGAACCCCTCGTCCGTTATACGGCTTCCTGCATGCCTGCTGGGCCTTCTCCCTCACAGTGCTGTATGCGCGGCGGGCCCGCTACGGCGCCACGGGTGCTGTGGCTTCCTTCCTTAACGCCCACCTGCGCCAGCAAGAGAGCCAGTTCGCCTCGGCATTCGATTCGCTGGCTGAGGCACTCTCATACGTCCCCGCTGACGCGCTCCGTGATCGCGTCAGCCGCGCCGTCAACGAAGCCGTACTACCGGGGTAGCACCGGCGGGCTGACCAGAGCTCGACAGTGTCCCGGCGGGCCACCCGACCCCTACGTGGCCGGTTCACCGAGTTCGAGGGAGAGTGCATGGGACGCACCCCGGAGGTACTGAGAGGCGTTGCCCCCCAGCGCCTTCCCTGAGGAGCAGCAGCGCCGCACCTTGACGGGTGGTCCGGTCTGCCCGGCCTGTCACGGCCCTATCCGTGAGGGTGAGAGCACCGAGCGCGGCGGTAAGACCAACGTGCTCTTCCATCTGCGGTGCCGGCTCCTCGCCCGGGGCGGTGGTGCCGTCCCCCTCGGCGAGCCGTCGTACGACGAAGCGGCAGGCGGAACGTGCAAAGGAGCGTCGTGCGGCACGCAGAGCTGAGCGGGAAGAGCGCTCCGACGCTGCGGCACAGGAGACCATGCGGTCCCACAAACCGTCCACGTGGAGGCTGGGCAAGTCGCCTGGGGATTTCGCCTAACGCGCCGGTGTTGCATCTGCTCCGCTTCTGGCCCAGTTCCTGCGAAGTGGCCATGCCCGGATCGTGGAGGACGGGGCTCAGATCCCACCGATAGGGTCCGGCACATGGCTGAGGATGAGGCGCCCCTGAGGCGCGTTCCGGACGACGAGAAGGCGGAGTTGCGGGGCGCGGTTCGAAGCGCTGCGGGAACGCCGGCGGCAAGCTCTGCGGGAAAGCCTGCACCCCAAGGAACGGCCGTCGCCTTCCTCCAGGCCGTACGTCAACGCGGCCGGAGACCTCATCGAGCCTGGCGACTTCGACGCGTTCGAGGGACACGACCCGGACGAGGACCCGGAGCTGTGGGGCTGATCGAAGCCTGCGGGCCCCGCACTGGATGATCAATTCCAGGGGATGCCTGCGGAGGCTGTGGGGTGGGCGGCGGCCGAAGCCACCGCGAGACGGTCAGGCGGCAGGCTGCCAGCTCTGGTTGACGAGGTGGCAGCCTGCAGGTCAGGCGTCAGGGTCGACTTCGGGGTGCGTGAACCGCACGGGCATGCCCAGCGACCGGGCGTAGGCGATTTCGGCTCGGGTGCTGTCTCCGATGTAGTCGCCGACTACGAGCACCTCATCAGCGAGCCGGATCTTCGCCCGGTGCAGATCGTCGAGTCGAACCTTCAGCGCCTCGGCCTCGACGGGATCGGACCAGAGTTCGTGCGGTGACTTCATGTCGCAACCCGGTTTGACGACAATCTTTCCGGCTTTGGTCTCCCGCAGATCGGCCTCGGTCATCTCGGTTATGAAGCGGGTGGAGCCGCAGATCACGACGACACGAGGGAGGCTCAACAGCCTCTTCGCGTCGGCAAGTCTCTCCTCGGGGGTGAGCGGTTCCGGGTATGACACTGGTTCCTCCTGGTCGTGTGGTCCAAGGGGTGCCTCCGGAGACGAGCCCGTCGCCGGTCGGCAGGGACAGGCCGGCCCCAGGCTCGATGTGGCCAGGTTCAGGCCGCGAGCATGGCGGAGCGGCCGTTGGGCAGCCCGTTGGTCGCGTCCGCTGCAACGGCCAGCTGCGGTGCTCAGATTGGCCGGGCGGTGAACGGCACAAGTTCACCCGAGCGCGTGATGGGTGCGGTGATGTGCTGGCCGCAGGCGACGTAGGGCTCGACGTCGCGCTCGGGGGTGACCTCCCAGCGGAGGGTGGCGCCGCAGGTGCGGTTCGCATCCACGGGGATGGGGCAGGTGTCGGTGTTCGGGTCGGTCATCACACCTCCTCGGTCTTCTGGCCGGGGCTGAACGCGGCTGCGATGAGTTCGAGCGTCACCTGCGCCTTCGTGATGTGCGCGTCTGTCGGTTCTTCGACGTCAGCAGCGCGGAGGTTCTCGATCACTATCTTCACCATCGGGTTGGTGCACAGGACGACGCGCCGGTCCTGGCTGGTGGGGATGGTTGGCGGGAAGTGCAGGATGCCCGCGCGGGCGAGTTCGGTCTCGATGGTGCGGGCGACCGTGCTGCCGGTGCGGCCGGCTCCGAGGATGTCCCGCAGGCGGCGGACGTCGACCTGGAGGACTCCGTTCTTCTCCTCGATCGCGGCGACCAGGGAGGCGTAGACGGACGTGGTGGTTGGGCTGGTCACGGTCGCACGCCCTCCTGTGTGCGGAGCTGGTTTTCGGGGTGGACGAAGGGAAGTCCGTCTGCGGTATAGACAGTCTCGGTGAACGTCTGGAAGCCGAGGTTGTCGAACGCCTTCATGGCGCGCGGGGAGTCGACGTTCCCGAGGTCGTCGTTGCCGATGACGGTCCGCAGCAGGTCCTTAGGCGCCCAGAGCACGGAGCCGATGAGGACGCCGTGGCGTCGGGGACGAACGTTCGGGCGAGCGTCGGCGGCGACCAGAAGGACACTCTCCTGGGTGATGGTCACCTTCTCGCCGTTGATGGTGAGGGTGTGCGTGGTCAATGCGCGTTCCTTCCGAGACGACGAGGGCCCGGCCACCGTAAGGCGGCCGAGGCCGATCGTAGGACAACCTGCTGGAGTGGCAGGCCCCGAGCGCGGCTTGGGGGGCGGCGGTAAAGATCTCGTCCACCCGAACGATGGGGACTGTGTCGAGGACTTTTCCCTGTTCCGGGATCACAGCATCGCGAAATACGTCAGGCGACCCACTGGGGAACGACCCGGCCGAGAATCGGGGTGCGGTCCCCAGGGAACCGTGCGGGAACGATCGTCAACGACTTCAGGACGCAGCCCAGGAGCATGCGCCGGTCCGCGAGCGTCGACTCCGCCCACGCGTCCGCCAGTGCCTCGCCGTCCGCGAAGAAGACAGAGAGGTCGGCTTCCCGTGCGAGTTCGGCCGCTTCGAGGTCGAGTGACTCGATCACCGCCGACTGCTCGGCCGCCAATGTCTTGAACCGGTCTTCGGACAGCATGCCTTCGACGTAGAAGTCGTGTTCCAGTTTGTCGCGGCGTGCCCTCGCCGCGTCGAGGCCAGCCATGACCTCCTTGCGGCGCTGTTCCTTCTCCACGTCGTGGAAGACCGCCCAACGTCGGACGATGGCGTCGAGGCCCGGGGATCCGTGTTCGAGAGCCAAGACATGACTCAGCCACATCGCCTCGACCGCCGCGTCCATACGCGGCGCTCGGACCACCACACCGGGGCAGGCGTCCTTGCCGTACGCCGATCGGGTACGGCACCGGTACATGAGGCCGCGGGCGCTGCCGCTGCCACTGCCGGTCATGCCCTTACCGCAGTACGGGCAGGAGAAGATGCCTCCGAGAAAGGTGGTGTGCGGGCGTTTCCCGCGTGATCCCCCACCCATCTTGGTGACGCGCGCTTCGATCAGCGCGAGGATCCGGAGCCGCTCCCCCGGGCTGACGACACCGGTCCCGATCACCACCGGGTTGCCTTCGGCGTCCCGCACGGGCTCGGCCGAGGGCACCCAGACGTCGAGGGGCTGGCCGTGCTCGTCGAACCGCCTGTCCTTGGTCGGCAGCAGGCCGGCCCATGCCGTGGAGCGCACCATGCGCGTGATCGCTCGGGCGTCCCAGCGGGCGCCGTCGCGCGTCCGTATACCGTCCCGTTCCAGGTCGTGGGCGACGCGCATCGCGGACTTCCCGGCCAGCAGCTCGTCCGCGATGCGGCGGGCGTGCGGGTACTCGGCGGGGTCCGGTTTCGATGTGTCCCGATCCCCTGGGGGAACGGACGCCGTACGGGGTGCGACCGCCTGGCCACCGGCCGGCGGTGCGTGCCGCGTTCTTTCCGGTCGTCACCCGGAGGGTGAGGTCCTTGATCTCCTCGCGAGCGCGTTCGGCCAGGATCGCGAAGACGATGCGGGTGCCTGGCTGGCTGGAGTCCAGGCGTTCCTGGAGTACGAAGAGCCGTGCCTGCCGGCGGTCGAACTCGTCCAGAGCCGTGCCTATGGCAGCCATGCCCCGTCGGTCGAAGCGGTCCGTCTTCCAGACGGCGAGCGTCTTGATCTCGCCGTCCATGACGGCGGCCATCGCACCTTCGAGCTTCTCTCGTCGCACGTGCTGCTTGGAAGCGCTCCGCTGCTCCAGCCAGACCCTGCGGACGGTGAGCCCCTGCCTGTGCATCTCATGGCGCAGGTCACGCGCGTGCTGCTTGAGCGTCTCGACGGTCTCCCTCTTCTTGCTGCGGCGCAGGTAGAGGTCGACCAGGTCCTCCGGTGCCTTCCCCGCCAGCTCCTCGGGAGAACCGTCCCGGAACTCCTCTGCCGTCTTCTTCGCCATAGTGCCCTCCTACCTCACAGATCCGGCCGCTCCAAACGGCATCTGTGCAGGTGAGAGCTGGTGTGTACTACGCGGCGCTCTCCCAGGCCAGGGCCAGGAAGCGTTCGATGCGGCCGAGGTCCAGTTCGACGGCGAGCGAGACCGCGACGATCGCGTGGTCGACGTTGGCCGCGAGGATCTGGCCCTCGGAGCGCTTCGAGGAGGTGGAGCGGACGAAGGCGGTGCGCCGGTCGAGGCAGGTCCGGACGTACCGGGGGGTGCCGTGCGGCTCCACGGCCGCCCAGTCACCGGTGCAGATCACCCGGAGCGGGTCGTGGGGGGTGACGAACGCGGTGTCCGCCCGGACGAGCCCGTGGGGGGTGACGACGTCGCACTGGCCGCGGTCGACCCGGACCACCCGGCCCGGTACGAGGCCTTCGGCGGCGTACGGGGCGAAGGCGGTGGCCCAGTCCGCGTCCCAGCCGTACGGGACGAGCGCGGCGGCCGCCGCGTCGGCGTCACCGGCGCCGTCACCGGAGGCGACGGAGGAGGCGCGCGACGTGGACGGGGGGAAGGAAAGGAGCGAAGAGGTGGAGCGGTCCTGCGGGGAGGAGAGAGACAAGGGAGACCCTTCGAAGGGTGGCCCCGGCGGTGCGCGACACGGCGCGCGAAGAGGAAGGAGTCAGCCGGCGGCCACGGAGGTGGCAATGATCAGCTTCTGAATGCGGGCAGCGCCTCGCTCGACGGCAATCATCGAAGTCCACCTCCTGGTCGATCCCATGGGTCAGTCCCATGTCCACGTACGGCCGTTCACCACGAACGGCCCTCGGGGAGCGTCTCGCCCCCTGAGTACGCATGAACCATAACCCTCCCCCGCGCACCGCCGTCAATTCATTTTCCGCACGTCCCCGACCAGCGGTTTCCCCCGGTGGGGCGGCCGCCTCACCGGGGGCCGGCCGCCCGTGACCGTTTCCTTCAAGACGCCCGGCCGGCCCGGCCGCCACCATGGCCGCATGACCGATTCCCGCACTCCGTTCCCCGCTCCCCGCCTGGACCTGGTCGGCCTGGTGGTCTCCGACATGGCCGCCTCGCTCGCCTTCTACCGCCTCCTCGGCCTCGCTCTCCCGCCGGAGGCCGACGCCGAGCCGCACGTGGAGGCGGAGCTGCCGGGCGGGCTGCGGCTCGCCTGGGACACCGAGCAGGTGGTCCGCTCCTTCGACCCGTCCTGGACCCGGCCCCCGGCCGGCAGCGGCGGCCGGTGCGAGCTGGCCTTCCGGTGCGCCTCGCCGGCCGCGGTGGACGCGCTGTACGAGGAGCTCACCGCCGCCGGCCACGAGGGCCACCTCAAGCCCTGGGACGCGTTCTGGGGCCAGCGCTACGCGGTCCTCCGCGACCCGGACGGCACCGGCGTCTCCCTCTTCGCCCCGCTCCGGACCGGCACGCCCTGAGCGGTGTACGCGCCCAGCGTCGTCCCCGCCAGCTCGCGCACCTCGCGCGCCAGATGGGCCTGGTCGGCGCAGCCGACGGCGTGCGCGACCGCGGCGGCCGGCATGCCGGACCGGGCCAGGGCCAGGGCCCGGCGCAGCCGCAGCACCCGGGCCAGCGTCTTGGGCCCGTAACCGAACGCCGCCAGCGAGCGGCGGTGCAGCTGGCGGGCGCCGAGGCCGACCGCGGCGGCGGTGCCGGCGACGCTGCGCCCGGCCGCCAGGCTCGCCACGACCGCCCCGGTCAGCGCGTCGGGCGGCGGCGCGTCGGCGGCCAGCCGTGCCGCCAGGTCCTCCAGGGCCCCTGCGGGGTCGGTCGCGAAGCCGGGTCCGGGGCGGACCGGGCGCAACTCGGCGAGCGGGACCCGGCGGTCGACCAGCTCGTACGCCGGTACGCCGAGCAGCGCGGGCAGCGTTCCGGGCGCGAACCGGAGCCCGGCGAACCGGGCGGCCGGGACGTCCCCGGTGGTGTGCGGGCGGGTGTCCGGGCCCGCGACCCACAGCCCGCCGTCGGCCCAGATCAGGTCCATGCACCCGTCGGGCAGCACGGGCGCGGCGCGCCCCGGCACCGGCTCGGCGGTCCACAGCACCGCGCCCGGCACCGCGCGGGAGGCCCGTTCCTCGTACACGCCTCCACGCTAGCGGCGACGCGCGGCGCGGTGTCTCCGGGGCGGGACCGGTCAGTGCGGACGCTGGTGGTGGTGGTTCTCGCGGCTGCGCAGCCGCCCCTGGACGTCTTCCGGGGGCAGGAACTTCGACCAGCGCTCGGGGAACTCCGACGGCATGTCGCCGCCGTCCTCGTCGTCCTCGGACTCGCCCTCGGCCATGGCCCGCCAGGCCGCCGCGCGGGCCACGAGCTGGGCGGCCTCCGCCTCCCGGGCCCGCTCGGCCGCCTCGCGGGCGGCCGCGGTGGCCACCGAGGGCCAGACCCGGTCGATGGCCGCGTTGACCGCGGCCCCGACGAGCACGGCGAAGGCCGAGATGCCGATCCACAGCAGGACGGCCACGGGCGCGGCCAGCGAACCGTAGATGGTCGGGCCCTCGACCGTGTTGGTGAGGTAGATCCGGAGCAGGAAGCTGCCGAGCACCCACATCGCGAGGGCGACGAGCGCGCCCGGCACGTCCTCGATCCACGGTGAGCGCACCGGTACGGACACGTGGTAGAGCGTCGTCAGGAAGGCGATCGACAGCACCGTGACCGTGGGCCAGTACAGGACGCTGATGACCTCGGTCCCCCACGGGACGATGCGGACGACCGCGTCCGGCCCGACCACCATCAGGGGCAGCACCACGGCGCCGATCAGGAGCGCGACGACGTACAGGCCGAAGGCGAGCAGCCGCGTCTTGACGATGCCGCGCTCGCCGTCGAGGCCGTACATGACGGTGATGGTGTCGATGAAGACGTTGACGGCGCGCGAACCCGACCACAGGGCGAAGGCGAAGCCGAGCGAGATGATGTCGGGGCGGCCGCGCCGGGTGACGTCGTCGAGCAACGGTTTGGCGACGTCGTTGACGCCCCGGTCGGACAATACGGTGCCGACCGCCCGCAGGATGTTCTCCTCGATGCTCGCGACCGTGTGGGTGTCGGTCCAGCCGTCGACGTAGCCGAGCAGGCCGATCAGGCCGAGGAACAGCGGCGGCAGGGACAGCAGGGTGAAGAAGGCCGCCTCGGCGGCGAGCCCGAGGATGCGGTACTCGATGCACGAGTTGACCGTGTCCTTGAGCAGCAGCCAGGCCATCTTGCGTTTGGAGACGTTGCGGTACAGGGCGCGTGCCCTGTGGAGCCGCCCCGGTGGGGGCTCGGGTGTTTCGTTTGCCGGCTGCACGTCCTTACCGTATCGGCATGGCAGCGAGCACCCACACCGTGACCAATCAGGCTCCGCCCCTGACCGGGTACGACGCTTTCGGTTCGGACCCAGCCCTCGTCGAGGGGGTGGCCCGGCACCTCGACCCGGACCTGCTGGAGGAGGTGCGGGCGGATCTCGGCGGGATCGGCCGCGCGACCGGCTCCGGGCAGTGCCAGGAGTGGGGGCGGCTGGCGAACGAGAACCCGCCCCGGCTGCGCACCCACGACCGCTACGGCCACCGCATCGACGAGGTGGAGTTCCACCCCTCCTGGCACCGGTTGCTGGGCCGGGCCCGGTCGGAGGGGCTGACCGACGCCTGGGGGCGGCCGGGCGGGCACCTGCGCCGGGCGGCCGGTTTCTACCTGTGGTCGCAGGTGGAGGCGGGGCACGGCTGCCCGGTGTCCATGACCCACGCGGCCGTGCCGGCGCTGCGCGCGGAGCCGGGGCTGGCGGCGCAGTGGGAGCCGCTGCTCGCCTCGCGCGTGTACGACCAGGAGCTGCGGCCGGTGGCGCGCAAGACGGGGGCGCTGGTCGGCATGGCGATGACCGAGAAGCAGGGCGGCAGCGACGTACGGGCCAACACGACGGCGGCGGTGCCGCTGGACGCGTCGGGCGAGTACCTGCTGACCGGGCACAAGTGGTTCTGCTCGGCGCCGATGAGTGACGGCTTCCTGGTCCTGGCTCAGGCACCCGAGGGGCTGACGTGCTTCCTGGTGCCGCGGGTGCTGGCGGACGGGACGCGCAACCCGTTCGCGATCCAGCGGCTCAAGGACAAGCTGGGCAACCGGTCGAACGCCTCGGCCGAGGTGGAGTTCGAGGACACCTGGGCGCAGCGGGTGGGCGAGCCCGGGCGCGGGGTGCGGACCGTCATCGGGATGGTGGCGGCGACCCGGCTGGACTGCGTGACCGGGGCGGCGTCCGCGATGCGGCAGGCGCTGGTGCAGGCCGTGCACCACGCCACGTACCGGGAGGCGTTCGGCGGGAAGCTGGTCGACAAGCCGCTGATGCGCAACGTGCTGGCGGACCTGGCGCTGGAGTCGGAGGCGGCGACGGTGCTGGCGCTGCGGCTGGCGGCGGCGTACGACGCGGACACGGACGCGGAGCGGGCGTTCGCGCGGCTCGCGGTGCCGGTGGCGAAGTTCTGGGTGACCAAGCGGTGCACGCCGATGGTGGCGGAGGCGCTGGAGTGCCTGGGCGGCAACGGGTACGTGGAGGAGTCCGGCATGCCGCGGCTGCTGCGCGAGTCGCCGCTGAACTCGATCTGGGAGGGCTCGGGCAACGTGCAGGCGCTGGACGTGCTGCGGGTGCTGCAGCGGGAGCCGGCGGCCCTGAACGCGTTCCTGCAGGAGGTGGGCCGGGCGCGGGGCGCCGACCACCGGCTGGACGCGGCCATCAGGGGCGTGCTGACCGAACTGGCGGACCTGGAGGGCATCGAGGCGCGGGCGCGGCGGCTGGCGGAGCGGATGGCGCTGGTGCTGCAGGGCGCGCTGCTGGTGCGGTGGGCGCCGCCGGCAGTGGCGGACGCGTTCTGCGCCTCCCGGCTGGGCGGGGACCGGGGGGCGTCGTTCGGGACGCTGCCGCACACGCTGGACCTGGGGGCGGTGGTGGACCGGGCCCGGATCCCGCTGGACCGCTAGGGGCTCGTCTTGGGACGCCCGTACCGGCATGCGGACGGGGTGGCGCCGCGCCGACTCGGCACCACCCCCGTCACTAGGCCCCGAGGAGGAGCTGCAGACGCCGCTGGGCGGCGTCGCGCACAGTTTCGGTCGGGTGACCGGGACTTGGCGAGAGTTGCAAACGGTTGCAACCCTTTGGGGCATCCGGTTCAGTACGGGGAGGATCCGGTGACCGACACCGCTGTCGACCTGGCCCGGCTGGCGGCCATGGACTCGCGGCAGGCCGCACGCCTGCTCAAGGGCATACGGGCCGCCGCGCTCTCGGGGCACGCGCCGCCGACGGCACCGCGCCCGGAGATCGCCGCGTCCTGGCGGCGGATGCTGGCGGGCGGGGTGCACCCGGACCGGGACGCCCGCTCGCGCATGCTCTCGCTGGCCGAGACGGAGCGGCGGCGGCACGACTCACCCCTGCGCGAGGTGCTGCCGGTGCTGCGCGAGGGCCTGCTGCCCGCGCTCGACGAGACCCTGCACATCATGGTCGTCTCGGACGCCGAGGGCCGGCTGCTGTGGCGGGAGGGCCACGCCTCGATCCTGAAGAAGGCCGACCGGCTGGGCTTCGAGGTGGGGGCGGACTGGGACGAGTCGGTGGTCGGCACCAACGGGGTCGGCACGGCCCTGGTGGCACGGCGGCCGGTGCAGGTGTTCTCGGCCGAGCACTTCGTCTCCAGCCACCACGACTGGACGTGCGCCGGCGCGCCCGTGCACGATCCGCGCGACGGCCGGCTGCTGGGGGTGGTGGACGTCAGCGGACCGCTGGCCACGATGCACCCGGCCACGCTGGCCTGGGTCTCCTCGGTGGCGCGGCTGGCGGAGACCGAGCTGCGCGTGCGGCACCTGCGGTCCCTGGAGGGGCTGCGGGCGGTGGCGGCGCCGCTGCTGGCGCGGCTGCCGGGGCGGGCGCTGGCCGTGGACGGCCTGGGCTGGACGGCGGCGGTGACGGGCATGGCGCCGCCGGAGCGGGTGGTGCTGCCGAAGTCGTGCGGCCCGGGGCCGGTGTGGCTGCCGGCACTGGGCGACTGCGTGGTGGAGGCGCTGCCGGGCGGCTGGCTGGTCCGGGTCGCGGAGGCCCGTACCGCGGGCGAGGTCGGCCGCGTGGTGCTGGACCTGGGCCGGCCGCGGCGCTGGTCGGCCACGGTGTCCGGGGCCGCCGGCAGCTGGACGCAGGAGCTCAGCCCGCGCCACGCGGAGCTGCTGTTCCTGTTGGCGCGGGCCCGTGACGGGGGCGGGCCCGGTGCCGAGGCGCACGGGGGCGGGCGGACGGCCGCCGAGCTGGCGCAGGAGATCTTCGGGGACGCCACCCGGACGGTGACCGTCCGTGCGGAGATGTCGCGGGTGAGACGGCATCTCGCCGGCGTGCTGGCGCACCGCCCGTACCGCTTCGCCGAGGGTGTGGAGGTGGAGGTGCTCCTGCCGCCGGACCCCTCGGACCTGCTTCCCCATTCCACGGCCCCGGCCGTGGTCAGGGCCCGTACGGGCGCCGAACGGAGGCTGTGATTCCCTGGCAGGCATGAGCATCACTCTCACCACCTGGTCACTGGAGCAGACCTCGCCCGCCGACCTGGTCCCGGCCGCCGAACCCGGCGGCGAGATCACGATCGTGCGGGCCGAGGTGCCCTCGCCCGAGTTCAGCCGCTTCCTGTACGCGTCCGTGGGACAGGACATCCACTGGACGGACCGCCTCTCGCTGTCGTACGAGGACTGGCGCAAGCAGCTGGAGCGGCCGGGGGTGGAGACCTGGGTGGCGTACGACCGCGGCACGCCCGCGGGGTACGTCGAGCTGGACCCGCAGGACGACGGGGTCGTGGAGATCATGTACTTCGGCCTGCTGCCGGCGTTCCGGGGCCGGCGCATCGGCGGTCACCTGCTGACGTTCGGCACGGCCCGGGCGTGGGACCTGGCGGACCGCTGGCCGGGCCGGGAGGCCACCCGCCGGGTGTGGGTGCACACCTGCAGCCAGGACGGCCCGACGGCCATGGACAACTACCGGCGCCGCGGCTTCCGCGTCTTCAGGACCGAGACGGAGGAGAAGGCGGAGACACCGACCCCCGGCCCCTGGCCGGGCGCCTGACACCGCGGAACGGCCCGCCGGCCGGCCGGCCGGCGGGTCCGCGGGTGACCCACACCACAGCGTCCCGCATTTCGAGACGATCGAGTCCACATTACGGACGCTAGTGGACTCCTCCAAGTGCTGCGTGCCAGGCTTCCGCCATGACTGGAGCTGGAATTGCCTTGGTGAGTCGACGACACGTCGACCTCGGCCGCGTATCCAGCGCCATCTGTACGGCGCGCTGACAGAACCAGCCACGCCGCATCTCGCCGTCCCCGTCGCCGCGGACGCGCCGAATCCCCCTAGGGCCGAAGAGGGCCCCCGCACACCGCAGCGGGGACCCACTTTGCCGCACCCGCGCACATTTGCGCAGGTCACCGCAGTAATGGGGACATGCCGCCGACACCTGCCCCCGTGCCCTGACCGCCACAGAAGGACGAATCGACATGGCCGCCAACCCCGAGACCCCCACCCCCGCCACCGCGCGCCGCAAGACCACGCGCCACCGCGGCGAGGGCCAGTGGGCCCGTGGCCACTTCACGCCCCTCAACGGCAACGAGCAGTTCAAGAAGGACGACGACGGTCTCAATGTGCGGACACGCATTGAGACGATCTACTCCAAGGCCGGATTCGACTCGATCGACCCCAACGACCTGCGCGGACGCATGCGCTGGTGGGGTCTGTACACCCAGCGCAAGCCCGGGATCGACGGCGGCAAGACCGCGATCCTGGAGCCGGAGGAGCTGGACGACGAGTACTTCATGCTCCGCGTCCGCATCGACGGCGGCCGGCTGACCACCGAGCAGCTGCGCGTCATCGGTGAGATCTCGCAGGAGTTCGCGCGCGGCACGGCCGACATCACCGACCGCCAGAACGTGCAGTACCACTGGATCCGCATCGAGGACGTGCCGGAGATCTGGAACCGCCTGGAGGCGGTCGGCCTGTCCACCACCGAGGCCTGCGGCGACACCCCGCGCGTGATCCTCGGCTCGCCGGTCGCCGGCATCGCCGAGGACGAGATCATCGACGGCACCCCCGCCATCGAGGAGATCTACCGCCGCATCGTGGGCAACAAGGACTTCTCCAACCTGCCCCGCAAGTTCAAGTCCGCGGTCTCGGGCTCGCCCCTGCTGGACGTGGCCCACGAGATCAACGACATCGCCTTCGTCGGCGTGAACCACCCCGAGCACGGCCCCGGCTTCGACGTCTGGGTCGGCGGCGGCCTCTCGACCAACCCCAAGCTCGGCGTCCGCCTGGGCACCTGGGTCTCGCTCGACGAGGTCCCGGACGTGTACGAGGGCGTCATCTCGATCTTCCGCGACTACGGCTACCGGCGGCTGCGCAACCGCGCCCGCCTGAAGTTCCTGGTCGCCGACTGGGGGGCGGAGAAGTTCCGCCAGATCCTGGAGGACGAGTACCTCGGGCGGAAGCTGACCGACGGCCCCGCGCCCGAGCAGCCCGTGCAGACCTGGCGCGACCACGTCGGCGTGCACCGCCAGAAGGACGGCCGCTTCTACGTGGGCTTCGCCCCGCGCGTCGGCCGGGTCGACGGCGCCACCCTGACGAAGATCGCGGACGTCGCCGAGCGGCACGGCTCCGGCCGGGTGCGCACCACCGCCGAGCAGAAGATGCTCGTGCTCGACGTGACCGAGGACCAGGTCGAGTCGCTGACGGCCGCCCTGGAGGCGCTGGACCTGCGGGTCAAGCCGTCCCCGTTCCGGCGCGGCACGATGGCCTGCACCGGTATCGAGTTCTGCAAGCTGGCGATCGTCGACACCAAGGGCCGCGGCCAGAGCCTGATCGAGGAGCTGGAGCGCCGCCTGCCGGAGTTCGACCAGCCGCTGACGATCAACATCAACGGCTGCCCCAACGCGTGCGCCCGTATCCAGGTGGCGGACATCGGTCTCAAGGGCCAGCTGGTCCTCGACGACGACGGCAACCAGGTCGAGGGCTTCCAGGTGCACCTGGGCGGTGCCCTGGGGCTGGACGCGGGTTTCGGCCGGAAGGTCCGCGGCCTGAAGGTCACCTCCGCCGAGCTGCCGGACTACGTCGAGCGGGTCGTCAAGCGCTTCGAGGCGGAGCGCACCGACGGCGAGCGGTTCGCCCAGTGGGTGGGCCGGGCCTCCGAGGAGGCCCTGTCGTGAGCGAGCGCGCCGCCCCCTTCTACTGCCCGTACTGCGGCGAGGAGGACCTGTTCCCGAGCGAGCAGGGCCACGGAGCCTGGGAATGCCGGGGGTGCAACCGGGCTTTCCAGCTGAAGTACCTCGGGCTGCTGGCCCGCGGCTTCCAGGGCAACTCCGCAGGAGGGGACTCGATATGACCACCGTTCAGGACGCGCAGGCACTCAAGGAACTGGCCGAGCAGGCGGGCCGCGACCTCGAGGACGCCTCCGCGCTGGAGATCCTCACCTGGGCGAAGGAGACGTTCGGGCCGCGCTTCTGCGTCACCTCCTCGATGGAGGACGCGGTCGTCGCGCACCTGGCGTCCCGGGCCTTCCCGGGCGTGGACGTGGTGTTCCTCGACACCGGCTACCACTTCGAGGAGACCATCGGCACCTCCGAGGCGGTCGCGGCCGTGATGGACGTCAAGGTCATCACCCTCACCCCGCGGCAGACGGTCGCCGAGCAGGACGCCGAGTACGGCCCGAAGCTGCACGACCGCGACCCGGACCTGTGCTGCGCGCTGCGCAAGGTCAAGCCGCTGGAAGAGGGCCTGACCGGCTACGACGCGTGGGCGACGGGGCTGCGTCGCGACGAGTCCCCGACCCGGGCGAACACCCCGGTGGTCGGCTGGGACGAGAAGCGGCAGAAGGTCAAGATCTCGCCGATCGCCCGCTGGACCCAGGACGACGTGGACGCCTACATCGGCGACCACGGGGTCCTCACCAACCCCCTGCTGATGGACGGCTACGCCTCGGTCGGCTGCGCCCCCTGCACCCGCCGCGTGGCGGAGGGCGAGGACGCGCGGGCCGGCCGCTGGGCGGGACGGGCCAAGACCGAGTGCGGGCTGCACGGCTGATGACGGAACGTACGGAGAAGCAGATGAGCGTGACGGACCAGGGCGCCACCGTGTGGCTGACCGGTCTGCCGAGCGCGGGCAAGACCACGATCGCGTACGCGCTGGCCGAGCGGCTGCGCGGCGAGGGCCACCGCGTGGAGGTGCTCGACGGCGACGAGATCCGCGAGTTCCTGTCGGCGGGCCTGGGCTTCACCCGCGAGGACCGGCACACCAACGTGCAGCGGATCGGCTTCGTGGCCGAGCTGCTCGCGAGCAACGGCGTCAAGGCGCTGGTCCCGGTGATCGCGCCGTACACGGACAGCCGGGAGGCCGTCGCCAAGCGCCACGCCGCGGCCGGGACGGCGTACCTCGAGGTGCACGTGGCGACCCCGGTCGAGGTGTGCTCCGAGCGCGACGTGAAGGGCCTGTACGCCAAGCAGGCGGCCGGCGAGATCTCCGGCCTCACGGGCGTGGACGACCCGTACGAGGCCCCGGAGGCCCCCGACCTGCGCATCGAGTCGCACACCCAGACCGTCCAGGAGTCCGCGGCGTCGCTGTTCACGCTGCTCACCGAGAAGGGGCTGGCATGACCACCGCCGCGCACACGCACGACACGACCGCCGACGCGGACGCGCCGTACGCCCTGTCGCACCTGGACGCGCTGGAGTCCGAGGCGATCCACATCTTCCGCGAGGTGGCGGGCGAGTTCGAGAAGCCGGTGATCCTCTTCTCCGGTGGCAAGGACTCGATCGTCATGCTGCACCTGGCGCTCAAGGCGTTCGCGCCGGCTCCGGTGCCGTTCTCGCTGCTGCACGTCGACACCGGGCACAACTTCCCCGAGGTCCTCGCCTACCGCGACCGCATCGTCGCCGAGCACAACCTGCGCCTGCACGTCGCCTCCGTCCAGGACTACATCGACGCCGGCAAGCTCAAGGAACGCCCCGACGGCGTCCGCAACCCGCTGCAGACCGTCCCGCTGACCGAGGCGATCCAGCAGCACCGCTTCGACGCCGTCTTCGGCGGCGGCCGCCGCGAC